>JAMOVS010000114.1 GCA_027061845.1 Thermaceae bacterium
GTGGAAAAGAGCACCCGCACGGTGGTGGAGCTGGCGGGGGAGGTGCCGGTGGGCTTCCACGGGCACAACGACTCCGGCCTGGCGGTGGCCAACGCCCTGAGCGCGATCGAGGCCGGGGCCCGCCACGTCCAGGGCTCGGTGGGCGGCTACGGCGCCCGCTGCGGCATCACCGACTTCGCCACCCTGCTGCCGATCCTGAAGCTCCGCATGGGGCTCGACGTGGTCTCGGACGAGGCTTTGAGGAAGCTGACCCCGATCACCCGCAAGATCGTCAACATGGTCGGGGTCGGCGACCTCGACTACCACCCCTTCGTCGGCTACAAGGTCTTCGCCCACCGCACCCACGCCCACATCGCCGCCGTGCTCAGCGACCCCGAGTCCTACGAGCCCATCCCGCCCGAGGCGGTGGGCAACGAGCGGAGGCTCTTGCTCCCGGGGATTGCCCAGGCGAGCTACCTCGAGGCCCTGGCCAAAAGGCTCGGGGTCGACCTCTCCGAGGACACCGCCGCCAACCAGCGGATCAAGGAAGAGCTCCTCCGGCTCGAGAAGGAGGGCTACACCTACGAGGACGCCGAGGCCAGCTTCGAGCTCGTCCTGGGCAAGCTGACCGGGCGCTTCCGCCCCTGGATCGAGGTGGAAAGGCTCCGGCTCTTCGAGGTCATCCGGGGCAAGCTGCAGCCGGTGGTCGAGGCCTCGCTCCGGGTCAAGCTTGGCGGCCGCACCGAGTACGTCGCCGCCGAGGGCGACGGGCCGGTGCGCACGCTCTTTACCGTCTTGAAGGACGCCATGCTGGAGGAGGAGGCGGGGCTCGGCGAGCTCGCCGGCTACGTCCGCGACCTCGAGCTCCGCTCGGTGCGGGTGCGCACCTTCTACCCCCGGGGCACCCGCGACCTCAAGGCCCGGGTCACGATCACCCTCTCGGACGGCGAACGCAGCTTCACCACCATCGGCATCTCCGGCGACCTGATCCAGGCGGTCTGGCAGGCGCTTTTGGACGGCATGGAGTACGGCCTCTACACCGAGGCCGAGCGCCGCAACATCGCCCTCGGTTAGGAAAGGAGGCGACATGGAGGTCAAGAAGATCGGTGTGGTGGGCGCCGGGCAGATGGGCTCCGGCATCGCGCAGGTGGCCGCCCAGGCGGGCTTCGAGGTGGTGCTCCGGGACGTCGAGGAGCGCTTTCTGGAGCGGGGGCTCGCGGCCATCCGCCGCTCGCTGGGGAAGTTCTTGGAAAAGGGCAAGATCACCCAGGAGGAACACGACGCCGCCCTCGGCCGCATCAAGACCACCCTTTCCTTCAAGGACTTCGCCGACTGCGACCTGGTGGTCGAGGCGGTGGTCGAGGACGAGGCAGTCAAGGCCGAGGTCTTCCAGGAGCTCGACCGGGTGGTGAAGCCCGAGGGGATCCTGGCCTCGAACACCTCCTCGATTCCCATCACCAAGCTTGCGTCCTACACCGGCCGGCCGGAGAAGTTCATCGGCATGCACTTCATGAACCCGGTGCCGCTGATGGTGCTGGTCGAGGTCATCCGCGGTCACCGGACCTCGGACGAGACCACCGAGACCGTCCTCGAGGTCGCCCGCAGGATGAAGAAGACCCCGGTCGAGGTCCACGACTACCCCGGCTTCGTCTCCAACCGGGTCTTGATCCCGATGCTGAACGAGGCGATCCAGGCGGTCCACGAGGGGGTGGCCACCCCGGAGGCGGTGGACGCGGTGATGAGGCTCGGCATGAACCACCCGATGGGCCCCCTGGAGCTCGCCGACTTCATCGGCCTCGACACCGTGCTCGCCATCATGGAGGTGCTCTACCAGGGCTTTTCCGACTCCAAGTACCGCCCCTCGCCGCTTCTTAAGAAGATGGTCCAGGCCGGCCTGCTGGGCCGGAAGAGCGGCGAGGGCTTTTACAAGTACGACGAAAAGGGCCGGAAGATCAGCTGATGAAAGAGGGCCCCCGCGGGGGCCCTCTTTCCGGTCGCTTTTGCCTAAGCCAGCCCCGCCCGGGCCAGCACCTCGCGGATCTCGGCGTCGGAGAGGCCGAGCGCCCGGGCCAGGTCCATCAGGTAGCGGCTCTCCGCCGGCGTGTCCACCCGGATGGCGAGCACGCTGGCGGCGAAGATCTCCTTGGCCAGGGCCGGGTCCTTCCGCGCCGCCTCGATCAGCGGGCCGGCGTCGTTGGCCTCGGCCATCGCCTGGTAGACGAACTCCCGCACCTCGGGGGAGGCGTCGGTCTCGTCCAGTTTGCGAATGATGCGGTCGTATTCCTCGGGGCCCAGTTTGCCGTCGGCCTTGGCGGCGAGAATCATGGCCAGGAGCAGGGTCTTGGCCCGTTCCTCGGGGTCCACCGCCGGCGCCGCCTGACCCCCGCCGGCCAGCTGGGTGATCAGCTCCAGCGGGTTGACGCCGCCCTGGGACGACGGCGCCCGGCCACCGCCGAGCAGGCTGCCCAGCATGCCGGCGAGCCCGCCGCCGCCACCGCTACCGCTGCCGCCTCCTTTGAGGAGCTCCCCGACCAGGTCGCCCAGGCCGAGCTTCTTCGCCGCGCCCTCGAGCACCTCGGGCTTGGCCAGTCCCGACGCCAAAAGCGTCCCCAATAGATCCTGGAATCCTTTTGCCATGTTTCCATTCTAACCCAAGGCACCTTTCCCGCGGGGGGAAATTCTGGTAGGGTCTAACGATCGTGGAGAAGGTCGTTCACGTCGTAGGGGGAGGGCTCGCGGGCAGCGAGGCGGCGCTGGCCGCCGCCCGGGAGGGGGTGCCGGTCCGGCTCTACGAGATGCGCCCGAAAAAGCTGACCCCGGCGCACCGAACCGGGAAGCTGGCCGAGCTGGTCTGCTCCACCTCGCTCGGGGCCGAGGGGGAGACCAGCGCCAAGGGGCTTTTGCAGGCCGAGATGCGGGCGGCGAAAAGCGGGGTGATGGAGGCCGCCGACGCCGCCCGGGTGCCCGCCGGCGGGGCGCTCGCGGTCGACCGCGAGGAGTTCTCCCAGCGGATCACCGAGGCGGTGGAAAGGCACCCCTTGATCGAGGTGGTGCGCGAGGAGGTCACCGAGATTCCCGAGGGGGGTCCGGTGGTGCTGGCCACCGGTCCCCTGACCTCGGACCCCCTGGCCGAGGCCTTAAGGCGCCGCTTTGGCGACCACTTCCTGGCCTTCTACGACGCCGCCGCCCCGGTGGTGCTCTTTGAGTCGATCGACATGGAAAAGTGCTTCTTCGCCGGCCGCTACGACCAAAGCCCCGACTACCTTAACTGCCCCATGACCGAGGAGGAGTACCGCCGCTTCTACGAGATCCTGACCCGGGCCCGCCGCCACACCCCCCACGAGTGGGAAAAGCTCGAGTTCTTCGAGGGCTGCATCCCGATCGAGGAGCTGGGCCGCCGGGGCTTTCAGACCCCGCTTTTTGGGCCCTTGAAGCCGGTGGGGATCTTCGATCCCCGCACCAAGGAGCGGCCCTTCGCCGTGGTGCAGCTCAGGCGCGAGGACAAGGCGGGGCGGATGTGGAGCCTGGTGGGCTTTCAGACCGGGCTCAAGTGGGGCGACCAAAAGGAGCTGGTGCGCGCGATTCCCGGCCTCGAACAGGCCGAGATCGTCCGCTACGGGGTGATGCACCGGAACACCTACTTAAACGCGCCGAAGCTCCTTTCGAAGACGCTTCAGTTCAAGGACGAGCCCCGGGTCCTCGCCGCCGGTGTCCTCGCCGGGGTGGAGGGCTACCTGGAGTCCGCCGCCACCGGCTGGCTCGCCGGCAAGAACGCGGCCCGCCTCGCCCGGGGAGGGACCCCGGCGGTGCCCCCCGAGGCCAGCATGCTCGGCGGGCTGGTGCGCTTTCTGGCCGAGGCCAACCCGGAAAACTTCCAGCCCATGAACGCGAACTGGGGCCTCGTGCCCGCCTGGCCGGAAAGACTGCCCCGAAAGGAGCGGCGCCGGCGGATGTTCACCCGGGGACTTTCCGCCTTCGAGAACTGGCTTAACGAAGAGGGCTTTGCTCTCACCGCCACCTAACCCCGTCCCGGTAGCCTCACCTTGATGCCGGCGCTTCACGGGACCACCATCTTGGCGGTGCAAAAGGACGGCGTGACCGCCCTCGCCGGCGACGGCCAGGTCACCCTGGGGCAGACGATCATGAAGCAAAACGCGGTCAAGGTCCGCGCGCTCGAGGGCGGCGTGCTGGCCGGCTTCGCCGGCAGCGTCGCCGACGCCTTCACCCTCTTCGAGAAGTTCGAGGAGCAGCTGCGGGCGGCCCGCGGCAACCTGCAGCGGGCGGCGGTGGAGACGGTCAAGCTCTGGCGCACCGACAAGATCCTGCGCCAGCTCGAGGCGATGATGATCGTCGCCGACCGCGAGCGGATGCTCCTGCTCTCGGGTACCGGCGAGGTGCTGGCCCCCGACGACGCCGCCGTCGCGGTAGGCAGCGGGGCCCCCTACGCCCTGGCCGCGGCCAAGGCCCTGCTCCGTCATGCCCCGCTTTCGGCCCCGGAGATCGCCCGCGAGTCGCTTCGGATTGCGGCCGGAATCGACCTCTACTCCGGGGGCGAGATCACCGTGCTTACGGTAGGAGAAGACCAATGACCGAGCTGACCCCCCGGGAGATCGTCGCCGAGCTGAACAAGTACGTGATCGGCCAGGACGAGGCCAAGCGGGCGGTGGCGGTGGCGCTCAGGAACCGCTACCGCCGCAAGAAGCTTCCCCCGGAGCTTGCCCGAGAGATCCTTCCCAAGAACATCTTGATGATGGGGCCCACCGGGGTGGGCAAGACCGAGATCGCGCGCAGGCTTGCCCGTCTGGCCCGGGCGCCCTTTTTGAAGATCGAGGCCACCAAGTTCACCGAGGTCGGCTACGTCGGCCGCGACGTCGACTCGATCGTCCGCGACCTGGCCGAGGTGGCCTACCAGCTGGTGATGCGGGAGAAGACCGAGGCGGTGGCCGAGGAGGCGACCCGCCGGGCCAACGAGGAGCTCGCGAGCATGCTCGGCACCTCCTACGCCGAGGTGGCCGCCGGTCGGGCCGACGAGCGGCTGGTGGAGATCGAGGTGGCGGAGGAGCAGAAGCTCCCCTTCATGGGCATGCTCGGGGGCGAGCAGATGATGCAGGGCCTCTCCGAGATGCTCACCGGCTTGATCCCCAAGCGCCGGGTGCGCCGGCGGATGCGGGTGCGTGAGGCCCGGGAAGCGCTCAAGAACCAGGTCGCCGAGGCGATGGTGGACAAGGAGGAGGTCAGCCAGGAGGCGGCCCGCCGGGCGCAGGAGGACGGCATCGTTTTCCTCGACGAGATCGACAAGATCGCCTCCCGCGAGGGCATCCAGGGCCCGGACGTCTCCGGAGAGGGGGTCCAGCGCGATCTCCTGCCCATCGTCGAGGGCACGGTGGTCAACACCCGGCTGGGGCCGATCTCCACCGAGCACGTGCTATTCATCGGGGCCGGCGCCTTCCACGTGGCCAAGCCCTCGGACCTGATCCCCGAGCTCCAGGGTCGCTTCCCCATTCGGGTCGAGCTGAAACCCCTGACCGCCGAGGACTTCGAACGGATCCTGACCCAGACTGAGTCCTCGCTGATCCGTCAGTACACCGCCTTGCTCGCCGCCGACGGCACCGAGGTGGAGTTCACCCCGGAGGCGATCCGGGCGGTGGCCCGCTTCGCCCACCGCGCCAATCAGGAGCTCGAGGACATCGGCGCCCGTCGGCTCCACACCGTGCTCGAGCGGGTGCTCGAGGAGCTGAGTTTCGAAACCGGCCTCGGGAAGGTTCCCATCACCGAGGCCTACGTAGAGGAGAGGCTCGCGGACGTTTTGGAGCGGGAGGACCTTTCGAGGTACATCCTTTAGGAGGAACGCATGCGGAACTGGATTCTTTCCCTTTTGATCTTCGTCCTGGCCGGAACCGGCGTCGCGCTCGCCCAGGGGACCGAGAACGTCAAAAATGCCAAGGAACTCACCGCCGAGGCCTGGATGCTGCTGGGCAACCAGTATTTCGCCGAAGGGGCCTTCGACGCCGCCTTCATCGCCTACAAGCAGGCGGTGCAGAAGGAGCCCAACAACCCCCGGGCGCTCTACGGGCTGGGGCGGGTGCAGCTCCGGCTGGGGCTTTTGAACCCCGCGATCGAGAACCTCAAGCGGGCCATCGCGCTGGATTCCCAGTACCTCCCCACCTACCTGGCCCTGGCCGAGGCCTACCTCCAGCTGGCCAACGAAAGCGACGACGAAAACCTCAAGAAGCTCCAGCTGTCCAAGGCCCTGAGCGTTTTGAACGACGCCAAGAAGATCGCCCCCGAGGATCCCGCCGTCTACAACCTGGAAGGGCTCATCCGGGAGGCGATGGGGGACCACGCGCGGGCGATCCAGGCCTTCAAGAAGGCGGTCGAGCTCGACCCCAAGAACGCCCGCGCCCACTACAACCTGGCCCTCGCCTACCTCAGCCAGGGCAAGCTCGACGAGGCCATCGCCGCCCTCGAGGAGGCGGTCAAGGCGGCCCCAGAAAACTCGTACCTGCGGGCCCGCCTGGGCGCGCTGCTCGCGGTCAAGGGCGAGCTCGACCGGGCCGAGGAGGTGCTCACCGAGGCGGTCCGCATGGACCCCAAGAACAGCCTGGCCTGGGACTACCTGGGCCAGGTGCGGCTCAAGAAGGGCGACTACGCCGGCGCCATCGCCGCCCTTAAGAAGGCGGTGGAGCTGGCGCCGCTCGCCTACCCCGAGGCCTACTTCTACCTGGGCCAGGCCTATCTCGAGCTCGGCGACGCCGAGAAGGCGCGCTTTTACCTCACCAAGGCGGTGGTCTTGGCTTCGAAGAACGCCGACTACCGCTACTGGCTCGGGGTGGCGAACGAGAAGCTCGGGGACCTCGAGGGCGCCCGCGCCCAGTACCAGGAGGCCTTGAAGCTCGATCCCGAGCACAAAAAGGCCAAGGAAGCGCTCGCCCGGCTGCAACAATAAGGGCATGCGCCTGAGGCTCGAGGCCTGGGAAGC
>JAMOVS010000115.1 GCA_027061845.1 Thermaceae bacterium
TGGCCAAGAGCCCCTAGAATCGGGCGGGATGCCACTACGGCTCTTCGCCGCTGCCTGGGGCTACGAACTGGCCTCGTGGTTTGCCTTTTTGAGCGTGATCTCCTGGCTCGAGGCCGCCGGCGGAGCCCGACTCTCGGGCCTTTACTTTGTGCTCTATAACGGGGTGCAGCTGCCGGCGGCAGCGCTCTTGGCCCCGGTCCTCGACCGGGCGGAGCGGGGGCGGCTTTTGCGCCTGGTGGTGGCGCTGCCGGCGGCCTTCCTTCTGCTTCTGCTCGTTCAAAGGGAGCTTTGGGCCGGGCTTTTCTTGGGGGCGGCCTTCGCCCTTTCCGACTACCTGCTTTATACGCTGGTGCCCTCGGCGGTGCCGCTGCTTGTGCCCGCCGGGCATCTTTCGCGGGCCAACGCCCTGTGGCAGACGGGCTCGGGGGTGATCTTCGTCCTCGCCCCGGCGGCCTCGGGGGCGTTTTTGGAGCGCTTCGGGGTCTTTTCCGGGTTCTACGTCGCCGGCGGGCTTTTGGTGCTTGCCCTTTTGCTTGCGGCCGGGCTTTTCGTCGGGCGGCCGGAAGAAAAAGACGCGCACGGCGGCTGGCGCGAGGTTTTTGCCTATCCCCTTGTCCTTTGGGCGGCGGCGGCGGTCTTCTTGGTGGCGCTTGGGGGCGGGGTGGTGAACGCCGCCCTGCCGGTCTTGACCGGCGGCGGGCGGGACTACGGGCTTTTGCTCTCGGCGCTCGGGGCCGGCGGGCTTTTGGCCTCGCTCGTCTTCACCCGGGTGCGGCTTTTCTGGCCCCTCAGGCTCGCCTTCGCCGCCGTCTTCTTCCACGCCGGTGGCGACCTGGCGCTTGCGCTCGGGCGGGGGATCGCGGTCTACCTGCCGGCGGGGTTTTTCAAGGGGGTCGCGAACTCGATTTTTCACCTCGGCCTCGACACCGAGCTGCAACGAAGGCTCCCCGCCGGCGTCCTGGCCCGGGCGTTTTCGCTCGGCTGGGCGGCGGGGAACCTGGGGCAGGTTCTGGGTTCGGGCGCGGTGGCGCTTTGGGCGGCGGCGCTGGGGGAGCGGACGCTCCTTCTCGCCGCCGCCCTGGTGGGACTCAGCGCCCTTTTTCCGCTAGCAAAGGCTCGCGAAAGACCTTCTCCTCGATCACCCGGGCCAGGTGATCGGCGAGGTCCTTGAGCGGGATGCGGCCGAGGACGTCCTCCAGGAAGGCGGCGACCAGCAGGTTCTCCGCCGACTCCTTGGAAAAGCCCCGGGTGCGGAGGTAGAAGAGCTCCTCCTCGTCGATCGGCGCGATCGAGGAGCCGTGGGAGCAGCGGACGTCGTTGGCGGCGATCTCGAGCTTGGGGACGCTCTCGGCCCGGGCGCCCCGGTTTAAGAGCAGGTTCCGGTTGGTCTGGTAGGCGTCGGTCTTCTGGGCCCCGGGCTCAAGCCGGATCAGCCCCTGGTAGACGATCGTGCCCTCGTCCTTGGCCACCCCCTTGTAGTAGACGTCGCTGCGCGCCTGGGGGCTTTTGTGGTGCTGCAGGGTGTCGTGGTCGTGGTGCTGGCGGCCGGCGGCGAAGTAGACCCCGAGCATCTCCGAGTCGGCCCCCGGGCCCAAAAGCTCGGAGCCCACCTCGGCGCGGGCGAAGTCGGCCCCCAGGTTCACCGTCAGGTCGCGGAGGCCGGTGTCCTTTTCCAAAAGGGCCCGCTGGCGGTAGAGGTGGTAGCTCTTCTCCCCCTGGGTCTGGACGTGGGCGTGCACCAGGTGGGCGGCGGGGCGAAGGAAGAGCTCGCTGGCGGCCAGGTGGGCCCCCTCGCCCAGGTGTTCCTCGACGTAGGAAGCGCGGGCGCCCTCCTCGAGGACGGCGAGCGTACGGCCGACCGAGAGGGTGCCCTCCTCGTGTAAGAAGAAGGCAAAGAAGGGCCGGGGCTCCTCCAGCCCTTTAGGCAGGTAGAGAAAGGCGCCGTGGGTCCAGGCCGCCGCCATCAGGGCGGGGAGCTTGCCGTCCTTAGCCGGCACCGCCCGGTAGAGGGATTCCCGCACCCGCTCGGGGTGGCGGCGGGCGGCCTCGAGGAGGCCGGTAAAGAGGACGCCCTTTTCCTTAAGATCACCGTCCAGCTCGGCGTAGGCGAGGTCGGCTCCCAAAAAGACCAAGAGCCCGGCGTACTCCGCTCCTTTAAGCCGCTCGCGCACCGCCTCGGGGAGCTCCTCCTTTTGCAGGGTCTTCCCCCGGGGAAGGGCGAGCGGCCAGTCGAAGGGCACGCTTTTCAGCCGGCCGGCGGCGTAGCGCCAGGACTCGTCCTTGGCAGTGGGCCAGGGCAGGCGGGCGAAAAGCGCCCGGGCGGCCTCGCGTTCTTCTTTGAGCCAGGCGGGTTCGTCGAGGGCCGAAAGGGGCGTTTCCAGGTCCAACGCGCTTACGGTCATCATCCCACCGAACCCTCCATCTCGAGCTCGATGAGCCGGTTCAGCTCCACCGCGAACTCTAAGGGCAGCTCCTTGGTCACCGGTTCCAGAAATCCCCGCACGATCAGGGCCGCCGCTTCGTCCTCGGGGATGCCCCGGGTCTCGAGGTAGAAGAGCTGATCATCGGCCAGCCGGCTCACGGTGGCCTCGTGGCCGATCTGGGCGGTCTCGTTCTCGATCTCCATGTAGGGGTAGGTGTCGGTCTTGGACTCGGGGTGGATGAGGAGCGCGTCGCACTCGACGTTGGCCTTGGCCCGGTCGGCCCGGGGGCTCACCTTGACCAGGCCGCGGTAGCTGGAGCGCCCCTCGCCCTTGCTGATCGACTTGGAGACGATCCGGCCCGAGGTGTCCGGGGCCAGGTGGATCAGCTTGGCGCCGGTGTCCAGGTGCTGGCCGGTCTTGGCGAAGGCGATCGAGAGCACCTCACTCCTCGCCCCCCGGCCCCGGAGGATCGAGGAGGGGTACTTCATCGTCACCTTGGAGCCGAGGTTGCCGTCCAGCCACATCTGGTAGCCGCCCTCCTCGACCCGGGCCCGCTGGGTGACCAGGTTGTACATGTTGGTGGGCCAGTTTTGGATGGTGGTGTAGCGGGAGTGGGCGTTTTTGTGGACGAAGATCTCGATCACCCCGGTATGGAGCGCCTCGGTGGTGTAAAGGGGCGCGGTGCAGCCTTCGATGTAGTGCACCTTGGCGCCCTCGTCGACGATGATCAGGGTGCGCTCGAACTGGCCGAAGCCGGCGGTGTTGACCCGGAAGTAGGCCTGGAGCGGCACCTCGACCTCGACCCCGGGGGGGACGTAGACGAACGAGCCGCCGGACCAGACCGCCGAGTTCAAGGCGGCGAACTTGTTGTCGGTGGGGGGGACGAGCTTGGCGAAGTAGCGTCGGAAGAGCTCCTCGTGCTCTTTGAGTCCCTCCTCGATCGAGACGAAGATCACCCCCAGGCGCTCGAGTTCCTCCTTGACGCTGTGGTAGACCACCTCGGAGTCGTACTGCGCCCCCACACCGGCCAGCACCTTCTGCTCCGCCTCGGGGATCCCCAGCCGCTCGTAGGTCTTCTTGATCTCCTCGGGGACCTCGTCCCAGCTTTTCGCCGGCCCTCCGGTCGGGGGCTTGACGTAGTAGTAGAACTCGTCGAGCTTTTCTTTAAGCTCGGAGAGGTCGGGGCCCCAGCTGGGCCAGGGGAGCTTATAAAAGATCTCCAGGGCCTTCAGGCGGAACTCGGTCATCCAGGCGGGCTCGCCCTTGGCCTCGGAGATCTTCTTCACCGTCTCCGGGGTAAGCCCTTTGAGGGCGAGCTCGGGCTCGACCTCGTCTTTAAAGTCCCAGCGGTAGTCGTCGGCGATGTGCTTGAGTTCCTCAGGCACCCGACACCTCCGCCCGCAACCAGTCGTAGCCGCGCTTTTCAAGCTCTTTCGCGAGCTCGGGGCCGCCCGAGCGCACGATGCGGCCGTCCATCATCACGTGCACCCGGTCGGGCTCGATGTAGTTGAGCAGCCTTTGGTAGTGGGTGATCAAGAGGGCGGCGAACTCGGGGCCGCGAAGGGCGTTGACCGCCCGAGCCACCGCCTTGAGCGCGTCGATGTCGAGGCCGGAGTCGGTCTCGTCGAGGATCGCGTAGCGGGGTTTTAACACGAGGAGCTGCAAGACTTCGTTTTTCTTCTTCTCGCCGCCGGAAAAGCCCTCGTTCAGGTAGCGGGAGAGCACCTCCTCGTCCCAGTCGAGGAGCTCGATCGCCTCTTTGAGCCGCTGGTAGAACTCGTGGATCGGCGGTTCCTCGCCGGTCCGCTCCTTGAGCGCCAGGCGCAGGAAGTTCGCCACCTGCACTCCGGGGATCTCGACCGGGTACTGGAAGGCGATGAAGAGTCCCCGCTTGGCCCGCTCCTCGGGGGGGAGGTCGGTGATGTCCTCGCCGTCCAGGAGGATGCGCCCCTTTTCCACCTGGTAGTTGGGATCGCCGGCGATGACCTTGCCCAAGGTGCTCTTGCCGGCCCCGTTGGGGCCCATGAGGGCGTGCACCTCGCCTAGGGGAAGGACCAGGTTCACGCCCTTCAGAATCATCTTTCCTTCGTGCGAAGCCCAGAGGTCTTGGATCTCGAGCCGGTTTGCCATTCCGCCCTCCTCAGGGCGGAGTCTAATCCCAAATTCCGCTAAAGTCTAGTGGTCCAGTCAGGATACTCGGGATAGGGCTTGCTCGAGGTCCCCAAGCAGCTCTTCCGTGGGCTCGAGGCCGAAGTGAATCCGCACCAGGCCCTTCGGGAAGCCGTAGGCCCGGGCCACCCGGGGCTGGGCGAAGAGCGGCAGCACCAACGACTCGTGGCCGCCCCAGGAGACCCCCACCTTGAAGTGCTTGAGGTGGTCGGCGAAGGCGCGGGCGGCGGCCTCGTCTTCCAGCTCCACCGAGACCAGGCTGGCGCCGTGCCTCAGGTACTTCTTCGCCAGGGGGTCGTCCTCGGCCCAGTAGACCCGGCGGACGGCCGGATGGCTTTTCAAGAACTCGGCCGCCCGGGCGGCGGTCTCGCGGTGGCGGGCGAGCCGTAGCTCCAGGGTGCGGAGCCCGCGGACCAGCAGCCAGGCCTCGAAGGGGGCGAGCTTGGCGCCGAGCAGCATGTAGGGCTCTTTCAGCGCTTCGATGAGCTCGGCCCGTCCCGCCGCCACCCCGGCGATCACGTCGGAGTGGCCGGAGAAGTACTTGCTGGCCGAGTGGAGCACCAGGTCGGCGCCGTGCTTTAGGGGTTTGGCGAGCACGCCGGCGGTGTAGGTGGCGTCGATCAGGACCAAAGCGCCCTCAGCGTGGGCGGCCTCGGCGATGGGCTCGAGGTCCAGGACCTCGTAGGTGTAGGAGGCCGGGGACTCGAGGTAAAGGAGCCGCGCCCCCGGGATCGCCCGGAGGATTCCCTCGGTGTCCCGGGTGTCGACGAAGGTGGTCTCGACCCCGAAGCGCTTGAGGACGCCGGTGAGCAGGTTGTGGGCGCCGGCGTAGACCGGCCGGTTGGTCACCACCCGGTCCCCGGGCTTCACGAAGGCAAAGAGCGCCGCCGCGATCGCGCCCATGCCGCTGGCGAAGGCTTTGGCCGCCTCCGCTTCCTCGAGCCGGGCGACCTCGGCTTCGAAGAGGGCGACGGTGGGGTTCTTCCCCCGGGTGTAGTAGGGAGCCCCTTCTTGGATCGCCCGCTCGAACTCGGCGACGGTGTCGAAGCCGAAGAGCGAGGTCTGGAAGATCGCCGGGGCGGCCTCGCCGAAGAGGGGTTCGTCGTAGGGGTTCATCGCCCTAAAGCTTACGCCGCTTTTGGGTAAGCTGACCCCGTGGTCACCTATCTCTACGTTGCGCTGGGGGGGTCGATCGGCGCGCTCTTGCGCTACCTGGTCGCCGGCTGGGTGCAGCAGGCCGCCGGCGGTCTCTTTCCCTGGGGGACACTGGCGGTCAACGTCGCGGGCAGCTTCTTTTTGGGCTTCCTCTACGAGGCGGCGCTTTCCGGGGTGGTCTCGCCGGAGTTTCGCGTCTTTCTGGCCGTTGGCCTCTTAGGGTCCTTTACCACCTTCTCGACGCTGAGCTACGAGACCCTCGCCTTCCTGCGCGAGGGCGCCGTCGGCTGGGCGCTTCTTTACGCCCTCGGGTCGTTGTTCCTCGGGGTTTTGGCGGCGCTCGTTGGCGTCTGGCTTGGGGGGAGGTAGCCGTGGGACTGAAAGGGGAAGCGAAGCTGCTCCGGATCTTCGTCGGCGAGGCCGACCGCTACAAGGGCCGCCCGCTTTACGAGGCGATCGTCCTGAAGGCCCGCGAGGCGGGGCTCGCCGGGGCCTCGGTCTTTCGGGGAATCATGGGGTTCGGCGGGCATTCCCGCATCCACACCGCCCGGGTGCTCCGGCTCTCCGAGGACCTGCCGGTGATGATCGAGATCGTCGACGTTCCGGAAAAGATCGAGGCCTTCTTGCCGCTGCTCGACGAGATGATCGGCGAGGGCCTGGTGACCCTGGAGCGGGTCGAGGTGGTCTGGTACCGGGGGGAGGGACCGCGATAAAATGCGTTTGTTATGAAAAAGTTTGCGGTCTGGGCAGGGTTGCTCCTGGCCCTGGCGCTCGCCGGGGTGGGGACGATCGCCGATGCGCTCTACGTCGCCTTCATGGCCAGGGTGCCGGCGGTGGCGCCGGAGGTCGCGACCTTGGACGAGGGCTACCGGGTTCAAGAGGCGTTGGTCGAGCGGCTCTCGGTTCCTCTGGGGCCGGTGGTGGGTTACAAGGTGGGGCTCACCAGCAAGCCGGTGCAGCAGAAGTTCGGCGTCGACCAGCCCATAAGGGGCCAGCTGCTGGAGCGGATGCTCTTGAGAAACGGGGCCGAGGTACCGGCTCGCTTTGGCGCCCGCCCCATCGCCGAGGCCGACCTCCTGGTGCGGGTCAAGGACGCCGGGATCAATCAGGCGACCTCGATCGAGGAGGTCTGGGACCACCTGGAGGCGGTGATCCCCTTCATCGAACTGCCCGACCTCCTGGTGCGCAAGGGCGACCCCCTTACCGCCCCGGTCATCGCCGCCATCAACGTGGGGGCGCGGCTCGGGGTGATGGGGGCGGAGATCCCTACCGGGCGTCTGGCGGCCGGCGACCTGGCGGCGATGCAGGTGCACGTCTTCGTGGACGGCGAGGAGGTCTTGAGCGCGCCCGGCAAGGCGATCCTGGGGCACCCCCTGAACGCGGTGCTCTGGCTCGTGGATCACTTAAGAGCCAGCGGCAAGGCCCTGAAGGCGGGCGACCTGGTCAGCCTGGGTAGCCTGGGCAAGCCTTTGCTTCCCCGGCCCGGGAGCGAGATGCGGGTGGTTTACCAGGGGCTCTTCGGCAACCAGGAGGTCCGGGTGCGCTTTAAGTGAGCGGGATTCGGGGTGCCGGGTTTCCCCGGCTCTACCAGCCGCGGGCGCCGAGCCGTTTCGACTGGACGCCGCTGCTCTCCGCCGCCCGGACGGAGGGGTGTCCCGAGGTCGAGCGCGCGGTGGCCGAGCTGGTGGCGCGGGGTGGTTTCGCCGACGCCCGCGAGGGGCTTTGGGTTCTGGCCGAGGCCTCGGAGGTGGTGGGGGTGGGGGCGCTCGTGCTCGAGCCCTGCCCTGACCTTTGGGGGGCGGGCCGGATCGGGCTTTTCTACCTGGTGCCCAAGTGGCGGGGAAAGGGGCACGCCGGGCGGCTCCTGCGGCGGATGCTGCGCCACGCCAAGGGCCGCTTTCGCCGGGTGACGGCGGTGGCCGAGGGGGCCTTCGCCGGTTTCCTGGAGCACCACGGCTTCGTCCCCTTTTCCCACCCCTGCGTTAGTCACTTTCGGCCGGTGGGGCGGTGGCGTTAATGAGCCAACGGGTTTCCCGGGCCAGGGTCTGGGCAAACCGAGAGCCGCTTTTGATTAGCTTTTTCCATTCGTCTTCGGTATAAACGAGGGCCTCGGCAGGGACTGGGAGTTTTTCCAGCGGCAGGTGCGCGGCGCGTTCGACAAAAGGATAATGGGATTCCCGAACGACCAGAACCAGGTCGAGGTCGCTTCCCACGCCATAGTCCCCTCGCGCATAGGATCCGAAATATCCGAGCGCAACCAGCTCGGGTAAATTTAAAGTTTTCACCCAAGCGTGCAGGGCTTTTTCCACCTCATCCGCGCTCGGCCATTTGAGCACGGACGAATTCAAGGATCGCGTGGGCATGGTTCAGCGCCTCCTCGCTTTGCAAAGGGCCGTAGTGTTCTGCCGGGATGCCTTCGGGAAAGGCATCGGGATAACGAGTGGGAACGTAGTATGCGTCTAAAAAACGGGCCCGTTCAATCAACTCTGAGGGGGGTTTTATTGGAAGCTTATCAAGAAGCTTGGCGACCGCATGACCCCAGGCCTCCTGGCCATAAAAGAGGTGCAGCGCTTTCGCGGCCTTTTCAGCGGCTTGCTGGGCGACAAAGCAGGCCCATTCGTGGTGTCCTTCGCGGCGCGCGAGCTCGGCGAGCGCAAAGTCCCTTTCCGCTTGCTCTAGCCCGTCTTGGGCGCGGTTCACCTTACCCTATACTTTACGCAAACGGTGCGCGTTTCGTTGATTGGCGGGAGCGGGTTTTTGGGCACCCATCTGGCCCGGGAGCTCTTGGCCCAGGGCCACGAGGTCCGGGTGCTCTCTCGGCGGGGGGAGGGGCCTTTGAGGGGCGTTCGCTACCTCCGGGGCGACGCCGCCCGCGGCGAGGGGTTAAGGGGTGCCGTCTGCGGCGTAGACGCGGTGGCCTACCTCGCCGGCATCATCCGCGAGCGGGGGCAGACCTTCGAGGCGGTGCACGTCCGCGGGGTGGAGAACATCGTCAGGGCGATGCATTCTTGCGGCGTTCGGAGGCTGCTTCACACCAGCGCCCTGGGGGCTCGGCCGGGCACCGGCGTCGCCTACCTCGAGACTAAGGCGAGGGGAGAGGAGCTCGTAAGGGAAAGAGGCCTGGATTGGACGATCTTCCGCCCCAGCCTGGTCTTCGGCGAGGGGAGCGAGTTCTTCGAAAAGGACCTGCCGCGGCTGGTCCGCCTGCCGCTTCCCTTCATTCCCCTGATCGGGGACGGCGCTTACCCCTTCCGCCCGGTCTGGGCCGGCGACGTGGCCCGGGCCTATCGGCAGAGCCTGGAAAAGCCGGAGACGGTCGGGCGGTCCTTCGAGCTGGTGGGGCCCAGGGAGTACCCCTTCCGCGAGCTGGTGCGCCTGGTGCGGGACGCACTCGGGGTGAAGAAGCCCCTCGTTCCGTTTCCGGTTTGGTTTTTCGAGCTTCTTTCCCGACTTCCCGGCGCGCCCCTGACCCGGGACCAGCTCCGGATGCTCTTGATGGGCAGCACCGCCGACCCGGGGCCGATGCGGCGGGTTTTCGAGCTCGAATGGCGGAGCCTTGAGGAGGAACTGCCGCGGATTTTAAAGAAGGCCTAGTGGAGCTCTTTGAGGTCAAGGCGGCGGTAAGCGTAGAGTTCCTCTAAAGTCCAGTCCACCGCATCCGAGCCGGCGAGGGCGACGAGCCTCGCGATGGGGCTTGATTTGCGCGCTTTGAATTTAGGATGGCGAAAGGGGCGTTTTTTGCGGTGACCGGCGCGCCCTCGGGCCATGGCCTAATGGTACATCCTGGGAAGTCTTGAAGAGAGCAGCGTGGCCAGCTCGTAGTTGATGGTGCCGAGCGCGAGCGCGCGGCCGGTGAGGCTGGTTTTAGGGTCGAGGTCGGGGGTGACCACCTCGAAGACCGCGTCCGGGGGCGGCGGGGCTTTGAGCAGCACGGTGGTCTGGTCCATGCTCACCCGGCCGACCACCGGGAGGTATTCCTGTCCCAGGCGAAGAAACCCTCGGTTCGAAAGCGCCCTTGGGAAGCCGTCGGCGTAGCCGAAGGGGAGGGTGGCGAGGATTTCCCCGCCCTCCGCCTTCCAGGTGAGGCCGTAGCCGACGCCGTGGCCGGGGGAGAGGGTCTTAAGAAGCGTCGCCCGCGCCTTCCAGGAAAGGATGGGCTTGAGCTTGCTTTTTAGGCTTTGGTCCGGCGGCAGGCCGTAGAGCGCGATGCCGGGCCGGACGAAGTCGAGGTCGCTGGCGACGCCGGCGAGGACGGCGGCGGAGTTGGCGGCGTGGAGAAGGTAGCGCTTCTTTAGCCCCCGGACGGCCTCGAGAAAGCGCTCCAGCTGCAAACGGGTGAAGGCCAGGTCCTCGTCGGCGACGGCGAAGTGGGTGAGGATGCCCTCGACGAAGAGCCCCATCGCCTCGACTTCGGCGAGGAAGCCCGGGAGCTCCTCGGGGCGGACCCCGACCCGGCCCATGCCGGTATCCACCTTGACGTGGACTTTGGCCCCGGGGCGGAGGGCGGCGAGGACCCGGGCGGCCTCGAGGCTCGCCAGGGTGGGGATGAGATCCGCCTTCAGGGCGTCCTCGGCCTCGAGGGGGTGGAGGCTCCCGAGGAGGTGGATCGGGGCCCCGATGCCGGCGTTTCTTAACTCGGCCCCCTCGCCGGCGGTGGCCACCGCCAGCCGGGCGGCGCCGAGCTCAAGGAGCTTCTTTGCCACCGGGACGGCGCCGTGGCCGTAGGCGTTCGCCTTGACCACCGCGATCACCCGGGTCTTTTTGGAAAGCCGGTTTTTCAAGATGCGGTAGTTCTCGCCCAGGCGGGCGAGGTCCACTTCGAGCCAGGTGGCGCGCACGAACCCAGTTTAAAAAGCCCGAAGGTTTCGAGATTTTGGGACACCTGTCCCCATCCCCGGGCGCTAGGCTTTACCTAGCCGCGCCCGGATGATCCATGAATCCCTCCCTCCTGGCCCCGCCCCTTTAGGGGCGGGTTGCCATTTATGATGACGGCGATGCCGATCTACACCCGAACCGGCGACGAGGGGCTGACCTCCCTGGTGGGGGGCGAGCGGGTGAAGAAGAGCACCCTCCGGGTCGAGGCCTACGGCACCGTAGACGAGGCCAACAGCGCCCTGGGCTTGGCCCGGAGCCACCTGCCCGCCGAGCTTTCCGACCTGGACGACCTTTTGGACCGGCTGCAGCGGGGGCTTTTTGAGCTCGGGAGCGACCTCGCCACCTTGAAGAACAGCCCCGCCGAGCGCTACCTCGAGCGCATCGACGCCGACGACGTGGCCGCGCTCGAGGCCGAGATCGACCGCCTCGAGGCCGAGCTTCCCCCCTTGAAGCTCTTCATCCTCCCCGGCGGCCACCCGGCCGCCGCCGCGCTTCACCTGGCCCGCACCGTCACCCGCCGGGCGGAGCGGCTGGCGGTGGCGCTGGCCGAGGTGGAGTGGGTCAACCCGGAGGCGATCCGCTATTTAAACCGCCTTTCCGACCTGCTCTTCGTGCTCGCCCGCGCCGTCAACCACCGGCTCGGGGTCGAGGAGCCGATCTGGCGGGCGCGGCGGGAAAAGCGCTAGTCCCCTTGCGCTACAGGGAAGCCTTCTTTTAAAATCGGTCCACCATGATCCTCACGTTCGTGCGCTAAACGCGGCTTTCGCTTTCGGCTTTTAGGCACGAGGCTTTGCTCGCTCGCAAAGGAGCACGAACGTGAGGCATTGGTTTTCGAGAATCGGCACCTATCTCCAAACCCATTACGCGCTGCAGCTGGAATACCGGCTCGAGCTCTTCTTCTGGGTTCTGACCCAGATCTGGCCGCTTTTTTGGATGGCGCTCTGGGCCAAGGGGGGCGAGCCGCGGCTCGGGTTTCCCCCCGAAGCTTTCCTCCGCTACTACTTCTTCGCCTGGCTCGCCGCCCAGTTCAACACCACCTGGTCGGCTTACCTGCTGGCCACGATGATCCTCCGGGGCGACCTCGCGCCCCTTCTGCTGAGGCCCTTTCCCGTATTGCTGGACCTTTTCACCGAGCACCTGGGCACGCTCTTTGCCCAGCTCCCCCTCACCCTGCTGGTGGCCGCGGCGGTGGCGGCGGTGGTGCCGGAGGTCCTTTCGGCGCCGCTTGCAGCGCTGCCTTGGTTTTTGTTCTTCGCGGCGATGGCCTTTACCTTTGAGTTTTTCCTCGGGGTGCTGGTGGGCTCGCTTTCCTTCTGGCTGGAAAAAAGCACCGGGCTGATGGAGCTTTGGCACGTCCTCCGGGTCTTTCTGGGCGGGGTGGCGGTGCCCCTTTTGGTGCTGCCCCGGGGGGTTTTTGAGGCGCTTTTTTGGACCCCCTTCCCCTACTTTGGCTACCTGCCGGGGGCGCTCTTTGCCGGCATGCCGGCGCCGCTAGGGAAGGGGGCCCTTTTGCTTTCGCTATGGACCCTCTTGGTGATGCTCCTGGCCCTTTGGGTCTTTCGGCGGGGGCTTCGGCGCTTTAGCGCCATGGGGGCGTAGATGCGCTACGTTCGCCTTTTGCTTCGCACCTTCTGGGTCCGTGCCCTGGCCCTTTTCGAGTACCGGCTGGATTTCTTGCTGGCGCTCTTGGTCGCATTCCTCGAGGCCGGCGGGCGGGTCTTCGCGCTCTACGGCGCCCTTTTCGCCGGGCTCGACCTCGGCGGCTACGGCGACGGCGAGGCCCTTTTCGTGCTCGCCTCGGCGACCCTGCTCTTCGGCTACCACCGGGGGGTGGTGATGCCCAACGTGGTGGCGCTCTCCGATCGGGTGCGGCTCGGCACCCTCGACTTCGTGCTTTTGAAGCCCCTGGACGCCCAGGTTCTCCTGATGTTCGAGCGCTTTGAGCTCTCGGGGCTCGCCGACCTGCTCGCCGGCGGGCTGATCGCGGCGGTGGCGGCGGCGCGGACGGGGCTCGGGACCTTGGAGCTTCTCCTTTACCTCGCGGGGATTTTTCTCGCTGCGCTTTTGTACCACCTCTTTGCCTTTGGCGTTTCGCTGGTCTCGTTCTGGTCGGTCTACGCGCAGAACGCGGTCGCCTTCCTGGCCGGGTTCTTGCAGGTGGGGAGCTTCCCCGCCCGGGCCTACGGGCCCGCGCTCAGGCTGCTCTTTACCTGGGTGCTGCCGCTCTACTGGCTCACCGAGCGGCCGGCGGAGCTGGCGCTCGGGCGGGTGGGGCCCGCGGGGCTTTTCGGGCTTTTTCTCTGGCTTTTGGCGGCACTCGCGCTTTCGCGGGGGCTTTTTAGCTATGCGCTCCGGGGCTATTCCTCGGCCTCGAGTTAGGGGGGAAGGATGCCGGCGGTCGTCGCGGAAAACCTGACCAAGGTCTTTGTGGTTTCGAAAAAGGCGCCCGGACTCAAGGGCACGCTTCGGCACCTTTTGGCCCGGGAGTATGTGCACGTGGAGGCGGTCCGCGGGGTGAGTTTTACGCTCCACCAAGGGGAGATCGTGGGGTTCTTGGGCCCGAACGGGGCGGGCAAGACGACCACCCTCAAAATGCTCGCGGGGCTCCTCTACCCCTCGGCGGGGCGGGCCGAGGTGCTTGGATTCGTGCCCCACGAACGCAAAAGGGCATTCCTGGAGCGGATCGCGCTGGTGATGGGGAACAAGACCCAGCTCGTCTGGGACCTGGCGGTCTGGGATTCGATCGTGCTGCAGGCGGCGGCCTTTGGCTTGCCGGACGCTCTCGCCCGCGAGCGGGCCACAAGGCTTGCCCGGATGCTAAAGATCGAGGCGCTTCTTTCCCGACCGGTGCGCAAGCTCTCGCTCGGCGAACGGATGAAGGCGGAGATCCTGGTGGGGCTCCTTCACTTTCCCCAGGTGCTCTTCCTCGACGAGCCCACGCTGGGGCTCGACGTGACCAGTCAGAAGGCGATCCGCGACTTCGTCCGCGCCTACCGCGACGAGACCGGGGCCAGCGTGCTCCTTACCAGCCACTACATGGCGGACATCGAGGCGCTCGCCGAGCGGGTGCTCGTGATCCACGAGGGGCGGCTCGTCTACGACGGCGGGCTCTCCGGGCTCGTGACCAAGGCCGCGCCGGAGAAGGCGCTTCTTCTCAAGTTCCGGGAGCCGGTGGCGAAGGAAAGGCTCGAGGGCCTTGGGAAGGTGGTCGCCTGGACGCCCTTGGAGGCGCGGCTGCTCGTTTTGAGGGAGCGGGTGCTCGAGGCGGTTTCCCGGGCGCTTGCCACCTTACCGGTGCGCGACCTGGCGGTGGAGGAGCCCGGCCTCGAGGAGGTCATCCGGCGGCTCTTCGCCGGGCTTCAAAACGGGGTAGAATCCCCAAGGCATGAAGCTTGACGCGGTCTCGGTCGCCGTCCTCCTACTCGCCTACCTCTTCGGCTCGATCCCCGGCGGGGTGATCGTCGCCCGCATCTACAAGGTGGACCTCCGGAAGGTGGGCTCGGGGAACATCGGGGCCACCAACGTCCAGCGGGTGCTGGGCTGGGGGCCGGCGATCGTGGTGGCGCTTTTCGACATCTTCAAGGGCGGGATCGCGGTCTGGATCGCCCGCACCCTCGGGGTCGAGGGCTGGCTTTTGGGCGGGGTGGCGGTGGCGGCGGTGCTGGGGCACAACTTCCCCGTCACCCTGCGCTTTTCCGGCGGCAAGGGGGTGGCGACCAGCCTGGGCACGCTGCTTTTTCTGGACCCCGAGCTCGCCCTTTACGCCGCCGTCATCGGGGCCTCGGTGATCCTGCTCACCCGCTACGTCTCCGCCGGCAGCCTCACCGGCGCGGTGGCGGCGGTGGTGCTGGCGGTGGCGCTGGGCCGCCCCACCTGGGAGATCCTCACCCTCGCCTTGATGGCGCTTTTGATCTTCTTCACCCACCGCGACAACATCCGGCGCCTCTGGCGCGGCGAGGAACGGCGGCTTGGCGAGCGGGTCAAGCCCGTCTCGACCTGAGCTCGGCGTCCGGGATCAAGAGGGTGAAGAAAAAGGCCAGCAGCACGAAGCCGGCGCCGTAGAGGTAGACCTTCTTGATGGCCACCACGATGGCCTGGTCGAGGGCCGCCTTCATTTCCTTTTTGAGCTCGGAAAGCCGCCTCTGGATCGCTGCCTTGGCTTTTTCCAGGACCTTTTCCCGCATCGCGTCCGGCACCGGCCGGCCCAGCATCCCTTTCCAGTCCGCGGGGATCAGGGGGTTTTCTTTTAAGGCCTGGACGGCCTCGGGGTCGCCGGCGAGGGCGCGCTCGAGGGTTTTCAGGAGCTCGGCCTCGCTTTGTTCAAAGCTCTTCGTGATCGCCGTGGGGTCGCGGAGCGAGAAGTTTCCCGCCTCGGCGCCCGGCGGCAGGTGGCGTTGGATGGCGCTTTGGAGGCTGGCGGCGAGCACCGCCCCCAGCAGCGCGGTGCCCAAGGTCGAGCCGATCTGCCGGAAGAACTGGGTGGCCGAGCTGGCGGTGCCCATGCGCTCGGGCTCGACCGAGTTCTGCACCGCCAGGGTGTAGAGCGGCATCGAGGGTCCGAGCCCGAGCCCCATGCTGGTCATGAGCAGGAGCACCAGCCAAAGCGGCGTGTCGAGGTCGAGCAGGTAGTGCATGGCCAGAAAGTTCAAAAGCAGCCAGAGGTTGCCGGCGACCATGTAGGGCTTGTAGCGGCCGGTTCTGCTCGCGAGCTGGCCCCCGGCGATGCTCCCCGCGATGGCGCCGAAGGTGAGCGGCACCAGGGTGAGGCCGGAGTGGGTGGCGCTGATCCCCTTGACCTCGATCAGGTAGAGCGGCAGGAAGAACATTGCCGAGAGGAAGGCGGGGCCGAAGAAGAAAAGCGCCGCCGCCGCCCAGCGAAAGACCGGGTTCTTGAGGAGGGAGAGGTCGAAAAGCGGCTCCGGCACCCGGGTCTCGACCCAGACGAAGAGCACCAGGCCCAGGGCGGCGGCGGCGAAGAGCAAAAGCTCCTGGGGCGAGGTCCAGCCCCAGGTGGTGCCGCCCAGGGAGAGCGCGAGCAGAAGCGGCACCGTCCAGGCGACCAGGAGGAGCGCCCCCAGGTAGTCGAAGCGGTGGCGCGAGCGGGGCGGCACCGAGGGCATGAAGCGCCAGATGAACCAAAGCGCCACCGCCCCCACCGGCATGTTGATGTAGAAGACCCAGCGCCAGGAGAGGTGGTCGGTGAGCAGGCCGCCGAGCCAGGGGCCGACGATGCTGGCCACCCCGAAGACGGCGCCGAAGGCGCCCTGGAAGCGCCCCCGCTCCCGCGGTGGGATCAAAAGCCCGATGATGGTCACCGCCACCGCGTAAAGCGCCCCGCCGCCCAGGCCCTGGAGGGCGCGAAAGCCCACCAGCGCCTCCATCGTGGGGGAGAGGCCGGAGAGCGCCGAGCCCAGGAGAAAGACGACGATGGCCCAGAAAAGAAGGGTGCGGCTGTTTACCAGGTCGGCCAGTCTTCCGAAGACGGGCACCGCCACGGTGGAGGCGAGCAGGTAGCTGGTCGCCACCCAGGCGTACTTGTCCACCCCGCCCAGGTCCTCGACGATCTTGGGCAGGGCGGTGGCGACGATGGTCTGGTCCAGGGCGGCGAGGAAGAGCCCCAGGAAGACCCCAAGAAGGGTGAGAATGGTGCGGCGGCGCTCGCTCATGGTTCTTCTTCCAGGCGGTCGAGCAGGGCGAAGAGGGTGGCCCGCTCCTCTTCGGAGAGGGCCTGTAAGAGCGCGCCGCTCGCGGCCTCGAGGCAGCGGCGGGCGGCCTCGAGCCGGGCCCTTCCCGCCTCGGTGAGGCGGAGGCGCTGGCGGCGGCGGTCCTCGGGGTCGGGCTCGCGCACCAGCCAGCCGGCGGCCTCGAGGTCGGCGAGCAGGTGGCTCACGCTGGGCGGGGGCAGGTGCAGCCGGTCGGCGATCTCGCCGGGCCGGAGGCCCCGCTCCACCTGGGCCAGCAGGAAGGCCCGCTTGGGGTCGAGCCCGGTCTCGGCCAGGCAGGGGCGGGCGTCTTCCACCAGGCGGCGCTGGACACGCCAGAGCTTTTGCAGGAATCCGTTCGGCGCCACGGGCCAAGAATAGTTCAAACTCTTAATATTTTCAAGCTGAAACCAAGTTCGGCGGCGGAAAAACTTGCGTGGTAGATTGCGGCTTATGCAGGCGCGGGATCTTTTGGACGTCGACGACCTGACCCCCGAGGAACTCAGGCAATTGCTCGCGGACGCTCACCGGATGAAGGCGAGTGGCTACCGGGGCCAGGAGCTCGCGGGTACGACCTGGGCATTGATCTTCGAGAAGCCCTCGCTGCGCACCCGGGCGACCCTCGACATCGCCGTCTACGAGCTCGGCGGCCACCCCCTCTACCTCGACCAGAAGGGGGTGGGCCTCGGCCAGCGCGAGCCGGTCCGGGACGTGGCCAAGAACCTGGAGCGCTGGGTGGGCGGGATCGCCGCCCGGGTCTATCGCCACCGGACCCTCGAGGAGCTCGCCGAGCACGCCGATGTTCCGGTGGTGAACGCGCTTTCCGACCGCGCCCACCCGCTCCAGGCCCTGGCCGACGCGATGACGCTGGAGGAGGCCTTCGGCGACCTCAAGGGCCTTCGGGTGGCCTGGGTGGGGGACGGCAACAACGTACTCGCCTCCCTGGCCAAGGTGCTGGCGCCCCTCGGCGCCGAGCTGGTGGCGGCGATCCCCGAGGGCTACGAGCCCGAGGAGGAGCTCCCCCTCGAGGTCGTCCGCGACCCCCGCCAGGCGGTCCAGGGGGCGGACGCGGTCTACACCGACGTCTGGACCTCGATGGGCCAGGAGGAGGAGGCCGAGCGCCGGCGGCGGGACTTCGCCGGCTTCACCGTGGACCTCGCGCTCTTCGAGGAAGCCAAACCCACGGCCGCCTTCCTCCACTGCCTGCCGGCCCACTACGGGGAAGAGGTCACCGAGGAGGTCGTCTACCATCCCCGAAGCCGGGTCTTCGACCAGGCGGAAAACCGGCTCCACGCCGCCAAGGCGGCGCTTCGCTTCCTGGTGGGGGCGCGGTGATCAAAGCCGCCATCGTCGGCGCCAGCGGCTACGGCGGGGCCGAGCTGATCCGGCTTTTGAAGGCCCACCCCGAGGTCGAGCTCAGCGGCCTTGCCAGCCGGGCCCACGCGAATAAGCCGGCGGGCGAGGTCTGGCCCCAGCTGGAGGGGGAGCTGCGCTTTTCCGACGTCGAGGACGCGGTGGCGGACGCCGAGGTGGTCTTCCTCGCGACCCCCAACGGGGTGGCGATGGAGCTCGCCCCGGGCCTCGTCGCTTCCGGCAAGCGGGTGATCGACCTCTCCGCCGACTTCCGCCTCGACCAAAAGACCTTCGAGGCCTGGTACCGGATGCCCCACCAGGCCCCGGAGCTTTTGAAGGAGGCCCGCTACGGCCTGGTCGAGCTCCACCGAAAGGAGCTAAAAGGTGCAAGACTCGTCGCCAACCCCGGCTGCTACGTCACCGCCGCGAGCCTCGCGCTTGCGCCCTTTTTCGCCGAGGGCTTGGTGGAAGAGGCGGTGGTGAACGCCGCCAGCGGCGTCTCCGGCGCCGGGCGGGAGGCGGCCGGCACCGCCTTCGCCGAGGTCAACGAGGACTACAAGGCCTATAAGCCCGCCGGCAGCCACCGCCACACCCCCGAGATCGAGCAGAACCTGGGCCGGGCCCGGGCCCAGGGCCGCTGGCTCGAGACCTGGGGCCCTGAGGAAGCGGCCAAGGTGACCTTCGTGCCCCACCTGGTGCCGATGACCCGGGGGATTTTGGTGACCGCCTACCTCCGGCCCCAAAAAGGGCTTTCCACCGAGGCGGCGCTTTCGCTTTTAAAGGAGTTCTATTCGGGCGAGCCCTTCGTCCGGGTTTCCCAGGCGCTTCCCCGGACCAAGGGGACCTACGCCGCCAACACCGTCTGGATCTCGGCCCGGGCCGATGGGCGCACCGGCTGGCTGGTGGTCTTTGCCGCCCTCGACAACCTGATCAAGGGGGCCTCGGGCCAGGCGGTGCAGAACCTGAACGCGGTCTACGGTTTGGACGAGACCTTGGGGCTCTCGCGGGAAGGGATTTGGCCCTAAACTTTAAGCATGCGCTTTCCGGAAGGCTTTAGCGGCGGCGCCACCCGCGCCGGCATCAAACCCTCGGGCAACCCCGACCTGGTGCTCATGCGCTTTGGCGTCCCGGTGGCCTGGGCCTATGTGGCCACCACCAACAAGGCGGCGGCCCCGTGCGTGCTCCGGGGCCGGCAGCTCTACGCCAGCGGCCGGGGGCTACGGGGCCTGGTGGCGAACGCCGGCAACGCCAACGCCGCCACCGGCAAGGCCGGGGTGGCGGCCGACCTGCGCATGGCCGAGCTCGCCGCCCTCCGACTTGGGGTCCGACCGGAAGAGGTGCTGACCGCCAGCACCGGGGTGATCGGGGTGCCGCTCCCGGTCGAGAAGATCGAAGCGGCCTTACCCCAGATCGTGCTCGGACCGCTCGCCGACCCGGTGGCCGAGGCGCTGATGACCACCGACACCCGTCCCAAGATGGCCGAGGTCACCCTGCCGGGCGGGGCCCGGGTGGCCGGGGTGGCCAAGGGGAGCGGCATGATCCACCCCCAGATGGCGACGATGTTCGGCTTCCTCTTCACCGACGCCGAGGTGGACCCGGAGGATCTCCGTGCCACCTGGCCGGAGGTGGCAGGTAGCACCTTCAACCAGGTGACGGTGGACGGCGACACCTCCACCAACGACATGGCCGCGATCTTCGCAAGCGGCGTGAAAGGCAAGGTGGAGCGCGGGGCCTTTTGGGAAGCGGTGGAGGCGGTGGCCCGGGAGCTGGCCCGGCAGATCGCCGCCGACGGTGAGGGGGCGACCAAGCTGATCACCGTGAAGGTGTCCGGGGCGGCGAGCGAGGAGGACGCCCGCAAGGCCGCCCGGGCGGTCGCCGGCAGCATCCTCTGGAAGGCGGCGGTCTACGGCAACGACCCCAACTGGGGCCGGGTGCTGGCGGCGCTCGGCTACTCCGGCGCCGAGCTCGACCCCGAGCGGGTGCGCATCGAGCTCGAGGACATCCCTCTCTACGACGGCGGCGCCCTGCCCTTTGACCGGGCGGAGGCGGTGCGGGCGATGCAGCGATCCGAGGTGCGGGTCTTCGCCAACCTCCGCCTGGGCCCCTTCGAGGCCGAGGCCTGGGGCTCGGACCTGACCGAGGAGTACGTTCGCTTCAACGCCGAGTACACGACCTGAAGAAAGGCCATATTCATGGCAGATGTCCTGGACCCCGTGGTATCCTTAGGGGCGTAAGAAAGGAGAGTGGTAGCTATGAAGAAGGTACTGACGATCCTTTTCGCGAGCGCTTTGTTGGCCTTCGCCAGCTTCGGGATGGCCAACAAGTACGGTTTTTACTTTGGTTATGGCTACGACGGTATGCTCGGCGGGCAATACTATCTAGACGACGACCTCCGGCTGAGCCTCGGTATCACCCCGTTCGTGGGTCTGGCCATCGGCGGCAGCATCGACTACATCCTGGGCCGCGTCAGCCTCAGCGACGACCCCGAGCAGCAGCTCGAGGCCTACTACGGCGTCGGCCTCGGGGCCGGGATGATCACCGTGCTCAACACCGGGGTCTTCTTCCTCCAGGGTCACGGCATGGGCGGCGTGGAGTACGGCCTGCCCGACACGGACCTGGCGGTGTTCGGCGAGCTGGGGCTGGGCCCGATGCTGGTCCTGGCGAGTGGAGGCACCGGCGTGGACTTCGGCTACGACTTCAAGGTCGGCCTCCTGTTCAAGTAGGCTTCTAGCTCGAAGGGAAGGCGCGGGCTCGCCCCGCGCCTTTTTGTTTAAGATGGCGGTGGTTGATCGGCCGTGAACAGGAACGCCCCGCTACTTTTTAGCTTGCTCCTCGTCCTGGCCGCCTGCGGCGGCAGGCCGGACGAGACCCCGCCGCTGGTGGGGGTGGTGCGCCCGAGCGGCGGGGCGGTGGCCAAGGGGCAGGAGGCGGTGGTCGAGGGCTACGCCTTCGACGACACCGCGGTGGCGAGCGTCAAGGCCGGCGGCACCGAGGTCCTGCCCGAGAGCGAGCGGGGGAAGAAGCTGGTGCGCTTTCGCTTCAAGGTGCAGGCGCCGCGCTCGGGGGAGGTGCGGATCAAGCTACGCGCCGAGGACGCCGGCGGGCTCTCCCGGGAGCGGGAGCTCAGGCTGGTGCTCGATCAAAGCCCCCCCAAGGTGCGCCTGGAGCGGGTGGAGCGGGTGGACGGCCGGCTGCGTATCGTCGGGGTGGCCAGCGACGACGTCGAGGTCGACCGGGTGGTGGTGCACTACGGCAAGGTCTACAGCCGGCTCAACCTGCCCAAGGGCAAGGAGGTGCGCTTCTACGTCGAGGTTCCCGCCGAACGGGCGACGATCATCGCGGTGGACGCGGTCGGCCAGCGCACCGAGGCGACCGCCAGGCCTTGACCGAAGGGCCGATCCCCGCTAGATTAGAGGGTGCTGGGCGGGCGACTAGCTCAGCTGGTTAGAGCGCACGCCTGATAAGCGTGAGGTCGGTGGTTCAAGTCCACCGTCGCCCACCAAAAAAGCCCCGGCCAACGGCCGGGGGCTTTCTTTTATGCTTGCTGGCGCTGTAGCTGGTAGAAGACCCGGGGGCCTTTGCGGGCCAGGTCCACCGCCCGGTAGCCCCGGGCGAAGGCCTTCTTAAAGGCCTCCCGGGTGTGGAGGCGCCAGGCCTTGGCCAGCTCGAGGTCGTGCTTTTTCACCGCCTCGATGTCAAAGGGAACCTCGAGGTAGACCTTTTTCGCCTCGGGCTCGAAGAGCGCCTCCGGCCGCAGGTCGAGCCCCTCGCCGCGGGTGGCGTTCAGGGGCTCGCCCTCGGGCTCGGGTGGTGGCGGGACGACGCCGCGGGCGCGCTCTTTGACCCTGGGGTCCTCGAGTTCCCACTTGACGTAGAGCCGGTCCGCCGGCAGCCCGGCGTAGAGCCCGCTGCGCACGCCGTAGAAGTCCTCGTAGTAGGTGTCGGCGTAGGCCCCGAGCTTGCCCAGGTTGAGCCGGGCGTTCTTGGTGAGCAGGGGGTCGAAGGTCCAGGTAACCAGGGGAAAGCCCTTTTGTAAGGACCAGTCGCGCTGGAACCACTTGAGCGCGGGGGCGATCCCGCTGCCCTGGAACTCGGGCCGGACCGCCAGCATGTGGGAGTGGAGCCAGCGGCGGTCCCCCTCGCAGGCGGCCAGCCCGTAGACGAAGCCGGCCGGTCGGCCGTCCACGTAGGCCAGGGCCACCAGCCCGCCGGTGTGTCCGGCGACGATCATCGAAGAGTGGGGCACCACCTCGCGGTCGGAGAAGCCCCAGGCGGCGACCTGAAGTTCTTCGGTGGCGAGCGCGTCTTCGAGGGTTTTGGCCTCGCGGATCGTGAACTGCATGGTTTTAGCCTACCGCGGGATAATGGGGAGGTGGAGCTGGGACGCTGGTTGATCGCGGTCGGTCTTCTGCTGGTCCTGATGGGGCTTTTACTGCTCTTTCTGCCCCGGGCCTTCGCCTGGTTCGGCCACCTGCCCGGGGACATCCGCATCGAGCGGGACGGGGTCTTCATCTTCATCCCCATCACCTCGATGCTGGTGGTCTCGGTGCTCTTCAGCCTTTTCTTGAACCTGGTCGGCTACCTGCTTGCCCTTTTGGCGGGGGGCCGCTAAGGTGGATAGGCCATGGTGAGGGTTTACTCGATTCCCGGGTGCGGACCCTGCGAGATCGTCAAGATGATGCTCAAGATGAAGGGCGTCCCCTACGAAGTGGTCGACCTTTCCAAGGACGAGGAGGCGCGGAAGATCGCCACCGAGCTGGTGGGGTCGCCCACCGCCGGCGTGGTGATCGAGGAGGAGAACGGCCACCGCGAGGCGATCCGGGCGGTGAGCCCGGCGACCTTCGAGCGCTGGTACCGGGGCTACCGCGAGCGGCAGGCGGCCGGGGTCTCGTAGGCGGGGGCCCATGGACCGGACCAGGGAGCGTCTTTTGGGGGCGCTCCTTTTGGTTTTGCTCACCGTCGTCTGGGGCTCGTCGTTCGCGGTCATCCGCGGGGCGGTGGCGGGCTTTCCCCCGAGCCTCTTGGTCCTGCTCCGCTTTCTGGTGGCGGCGGCGATCTTCCTGCCCTGGCTCCGGGGCGGGCGGGGGCTGGC
Source organism: Thermaceae bacterium (assembly GCA_027061845.1). Lineage (GTDB taxonomy): Bacteria > Deinococcota > Deinococci > Deinococcales > Marinithermaceae > WFXV01. The sequence continues at coordinate 22,770 of JAMOVS010000115.1, forward strand.
GCTGGCGGGCCTCGAGCTCGGGTTTTGGCTGGTGGTCGGCTACGGCACCCAGGCGGTCGGCCTGCTCTACACCACCGCCGGAAGGAGCGCCTTCATCACCGCGCTCAGCGTGGTGCTGGTGCCGCTCTTCGCCGGGCTTTTGGGCCGGCCGGTGCCGCGGCGGGTCTGGGTAGGGGCGGGGCTCGCCCTTTTGGGGGTGGGGCTACTTACCTTCGAGGGCGGGCCGCCCAACGTCGGGGACCTCTGGACGCTCTTCACCGCCCTCAGCTACGCGATCTTCATCCTGCGCCTGGAGGACTACGCCCGCACCCTGGGGGCCGGCCGGCTGACGCTGGCACAGGTCTTCGGCGTGCTTCTTTGGGCCTTTCTCTGGGTCGGCCTGGAGCGGCCGGCGGCGGCCGCCATCCCCTGGCCGGCGGTGCTCTACCTCGGGGTGGTGGCCACCGCGCTCGCCACCTGGCTGATCTCGGCGGGGCAAAGCCGGGTGACGGCCGCCGAAGCGGCGGTCATCTATGCGCTGGAGCCGGTTTGGGCGGCGCTTTTCGCCTACCTTCTTTTGGGCGAGGCGCTCGGGGCTCAGGGCATCCTGGGGGCGGCGCTGGTGCTTTTCGCCATCCTCTACAGCCAGCTCGGCCCCGGGGACTAGACTGAGTTCGTGCGGCTGGTCTTGGTGCCGACCCCGATCGGGAACCTGGAGGACGTCACCCTGCGCGCTCTTAGAGCGCTCAAGGAGGCGGACGCCATCGCCGCCGAGGACACCCGCCGCACCCGCACCCTGCTCGACCATTACGGCATCGAGACCCCGCTCGTCCGGCTCGACCAGCACACCCTGGACCGGGCGGAGGCGATCTTCGAAAAGTACCCCCACCTGGCCTACGTCACCGACGCCGGCACCCCGGGGATCAGCGACCCCGGCAGCGAGCTTGCCGCCTGGGTCCTGGCCCGGGGCGGCGAGGTCACTGCCCTCCCCGGGCCCACCGCCTTCGTGCCGGCGCTGGTGGCCTCGGGGCTTCCCACCGCCCGGTTTGCCTTCGAGGGCTTCTTGCCCAAAAAGGGCCGGGAGCGAAGGGAACGCCTGGAGCGGATTGCCCGCGAGGACCGCACCGTGGTCCTCTACGAGTCCCCCCACCGGCTCAAAAAGACGCTCAAAGAGCTCGCCGAGGTCCTGGGCGAAGACCGGAAAGTGGCGGTGGCCCGCGAGCTCACCAAGCGCCACGAGGAGGTCTTCCGGGGGACCTTGGGGGAGGCGGCGGAACGCTTTCAAAACCCCCGCGGCGAGTTCGTGATCGTGCTGGCGCCGGCGCCGCCCAAGCCCCTGGACGAGGAGGCGCTCCTCAGGCGTTTTCGCGACGAGATGGGGCTTTCCGGCCGGGAGCTCTTCGGCGCTTTACTCGCCGCCGGCCTGCCCAAGAACCGCGCCTACGCCTTGGCCCTAAAATAGGGGGCATGAAACGGATCGGGGTCTTCACCAGCGGCGGCGACGCCCCGGGGATGAACGCGGCCATCCGGGCGGTGGTGCGCACCGCCGCCGGGATGGGGGTCGAGGTCATCGGCATCCGCCGCGGCTACGCCGGCATGATCGAGGGCGAGTTCCAGCCGCTGGGACCCCGGGACGTGGCCAACATCATCCAGCGCGGCGGCACCATCCTGCTCACCGCCCGCTCCAAGGCCTTCATGACCGAGGAGGGGCGGGCCAAGGCGGCCGAGAAGCTCCGGGAGGCGGGCATCGAGGGGCTCGTCGCCATCGGCGGCGACGGCACCTTCCGCGGGGCCCTGAAGCTGATCGAGGAGCACCGCTTCCCGGTGGTGGGGGTGCCGGGGACGATCGACAACGACCTCTACGGCACCGACTACACCATCGGCTTCGACACCGCGGTCAACACCGCCCTGGACGCGATCGACCGCATCCGCGACACCGCCGCCAGCCACGAGCGGGTCTTCTTCATCGAGGTAATGGGACGCTACGCCGGCTTCATCGCCCTGGAGGTGGGCATCGCCGGCGGCGCCGAGATCATCGCCCTGCCCGAGGTGCCGACCAGCCCTCAGGAGATCGCCGAGACCATCACCGAGTCCTTCAAGAAGGGCAAGCGCTCCTCGATCATCGTGGTCGCCGAGGGCGCCTACCCCGGCGGGGCGGAGGCGCTTTTCCGGGCGGTGCACGACCTCACCGGCTTCGACGCCCGGGTCACCGTGCTCGGCCACATCCAGCGGGGCGGTAGCCCCACCGCCAAGGACCGGGTGCTCGCCAGCCGCCTGGGAGCTGCCGCCACCCGTACCCTGGTCGAGGGCACCAGCGGGGTGATGATCGGCGAGGTCGAGGGGGAGGTGACGCTGACCCCCTTGAGCGAGGCGGTGAGCAAGAAGAAGCCGGTCCGGCTCGAGCTGGTGGACCTGGCCAAGGAGCTGGCCGGTTAGCGGTGCTGGGCCTCGAGCAGGAAGCTCCGCAGGTAGGGAACCGCCTGGACCTTGTCGAAGAGCGTCAGCGCGAAGGGACTCTTGACCACCGCCTCCTGGATCGCCAGCGGGAGCTTGGGCGAGGGGTAGCGATAGGCGCCGGTGGCGTAGGAGTACTCCGAGGGCAGCCCGACCCAGAGCGAGAGCGCGATCAAGAGCCCCCAGGCCAGCCCGGCCAGGCCGCCGAGCAGGCCGTCCCAGAACCCGCTTAGGTAGATGTACCAGCGGCCCGCCAGCTGAGCCGCCAGCAACCCGGCCAGGAAGCCGACCAGCGGCCAGTAGACCGGCGCCAGCTGGAACTTGAAGACGACCAGCACAAAAAGCCCCAGCGCCAGCGGAAAGACCAGGAAAAAGCTCACCCCTTTGCGGATTCCCACCGCGGTGGCGGCGGCGACGGAAAAGATCGCCAGCACGTCGAGCCAGGTGAGCACGTCCTGAGTATACGGCCTGGTCGGTGACGCTTTGGTGACGGCGGCGGGGGCAGAAAGGAGGCATGAAGCGCTTACGGTACGGAGGGATTCTGGCCTTGCTGGGGTTTTTGGTCGCCTGTGGCGGGGGTCCGGCGGCGCCCCCGCAGATCGTTGCCGCCTACCCGGCGGACGGGGCCAGGGGGGTACGGAAGAACGAGGCGATCGTGGTGACCTTCGATCGGTCCATGGACCGCTCCGCCACCGAGGCCGCGTTTAGCCTCTGGGACCCGGACGGGAAGCCGCTTTCGGTGCAGTTTGCCTGGGAGGACGGCGATCGCCGGATGCGGGTGACCCCCAGCCAGCCCTGGCGGTACAGCGACACCGATCAGCCGGTGTACTACCGCTACCGGCTTTCCACCGGGGCCAAGAGCGCCGGCGGGGCGCCGCTGGCCCAGGCCTTCGAGGCCCGCTTCGCCACCCTGCGGAAGCTGGAGTGGAAAAAGACCTCCTCGCCGGTGCTGGACGGGGCGGTGAGCGACCTCGGCTACGTGAACAACGACCCCAGCGGAGCCACCGCCTACATCCTCGCCTATGTTGGCGACTTTGCCTCAAACCGGGCGCTCCGCGCCTTCTTCGTCTTCGAGCTCGGCGATTTCCCACCCGAGGCGGTGGAGCTGGACCAGGCGCGGCTTCGGGTCTGGCTGAAGGCAAAGTACGGGAGCCCCGAGGCCGACCTCGGCTCCCTCTCGCTTGCCCGGGTGGACCTGGGCGCCGGGCTCGACAAGGACGACTACCAGGCTCCCGCCCTGGGGAATCCGCTCGAGATTTCCCCCGGCTGGGTGGTCGGGGCCTGGCGCGAGCTCGACGTCAGCCCGCTCTTTGCCGCCGCCTGGGGCGAGGACGCGGACCGGCTCGACCTCCGCTTTGCCTTCGAGGTGGCAAGCGACTGGGACAGCGCCGCCGACCGGCTCGACCTGGCCACCGGCGAGTACGCGACCTACGCCCCCGAGCTGGTGGTCCGCTACTACGCCCCCTAGCCGCGGATCCGCCAGCCCCGGGCCTCGATCGCCTCCAGCACCGCCCGCACGAACGCCTCCACCTCGGCGTCTTTTAGGGTGCGGTCGGGGGCCCGGAAGACCAGGCGGTAGGCCAGGCTCTTTTCGCCCTCGGCGAGCGGCGGGCCTTCGTAGACGTCGAAGAGGACGAGGTCCTCGAGGTAGCCCCCGGCGGCGGAGCGGATCACCCCGGCCACCTCGGCGTGGGGGGTGTCTTGGGGCACCACCACCGCCAGGTCGCGGGTGGCGGCGGGGAACCGGGGGAGGTCTTTAAACGCGCGCGCCCCCCGCTTTAGGGGCAGCCGGAGCTCGAAGAGGGCCGGGGCCTTGAGCTCCAGCGCCTCGGCCAGCTCGGGGTGGAGCTCGCCGATCCAGCCGACCTCCTCGCCCTCCCAGAGCACGCGGCCGGAGATGCCGGGGTGGAGGTGCGGGTACTCGGCCGCCTCTACCTCGACCCGGGCGCCGAGCCGGCGCGCGAGGGCCTCTAAGAGGCCCTTCAGGGCGTAGTAGCCCTCGCCAACGCCTTCCTGCCAGGTGGGGGCGAGGTAGGGGCCGGCCAGGAGGGCGGCGAGGTGGGTCTCCTCTTCGTCTAAGAAGACGCGCCCGAGTTCGAAGAGCAGCGCGTGCGGCCGCTCGCGGTTGGTGAGGAGGTTTTTCAAAAGCCCCGGGTAGAGCGCGGTGCGGAGCGCCCCCTGCTCGCTGCTGATGGGGTTGGCGAGGAGGAGCCGGGGTTTCGGGGCGCGGTAGAGGCGGAGCTCGTCCTCGCCCAGCCAGGCGTAGTTGATCACCTCCTGGAAGCCAAGGCCCGAAAGCGCCCGTTTGAGCGCGTTCTCCGCGCGCCAGTCCCGGTCGGCGTCTTCGTTGTCGGGGGCGGGGAAGAACTCGGGGAGGGTCTCGGGGATCTTGTCGTAGCCGAGGATCCGGGCCACCTCCTCGACCAGGTCCTCTTCGATGTTGAGGTCCACCCGCCAGGTCGGGGGGTAGGCGCGGTAGGGCTCGGCCTCGCCCTTGAGGATCACCCCGAGCCGGGTGAGGGCGCCCTTCTGATCGTCCTCGGGGAAGTCGGTGCCGAGGAGGCGGTTGGTGTAGCTGGGGCGGAAGGGGACCTCTTTTCGGGGCTTTTCGCCGCCCAAGTCCACCCAGTTTGCGCTCACCTCGGCGCCGGCCCAGTCGGCGACGAGCTCTAAAAAACGCCTTGCCGCAAGCGGCGGCAGGTTCGGGTCCACCCCGCGCTCGAAGCGGTAGCTGGCCTCGGTCTTGAGGCCGAGGCGGCGGGCGGTCTTTCGGATCGAGACCGGGTCGAAGTGGGCGGCCTCGAGGATCACCTCGGTGGTTTCGGGCCCGACCTCGCTGTTTTCCCCGCCCATTACCCCGGCGATGGCGACGGGGAGGGTTTCCTCGCCCTTCTTGGCGGTGATCAGGAGGTCTTCCGGGGTGAGGGTGCGGGAGACGCCGTCCAAGGTGACGATTTCTTCGCCGGGGCGGGCCCGGCGGACGACGATGCCCTCAAAGAGGGCCTTTTTGTCGAAGGCGTGGAGCGGGTTCCCAAGCTCCAAGAGGGCGTAGTTGGTGGCGTCGACGACGTTGTTGATCGGCCGCATGCCGGCGGCGAGAAGCCGCCTTTGGGCAAAAAGGGGCGAGGGGCCCACCCGGACCCCCCGGGCGTAGGCGGCGAGGTAGCGGTCCGCCCCCTTTTCGTCCCAGACCTCGACCACCTCGAGGGGGAAGGGGAGGTCCTTTAAGGGGGGCTTCGGGTCCGGGGTCTTGAGCTCAAGGGCGAGCGCCGCCGCCAGGTCGCGGGCGACCCCGAGGATGGAAAGCGCGTCGGCGCGGTTCGGGGTGATCTCGAGCTCGAAGACGAGCTCCTCCGGCCAGGCCTCACGGAGCGGGGTGCCGGGGGGCAGGCTGTCTTCGGGAAGCTCGAGGAGTCCGCCGGCGTACTCGCCGACCCCGAGCTCGGCCGGGGAGAGGGCCATGCCCTCGGAGCGCACCCCCTGGATCTCGCGGACACCGACCTCGAGGCCGCCCGGAAGCCGGGTGCCGGGCTCGGCCCAGGCCACCCCGACGCCGGCTTTGGCGTTTTCCGCCCCGCTCACCACGACCACCTCGCGGCCGGCGTCGAGGACGAGTTTTTTGAGGGCGGTGCCGGGGAGGGGCTCGGCCGATTTCACTACCGCAAAGCGCACCCCGGCGGGCGGGGCGGGGATGCGCTCGACCTCCTCCACCGGCAGGCCGAGGCGGGCGAGGACGGCCTCGAGTTCCTCCGGGCTTGGGGCTTCGGGCAAGAGCTCTTTGAGCCAGCTATAGGGCACGCGCATCGTTAGACCTCCTCCCGAAACTGCTCCAGAAAGCGGAGCCGGTTTTGGAAGAAGTAGCGGATGTCCGGGATCTGGTAGCGGAGCATGGCGATGCGCTCGACGCCGAGGCCGAAGGCGAACCCGGTCTTGCCCTCATAGAGCCGGGGCAGGCCCTTTTCCTCGCGGAGGTCGTCGACCGCCCGGAAGACCGCCGGGTGGACCATGCCGGCGCCGCCCAGCTCGAGCCACTGGCCCTCCCCGGTCTTCGGGTTTTGCCACCAGACCTCGAACTCCACCCCGGGCTCGACGAAGGGGAAGTAGCTGGGGCGGAAGTTGACGCGGGCGCTGGGGCCATAGAGCGCCCGGGCCATGGAGAGGAGGGCGCCCTTCAGGTCGGCCATGGTGATCGCGTCGCCCACCACCAGGCCCTCGAGCTGGTGGAACATCGCCTCGTGGGTGGCGTCGGTGGCCTCGTGGCGGTAGACCTTGCCCGGGGCGACGATCTTGAAGGGCGGGGTGTGGCTGGCCATGTAGCGGACCTGGATCGGGCTGGTGTGGGTGCGGAGGAGAAGCGGGCGGTCAAACTGCGCCTCGAAGCCGGGAGCGGGTTTGAGCCAGAAGGTGTCGTGCATGTCGCGGGCCGGGTGGTAGGGGGGAATGTTCAGGGCGTCGAAGTTGTAAAACTCCTCCTCCACCTCTGGCCCCAGCACCGCCCGGTAGCCCATGCGCTCGAAGACGCCGACCAGCTCGCCCATCACCTGGGTGAGGACGTGGCGGTTGCCGGCGGGGAAGCCGAGCCCGGGCAGGGTGACGTCCACCGCCTCGGCCCGGAGCCGTTCCTCGATGGCGGCATGCTTTAGCTCCTCGGCCCGCTCCTTGATGGCAGCTTCCAGGGCGCGCTTGGCTTCGTTCAGCTTCCTGCCCTCTTCCCGGCGTTTTTCCGGCGGGAGGTCCTTGAGGGCCTTGAGTTTTTGGGTGAGCTCGCCCTTCTTGCCCAGAAGCCGTACCCGGAGGGCCTCCAGCGCCTCCAGGGTGGGGGCGGCCCGTACCTCGATCAGCCAGTCCTCGAGCATGGCGTCCTCCAAAGCGCGGGGGCGGCCGAAGCCGCCCCGCGGGAAGCCTGGGCTTCCCGCGCCCCTAGCCGAAAAAGAGGCCCCGCATCCTGGGCCGAACTATACGCTTCGCCCTTTCTCACGCGCAAGCGGTAGGCTAGACCCAAAGGGGGTGCAAGGTGAGGTGGTGGCTGGCGGTTTGGATCGCGGTTTTGTCGGTGGCGTTTGCGCTCAAGCCCGAGGCCGCCTCGCTCCTGAAGCGGGCCGAGGCGGTGCGGACGGAGGCCCGGGCGGCCTACCCCCGGGCCTACCCCGACCTTCCCCTCTGGCGGGAGGTCCTGCGCCTGGGGGAGGAGGCGGCCCGGATCGACCCTGAGGCGCCCGAGGTCTGGAAGTTCTTGGCCCAGGTCTACACCGAGACCGGCTGGTGGATCCGGGCGGCCGAGGCCTGGGAGCGCTACCTCGCCCTGGGCGGGGCCAAGACCCCGGCCGAGCTCTCCGAGGTCTACAAGAACCTCGGCTACTTGGCCTACGAGCGCGGCGACCTGGAGGAGGCGATCGCCTGGTATCAGCGGGCCCTCGAGGCCCACCCCAAGGACGCCGAGGCGGCCGCCTGGCTGGGGCGGATCTACCTCGAGCTCGGTGACCCGCTGGCGGCGCTCCCCTACTGGAAGCTGGCCTTCGAGC
>JAMOVS010000116.1 GCA_027061845.1 Thermaceae bacterium
GAGGTGCCAAAGGGCTTGGAGAAGTACGTGGCCGAGAAGGGCTCGATCGCGGTGGACGGGGTGAGCCTCACCGTGGTTTCGGTCCGGGATCGGGTCTTCTCGGTGACGCTGATCCCCCACACGCTGGAGGCGACCACCCTGGGCGAGCTTCGGGTGGGGGATCCCGTAAACCTCGAGGTGGACCTGCTCGCCCGCTACCTCGAGCGGCTTTTGGAGGCACGATGATCGCGACGATCGAGGAAGCACTGAAGGCGTTTCGCGAGGGCCGACCGGTGGTGGTGGTGGACGACGAGGACCGGGAGAACGAGGGCGACCTGATCTTTCCCGCCCAGTTCGCGACCCCGGAGCTGGTGAACTTCGCCCTCAAGGAGGCCCGGGGGCTTTTATGCGTCGCCCTCACCGAGGAGCGGGCCCGGGAGCTCGACCTTCCCCCCATGGTCAGGGAAAACCGCGACCCCCACGGCACCGCCTTCACCGTGAGCGTGGACGCCGCCGACGCCACCACCGGGATCAGCGCCCATGAGCGCGCCCGGACGATCCGGCTCCTCGCCGACCCCGAGGCCGGCCCCGCCGACTTCCGCCGCCCCGGCCACGTCTTTCCCCTGGTGGCGCGAAAGGGCGGCGTGCTCCGCCGCGCCGGCCACACCGAGGCGGCGGTGGACCTGGCCCGCCTGGCCGGGCTTTACCCCGCCGGGGCGCTGATCGAGATCATGAAGGAAGACGGGAGCATGGCGCGGCTGCCGGAGCTGGAGGCCTTTGCCGAGCGCCACGGCTTGCCGCTCGTCACCATCGCCGACCTGATCCGCTACCGCCTGGAGCGGGGCGACCGCTTCGTCACCCGCGAGGCCGAGGCCAAGCTCCCCACCAGGTACGGCGAGTTCACCATCATCGGCTACAAGGACCGGGTCACCGGCCAGGAGCACGCCGCCCTGGTCATGGGCGACCTCTCGGGGGAGGAGCCGGTGCTCGTGCGCATGCACTCCGAGTGCCTGACCGGGGACGCCCTGCACTCGCTCCGCTGTGACTGCGGCTTCCAGCGCGACCTGGCGATGCAGAAGATCGCCGAGGAAGGCCGGGGGGTGCTCGTCTACCTTAGGCAGGAAGGGCGGGGGATCGGCCTTGTCAACAAGATCAAGGCCTATCACCTCCAGGACACCGGGCTCGACACCGTGGAGGCAAACCTCGCCCTGGGCTTCCCCCCCGACCTCCGCGACTACGGGGTGGGAGCCCAGATCCTCTTCGACCTGGGGGTGAAGAAGGTCCGGCTTTTGACCAACAACCCGAGGAAGGTCAAGGCGCTTTCCGGCTACGGCATCGAGATCGTCGAGCGCGTGCCCCTGCGCGCCGGCGAGAACGAGCACAATAGGGAGTACCTGAAGGCCAAGAAGGAGAAGCTGGGGCATTGGATGGAGTGAAAGGGTTCGTGGTACGTGGTGCGTAGTTGGTGGTGAAGAATGAGACCACGTACCACGCACTACGCACCACGTACGGAGGTGCTTATGCTCGAAATCAAGGGAAACTTAAACGCCAAGGGCATCCGGCTCGGGATCGCGGTGAGCCGGTTCAACGAGCTGGTGACGAAGGAGCTCCTCGCCGGGGCGATCGAAGTTTACAAAAGGCTTGGCGGCGACGAGGCTGACCTGGTGGTGGTCTGGGTGCCGGGGTCCTTGGAGCTTCCTTTAGCCGCCAAGAAGCTCGCCGAGCGCCCGGACGTGCACGCGGTGGTGGCGATCGGCACCGTGATCCGGGGGGCCAC
>JAMOVS010000117.1 GCA_027061845.1 Thermaceae bacterium
CGTTCGCGATCAGGGTCCGGGTCAGGCCGTGGAGGGCGCGGTGGCGGCGGGACTCGCTGGGGCGCTCGACCCGCACCACCCCGTCCTCGATCACGATCTTCATCTCGGGGTCCACCGGCACCTCGAGGGCGCCCTTGGGCCCCTTGACCCGCACCAGCCCCGGCGTGACCTCGACGGTCACCCCCTGGGGCAACGAAATGGGCATGCGGCCGATTCGGCTCATCTCACCACACCTCGCAGATCACCTCGCCGCCGATCCCCTGGCGGCGGGCCTCCCGGTCGGTCATGACCCCCTTGGAGGTGGAGAGGATGGCGATCCCCAGGCCCTTTTTCACCACCGGCACCTCGCGGGCCGAGACGTAGACCCGCCGGCCCGGCCGGGAGACCCGGCGGATCGACTTGATCACCTGCTCCGGGCGGCGGCCCCGGGGGGTCCGCACCACCGGGCCGTACTTCAGGTAGGCCCGGAGAAAGGGCTTGCCGTCCTTCTCCACCCGCTCGTAGCCCTTGATGTAGCCCTCCTGGGCCAGGATCTTGAGGATCTCCTCCTTGAACTTGGAGGCCGGAATGTCCACCGCGTCCTTGTAGACCATGGTGGCGTTCCGGATCCTCGTCAGCATGTCCGCGATCGGGTCGGTCAGCATATCCTTCTCCTTTTTCCTGCCTCGCGCGCGGTCGGTCTCGAGGGAATCCCCTCGACCGCTCCCGCTACCAACTGGCCTTTTTCACTCCCGGAAGCTGTCCCTTGTGGGCCAGTTCGCGGATGCAGATGCGGCAGAGCCCGAAGTAGCGGTAGACCGCCCGGGCCCGGCCACAGCGGCTGCACCGGGTGTAGGCCCGAACCTTGAACTTGGGCTTCCTCTTGGCCTTCTCGATGAGTGCTTTCCTCGCCATCTTCGCTCCTACTGCTTCTTGAAGGGGAACCCGAGGAGCTCGAGCAGCGCCCTCGCTTCCTCGTCGGTCTCGGCGGTGGTCACGATCGCGATGTCCATCCCGCGGGTCTGGTCCACCATGTCGTAGGTGATCTCGGGGAAGATCAGCTGTTCCCGGATCCCCAGGTTGTAGTTGCCCCGGCCGTCGAACGAACCCGGGTCGATGCCGCGGAAGTCGCGCCGGCGCGGCAGGGCGACGTTCAGGAGCTTCTCCAGGAAGATCCACATGCGGTCGCCCCGGAGCGTCACCTTCAGGCCGATGGGCATGCCCTTCCGGAGCCGGAAGTTCGAGATCGACTTCTTGGCCCGGGTGATGATCGGCTTCTGGCCGGTGATCAGGGCGAGCTCTTTGGCGGCCTTTTCCAGGATGCGCACGTCCTCCTTGGCCTCGCCCAGCCCCTGGTTGACCACCACCTTCTCCAGCCGGGGCACCTCCCAGACGTTCTGGTAGCCGAAGCGCTTGATCAGCTCCGGGCGGACTTCCTCTTCGTACTTCTTCTTGAGCTTAACGTCCAGTGGCATCCTTCACCTCACGAGTCCAGCGCGGCGCCGCAGTGGTTGCAGATGCGGACCTTGGTGCCGTCCTCGAGGACCTTCCGCTTGACCCGGACCGGCCGGCCGCACTGGGGGCAGACCACCCGCACCTTGGCGGCGTGGATCGGCGCCTCCATCTCGCGAAAGCCCCCTTGCGGGTTGTCCGGGGTGGCCCGCATCGCCTTCTTGACGATGTTGACCCCCTCCACCAGCACCCGGAACTTCTTCGGGTAGACCGCGATCACCCGGCCGGTCTTCCCCTTGTACTTGCCGGAGACGACGACCACGGTGTCGCCCTTCTTGACGTGACGAATCCTCCCCTGCATCTAGAGCACCTCCGGCGCCAGGGAAACGATCTTCATGAACTTCTTGTCCCTGAGCTCGCGGGCCACCGGCCCGAAGACGCGGGTCCCGCGGGGTTCGCCCTGGTTGTTGATGATCACGGCGGCGTTGTCGTCGAAGCGGATCGCCGAGCCGTCGGGGCGCTTGATCTCCTTCTTGGTGCGCACCACCACCGCCCGCACCACGTCCCCCTCCTTGACCTGGCCGCGGGGGATCGCCTCCTTGACGGTGGCCACCACCACGTCCCCGACGCTCGCGTACTTCCGTCCCGACCCCCCGAGCACCCGGATCACCAGGATCTTGCGGGCGCCGGTGTTGTCGGCGACCTCGAGCATCGATTCCTGCTGAACCATCACTCACCCCGCTTCTTGCGCAGGAAGTAGCGCTCCACCAGGTCCATCCGGCCCTCTTCCAGCCGGCGCACCACCCGCCAGCGCTTCCGCTTGGAAACCGGCCGGGCCTCGACGATCTCCACCACGTCCCCTACCTTGTAGGCGTTCTCCTCGTCGTGAGCGAGGTACTTCTTGGAGCGCCGCACCACCTTGCCGTAGAGCGGGTGGGGGAACTGGCGCTCGACCAGGACCGAGACGGTCTTGTCCATCTTGTCGCTCACGACCACGCCCGAGAGCACTTTCTTCGGCATCGCTTATCCTCCGATCCCCAGTTCCTTCTCCCGGAGGATGGTCAGGAGCCGGGCGATCTCGCGCTTGGTCTCGCGGATCAGGTGGTTCTTCGAGAGCTTGCCGATCGAGGCCTGGAAGCGCAGGTCCATGAGCTCGCGCTTCTTCTCCTCGACCTTCTTCTTGATCTCCTCCGGGGTCATGTTGCGGATCTCATTGGGCTTCATCGTAGGCATCGCGCTTCACCACCTTGGTCTTGATCGGAAGCTTGTGGGAGGCGATCCGGAAGGCCTCGAGGGCGGCCTCCTCGCTGACCCCGGCGACCTCGAACATGATGCGGCCGGGCTTGACCACCGCCACCCAGCCCTCGACGTTGCCCTTACCCTTACCCATGCGCACTTCCAGCGGCTTCTTGGTGTAGGGCTTGTCGGGGAAGATGCGGATGAAGATCTTGCCCCCGCGCCGGAAGTGGCGCACCATCGCCACACGCGCGGCCTCGATCTGCTGGGCGGTGATCCAAGCGGGCTCGAGCGCCATCAGGCCGTAGTCGCCGAAGGCGACGTAGTGCCCGCCCTTGGTGGCGCCCTTCATGCGACCGCGCTGCTGCTTGCGGTACTTGACCCGCCTAGGCATTAGCATCGCCGGACTCCTCCTTCTTCACCCGCCTGCGCACGGTGGGACGGCGGCGCCGCGGGCGCTCCTCCTTGGCCTTGGCCGCCCGGGCCGTCGGCCGCTCGCCGATGACCTCGCCCAGGAAGACGTAGGCCTTGACGCCGAGCACGCCGTAGGTGGTCTTGGCCAGGGCGAAGCCGTAGTCGATGTTGGCCCGGAGGGTGTGGAGCGGCACCCGGCCGTCGGCGGCCCACTCGGTGCGGGCCTGTTCGGCGCCGCCGATGCGGCCGGAGACGACCACCTTGGCCCCCTGGGCCCCCGACTCCCTGACCCGCTGCACCGCCTGCTTGATCGCCCGCCGGACGGCGAAGCGACGCTCGATCTGCTCCGCCACCCGCTGGGCCACCAGCGGCGCCGAGAGGTTGGGGTTCGGCACCTCCTGGACGTTCAAGGCGATCTGGCGGTTCGGGAACATCTTCTCCAGGTCGGCCCGAAGCCGCTTGATCGTCTCGCCGCCGCGGCCGATCACCACCCCGGGCTTGGCCACGTGCATGGTGATGCTGACGTTGTCGGCCGCCCGCTCGATGTCGATGCGGGCGATGCCGGCGTGGTAGACCTCGCCCTCGAGGTACTCGCGGATCTTGCGGTCCTCCTCGAGGAGGTTCTTGTAGCCCTTCTTTCCGGCGTACCAGCGGGACTCCCAGTCGCGGGTGATTCCCAGCCGGAAGCCTACCGGGTTGATCTTATTCCCCATGCCGCTCCTCCAACACGATGGTGATGTGGCTGGTGCGCTTCTTGACGATGTCCGCCCGGCCCCGCGCCCGGGGAAGCACGCGCTTCAAGGTCGGCCCCTCGTCCACCCAGGCGGCCTTGACGTAGAGCGCGTCCTCCAGCATGTCGTGGTTGTTGACCGCGTTGGCCATGGCGCTTTTCAGGACCTTGCGGACGGGGCGGGCGGCACGCTTATTCAGGTAGCGCAGGATCTGGTCGGCCTCCTCCGCCTTCTTGCCCCGGATCAGGTCCACCACCAGCCGCACCTTGCGGGGCGACATGCGCACGAAGCGGGCTTTCGCTTTGGCCTCCATCACCCCTCCTTACTTCTTCGCCGTCTTGGCGTCCTTGCCGTGCCCGCGGTAGGTGCGGGTGGGCGCGAACTCGCCCAGCTTGTGCCCCACCATGTTCTCGGTGATGTAGACGGGCACGTGCTGGCGTCCGTTGTAAACGGCGATGGTATGCCCCACCATCTCGGGCACGATGGTCGAGCGCCGGCTCCAGGTCTTGATCACCCGGCGCTCGCCCTTCGCGTTCATCGCCTCGATCTTCTCGAGGAGATGCGCGTCGACGAATACACCTTTCTTCAAGCTACGCGGCATACCTCACCCCTATTTCTTCTTCTTCCTCCGCGCCAGGATGAAGCGGTCGGAGGGCTTCCTCTTCTTGCGGGTCTTCCGCCCCTTGGTCTGCCAGCCCCAGGGCGAGGCGGGCGGACGCCCCCGGGGCGCGCGGCCCTCGCCGCCGCCGTGGGGGTGGTCCACCGGGTTCATGGCGGCGCCGCGGACGTGGGGCTTACGGCCCAGCCAGCGGGTCCGGCCGGCCTTGCCGATCACGATGTTCTTGTGGTCGGCGTTGCCCACCACGCCGATGGTGGCGTAGCACTCGGCGTGGACCTTGCGCAGCTCGCCGGAGGGGAGGCGGAGCACCACGTAGTCGCCCTCGCGGCCCTGGATCTGGGCGGCGGTGCCGGCGGAGCGGGCGAGCTGGGCGCCCTTGCCGGGCTCGAGCTCGACCGCGTGCACGGTGGTGCCCACCGGGATGAAGCGGAGCGGCAGCGCGTTGCCCACCTCGATCGGGGCCTCGGGGCCGCTCTCCACCGTCATCCCCGGCTTCAAGCCGTCGGGGGCGATGATGTAGCGCTTCTCGCCGTCGGCGTAGTGGAGGAGGGCGATGCGGGCGGAGCGGTTGGGGTCGTACTCGATCGCCGCCACCTTGGCGGGGATGCCCTCCTTGTCCCGCCTGCGAAAGTCGATGATGCGGTAGAGGCGCTTGTGGCCCCCGCCGCGGAAGCGGATGGTGATCCGCCCCTGGTTGTTCCGCCCGCCGGACTTCTTGAGCGGCACCGTGAGCGACTTCTCGGGCTCGGTCTTGGTGATCTCCGAGAAGTCGGCCACGGTCATGAAGCGGCGGGACGGGGTGTAGGGTTTGAACTTCTTCACCGGCATGGCTCGCTCCTAGATCAGCCCTTCCAGGGCCTCGATCTTTTGCCCCTTGGCCACGGTGACGATCGCCTTCTTGCGGTCGGGGCGCTTGCCCTCGAAGCGGCCGAGGCGCTTCTTCTTGCCCCGGACGTTCATCACGTTGACCTTGACCACGTTGACCTTGAAGGCGGCCTCGACCGCGTTCTTGATCTCGGTCTTGGTGGCCTTGGGGTGGACCCAGAAGGTGTACTTGCCCTCGGCGTAGCCCTGGTAGGCCTTTTCCGAGAGCACCGGCTCGAGGATGACGTCGTAGGGGGTCTTCACGCCGCACCTCCCAGCCCGGCGCGCTGAAGCGCCAGCTCGAAGGCGCCCTCGTCCATCACCAGGCGCTCGTGGCGGAGGATGTCGTAGACGTTGATGCCCTCCGGCGCCAGCGGGGTCACCCAGGGCAGGTTGCGGGCCGCCCGGCGCACGCGCTCGTCGCCGGTGACGAGGAGGACCCGCTCGCCGCTATCCAGACCCTGCTTCTCGGCCCAGGCCAGGAACTCCTTGGTCTTGCCCTCGACGCCCTCGAAGGCCTCGACCACCAGCAGCTTGCCCTCCTTGGCCCGGTCCGAAAGGGCCATCGCCAGGCCCTTCTTGCGCACCTTCTTGGGCAGGGTGTAGCCGTAGTCGCGGGGCTTGGGACCGAACGCCACCCCGCCCTTGACGAAGATGGGGGCGCCGCGGTCGCCGTGGCGGGCCCGACCCAGCCCCTTCTGGGGCCAGATCTTCCGGCCCGAGTAGGCCACCTTGCTGCGGGTCTTGGTGCTGGCGGTGCCGGCCCGGCGGTTCGCCAGCTGCCACTTGACCACCTCCCAGAGCAGGTGCACGTTCACCTCCTCGGGAAGCGGCACCTCCCGGGTGCTGCGCCCCTCCTTGGTGATTACCTCGACCGCCGGCATCACTGGGCCTCCCTCTTGGTGGTCTCGCGGATGATCAAAAGCCCGCCGTTCGGCCCCGGAACCGCGCCCCGGACCAGGATCAGGTTCTCCTCGGGGATGACCTCGACGACCTCGAGGTTCTGGATCGTCACCCGCTCGGCCCCGTAGTGGCCGGCCATCTTCTTGCCCTTGTAGACCCGGCCCGGGGTCTTGCGGTTGCCGATCGCGCCGGGGTGACGGTGGATCTTGTGGGCACCGTGGGAGTCGGGGCCGCCGGCGAAGTTCCAGCGCTTCATCACGCCGGTGAACCCCCGGCCCTTGGAGGTGCCGGTGACGTCCACCCGCTCGCCGGGCTGGAAGATCTCCACCGTCACCACGTCGCCCTCGGGGTCGAAGTCGCGGATCTCGCGGAGGAAACGGACCGGCTCCACCCCCGCCCGCTTGAAGTGGCCCTTCATCGGCCGGTTGACCTTCTTCTCCTTGGCCGGCAGGTAGCCGAGCTGCACCGCCTGGTAGCCGTCTTTTTCCGGCGTGCGGCGCTGGACCACGGGGCAGGGGCCGGCGTGGATGACCGTCACCGGAATGGCCCGGTCCTCCTTCCAGATCTGGGTCATCCCGACCTTGGTGCCGAGAATCCCCTTCACTTGCCACCTCCCACGGTCTTGATCTCGATCTCCACCCCGGTCGGCAGGTCGAGCGTCATCAGGCTCTCGATCGTCTTCTTGTTGGGGTTGATGATGTCGACCAG
>JAMOVS010000118.1 GCA_027061845.1 Thermaceae bacterium
TACGTCCGCGCCAAAAGGCTCCTCGACGAGGGCGCGGTGGGCCGGGTGGACCAGTTCCGGGCGGTGGGGCGCGACCCCGCCCCGCCCCCGCTTTCCTACCTGGAAAAAAGCGGCGGGCTCTTCCTCGACATGGCGATCCACGACTACGACCTGGCCCGCTTCCTGGCGGGCGAGGTGGCGCGGGTCCAGGCCTTCGGCGCGGTGCGGGTAAACCCTGAGATCGGCCGGATCGGCGACGTGGACACCGCGATCACCCTGCTCTTCTTCGAGAACGGGGCCCAGGGCGTGGTGGAAAACAGCCGTCGGTCGGTCTACGGCTACGACATCCGCACCGAGGTCTTCGGCGAGGGCGGCAAGGTGGTGGTGGACGCGGTGCCCAAGACCCCCACCTGGCGCTTTCGCAAAGGGGGGTTCGAGGCCGACCACTACCACTTCTTCATGGACCGCTTCAAGGAGGCCTACCGGGCCGAGCTCGAGGCCTTCGTCGCCGCGGTGCTCGCGGGCCGGACGCCGACCCCCGGCCCCGAGGACGCCCTCGCCGCCCTGAAGATCGCCCTGGCGGCGACCAAGAGCCACCGCGAGGGCCGGCCGGTGGCGATCTCGGAGGTGCACGATGCCTGAGCTCCTCTTAAAACCCGGCGGCGCCGAGGTCAGGATCGCGGTAACGCCGGAGAGCGCGGGGTGGAAGTACCTGAGCTTCTTCGCCCTCGAGCTCGATCCCGGCGGTCGCTACCGCTACCTCATGAGAGGGGAAGAGGCGGCACTCGTGCCCCTTTCCGGCCGGGCCCAGATCCGCCTCGGGGACGCGGTCTTCGAAACCGGCCGAGAGAGCGTCTTCGCCGAGCTCCCCGAGGTCTTCTATGCCCCGCCCGGCATCCCCATCGAGGTCCTCGCCCTGGACGCCTTCGCCTTCGCGGTGGGAAGCGCCCCCGCCGAGGGGAAGCTCCCGCCCCGGCGGATCCTCCCCGAGGAGATCCCGGTGGAGATCCGCGGCGGCGCCAACTGCACCCGGCAGATCAGCCACGTGCTGGCGCCGCCGCTTCCCGCCGAGCGACTCCTTCTCTTCGAGGTCTACACCCCGAGCGGCAACTGGTCCTCCTGGCCGCCCCACCGCCACGACGGGCGGCTCGGCTCCCCCTACCTGGAGGAGGTCTATTACTACCGGATCGCGCCGAAAAACGGCTGGGCCGTTCAGCGGGTCTACGCCGAGGACCTGGACGAGACGATCCGGGTCCAGGACGGCGAGGCGGTGCTCGTGCCCCGGGGCTACCACCCGGTGGCGGCGGCGCCGGGGTCCAACGTCTACTACCTCAACTACCTCGCCGGCGACGAGCGCACCACCCGGGTGGTGGACGACCCCGAGTGGGCCTGGATGCGGGAGGACTGGAGCGGACGCGCGCTTACGCTGCCTATTGGAGGAAAGCAAACGTGAAGACCGCCGAACGACGGGCGAAGATCCTGGATCTCCTAGCGGAACGCGGGACGGTCCGCGCCAGCGAGCTGGCCCGGCTCTTCAAGGTCAGCGAGGTCACCGTCCGCAAGGACCTCGCGGTGCTCGAGCGCGAAGGGCTCTTGAAGCGCGTCCACGGGGGGGCGGTCAGCCAACCCCGGGCGCTCTTCAACCCCTCGTTCGAGGAAAAGCGCTACCATCGCATCGCCGAGAAGAAAGCCATCGCCGAGGAAGCCCTTTCGCGCGTCGAGGAGAACGACGCGCTCCTGCTCGACGCCGGCACCACGACGCTCGCCCTGGCGCAAGGGCTCAAGAAGCACTTTTCCCAGCTCTTCGTGATCACCAACTCGATCCCCATCGCCCTGGAACTGGCCGGGACCCCCTTCGAACTCATCCTCACCGGCGGCACCGTCCGCCACCACTCGGGGGCGATGATCGGTCCGGTGGCGGTCGAGGCGATCGACCGGTTCCAGGTGGACAAGGCCTTCCTCGGCGCCACCGGGGTCTGCCTCACCAAGGGCTACACCACGCCCAACCCCATCGAGGCCCAGACCAAGCGGGCGATGGTGCTCTCGGCCGCGACAAAAACCGTCCTCGCCGACAGTTCCAAGCTCGGGCATGCCACCCTCGCCCGGTTTGCTAAACTGGAGGAAATCGACGAACTCATTACCGATGCCGGCGCGCCCGCCGGCTTCGTGGAGCGGTTCCAAAGGCAAGGTCGCTCGATCACCGTGGTCCCGGTGGACCCGGAGAAAGCCGACCTTGCTTGAGGAAAGGAGGTTGGTGGCTATGAGGATAGGCAGGTACATACTGGCAGCGGTACTCCTTATGGGGCTGGCGCTGGCCCAAAAGACGATCACCATCAAAGCCTGGACCATCGGCCCCGACGACCCCTCGATCACCCGGCTCAAGAACCTGGAAGCGGCCGTGGACCGGCTCAACGCGCTGCTCGAGATCGAGAAGGCCGACTACCGGGTGAAGCTCGAGGGCGACTTCGACACCACCGACTGGGATCCCTACCTCCGTCGCGTGCTGCTCGCCTTCCAGTCGGGCGAAGCTCCCGACATCGTGCAGGCCTCGGCCGCGCCCTTGATCGGCGTCTGGGCCACCGCCGGCTACATCGCCCCGATCACCGCCGAGACCCACAAGTACGGCACCTTCCGGGACGTCTTCCCCACCCTCTGGAAGGCGGTGACCTTTAAGGGCGACGTCTACGGGGTGCCCCAGGACACCGAGGCCCGGCCGCTCTACTTCAACAAGACGCTGCTTAAAAAGCTCGGCTGGTCCGAGGCCAAGATCGCCGAGCTGCCCAAGCTGATCGAACGCGGCGAGTTCACCTGGGACGACATGCTGGCGGTGGCCAAGGAGGCACTGGACAAGGGCGTGATCGAGCGGGGCAAGGGCTATTACCACCGGCCCAAGAACGGCCCCGACTTCCACATGTGGTACCGCGCCTTCGGCGGCACCTCCTACGACGAGGCCACCGGCAAGCTGGTCTTCGACCAAGAGGCGGCGCTCCGCTACTTCACCTGGCTCAAGAAGGCAGTGGACGCCGGCGTTTTGGAAAAGGACCGGCTCGACGGCAGCTGGAACCGCTTCCACGAGAACGTCACTTCCGGCAAGGTGCTCTTCTTCTCCGGCGGCACCTGGAACTGGGCCGAGTGGAAGACCCAGTGGGTCAAGGACAAGGGCGGCGAGGACTGGCTCTGGGAGAACTTCGGCTTCGCGCCGCAGCCCGCCTACAAGAAGGGCGGCAAGCCGATCACCCTCAGTAACCCGCAGGCCTATATGGTGAGCGCAAACTCCAAGCACAAGGAGCTCGCCGTCAAGGTCCTCGCCTTCGCCATGATGCCGGACCTCGACGCCCGGCACGCGGTGGGCTCCGGCCACCTGCCGGTGCTCCGGGCTACCGCCAGCCTGACCGGCGACCGCTTTATCCGCGAGGTGAGCTACCTCCTGAACTACACCACCTTCGCGCCGCAACACCCCGACTTCCCCAAGTGGCAGGACGCCCTGTACCGCGGCGTTTCCGCGGTGGAGTCGGGCCAGGTGAGCCCGGAAGAGGCGGTCCGCGTGGTCGCGGCCGAGATGAAGCGGGCGCTCAAGGACCAGGTAGTGATCAAGTAGCCCTCCTCCGGGGCCCCCGGCCACCGGCCGGGGGCCCTAAGAAAGGCCCAAGATGCGGCGCTACCTGACGCCTCTCCTCTTCCTGAGCCCGGCCACCCTCTTGATCCTGCTCTTTTTCTTCACCCCGGTGGTGGCGACGATCCTCCTTTCCTTCACCGACCTCTCCACCACCACCTTCAAAAACCCCAGCTGGGTGGGGCTCCGGAACTACCAGGACCTGCTGGCCGATCCCTTCTTGAAAAAGATCTTCTTCAATACCGTCAAGTACGTCGCCCTGACCCTTACCTTCAACGTCGGCATGGGGCTCTTGCTCGCCCTCCTCACCAGCCTCGTCCCCCAGCGCATCGGCGACCCCGCCCGGGCGCTTTGGCTCCTGCCCCGCATCCTGCCCCCGGTGGTCTACGTCTTCATCTGGCAGGGAATCCTGGCCGAGGCGCCCATGGGGCTGGTCTCCGACATCCTGGGAGTCTCCAAGAACTGGCTGGTGGCCGCGCCCTGGACGGTGGTGATCCTGGCCAACGGCTTCGTGGGGGCGAGCTTCGGGATGCTGATTTTCACCTCGGCGATCCGCGCCATCTCCCGCGAACTCTTCTACGCCGCCGCGGTGGACGGGGCCACCACCTGGCAGACGATCCGGCGGGTGGTCCTGCCCATGCTCGCCTGGCCGATCCTCTTCGTCACCGCCTACCAGACGCTCTCGCTGCTCACCTCGTTCGAGTACATCCTGCTCCTCACCGACGGCGGCCCCGGCTTTTACACCACCGAGGTCTGGTCGCTCCGGGCCTATCACCTGGCCCTTTCCAACTACTTCGGCAACGTCGAGTTCGGCCTGGGGGCGGCGATGGCCGCGGTGCTGGTGGTGATCGGCGTGGTGGTGAGCCTCTTCTACCTCAAGATCTTCAACTTCAAGGCGCTGGTTTCGGAGCCCAAGATCGAGATCAACTAGGGGGAAGCGATGCCGATACTTCCGAGGAACTGGCCGCTCTGGTTACTGGTGCTGGCCCTCATCACGCTCCCCATTGGCGTGGGGCTTCTCTGGCTCCTCCTCACCGCCCTCTTCGACCAGGTGCACGGGCTCCGGCCGGTGGGGGCGTTTTCGCCGGAAAACTGGCGCTTCCTGTTCGAGGGGTCGGTGGGCGGCCGGCCCTCGATCTGGGTGGCGCTCAAGAACTCGGTGTTCTTCGCCACGGCGGTGGCGGGCCTCGAGGTCCTGATCGCCTCGATGGCCGCCTACGCCATCAGCCGGATGAAGTTTCCCTTCCGCACCCCCTACCTGGGGATGATCCTGGTGCTCCACGCCTTTCCCGCGGTCAGCCTCCTGATCGCGATCTACTACATCCTGCGGGTGCTCGGGCTCTTCGACACCCTGATCGGCGTCATCCTGGTCAAGGCCTCGCTCGAACTTCCCCTGGGCATCTGGTTGATGAAGGGTTTCTTCGACCAGCTCTCCTGGGACATGGAGATGGCCGCGCTGGTGGACGGCGCCAGCCGCTGGACGGTGTTTTGGAAGGTGGCGCTGCCCCTGGTACGCCCGGGGATCCTGGCGCTCGGAACCTTCGCGCTGCTTTCGGCCTGGGGCGAGTTCATCCTGCCCTTTACTTTCATCGTCTCGGGTAAGAGCTGGACGCTGGCGCTCTACATGCAGAGCTTCATGCGCGAGGCCTTCGTGGACTACGGGCTGATGGCGGCGGTGGGCCTCTTCTACGCCACCCCGGTGCTGCTGCTCTTCCTGCTCGGCCAGCGGTACCTCCTCAACATCTATTCGGGGGGGGTGAAGGGATGAAGCGGGGCATTCCGGTCCGCCTCGAGGGGCTCTCGAAGCGATTCGGCAAGGTCGAGGCGGTCAAAGAGCTCGACCTCACCATCGAGGCCGGCGAGTTGGTCGCCTTCCTCGGTCCCTCGGGCTGCGGCAAGACCACCACGCTCTTGATGATCGCCGGCATCTACCGGCCCACCACCGGCGCGGTCTACTTCGGCGACCGCCGGGTGGACCACCTCCACCCCAAGGACCGGGACGTGGGCATGGTCTTCCAGTCCTATGCCCTCTACCCCCACCTGAACCTCTTCGAGAACATCGCCTTTCCCCTCCGCCTGAAACGCGTGCCCGACGGCGAGGTGCGGGATCGGGTCCAGAAGACCGCCGACCTCCTCGGCATCGGCCACATCCTCGAGCGCAAGCCGGCCCAGGTCTCCGGCGGTCAGCAACAGCGGGCGGCACTGGCGCGGGCGCTGGTCAAGGAGCCCCAGGTCCTGCTGCTCGACGAGCCCCTTTCCAACCTCGACGCCCAGATCCGTCTCTCCGCCCGGGCGGAGATCCGGAGGCTCCAGCGCGACCTCGGGGTCACCGCCATCCTGGTCACCCACGACCAGGCCGAGGCGCTGGCCATGGCCGACCGGGTGGCGGTCTTCTCCATGGGCGAGCTGCAGCAGTACGCCACCCCCGAGGTCCTCTACCACCGGCCCAAGAACACCTTTGTCGCCGGGTTCGTGGGCTCGCCGCCGATGAACCTGATCGAGGGCGAGTTCACCGGCGACGGCTTCCGGGCAGGAGAGCTACGCATCCCGATCCCGGGCGCCCCCACCGGAAAGGGCTGGCTGGGGGTGCGGCCCGAGCACCTGAGCCTGGGCGAGACAGGCCACCCGGCCCGGGTGCTGGTGGTGGAGCCGCTGGGCCGGGAGGTCTTGGTGGTGGTGGCCGTCGGCGAGGTGCGTCTGCAGCTCTTGCTGCCCGAAGGCGAAAAGCCCGCCATTGACCGCGAAGTGCAGCTCGTATTTCCCACGCGTGAACTGCACTTCTTCAACGCCGAGGGGCGTAGAATCGGCCCTGAATGAACGCCGCGATGCCCGCCCTACCCACCCACCTCGAGTATCAGAACCGCCGGGTTCTGCTCAAGTACCACCGGGCACAAACGGGAGAGCGCCACCATCCCCCGAACGCGCTTTCGGCCATCAAAGAGCTCAGCCAGCGGGGAGTCCGGGCCCTCGAGTTCGACGTGGGGATTACCCTCGACGGGGTCTACATCCTGCTCCACGACGCCCACCTGGAACGCGAAACCACCGGGGTTGGACCGGTCCGGCTCACCACCCACACCGAGATCAAGCGGCTGCACCTCCGGGGTTCCCACGAGCAGGTGGCTACCCTGGCCGAAGCGGTGGCGGTGTTGAAGGAGACCGAGGGACCGCTCAAGATCCAAGTGGACCTGAAGGAAACGGTCCCGCTCTCGGAAGAGGAGGCCGACTGGCTTTACCAAACGCTGAAACCCCTGTTCGGTAGG
>JAMOVS010000119.1 GCA_027061845.1 Thermaceae bacterium
GCGGTCTTCGACACCGCCTTCCACCAGACCTTGCCCCCCGAGGCCTACCACTACGCCCTTCCCGCCGAGCTGGCCGAGGCCGGCTACCGCCGCTACGGCTTCCACGGCATCTCCCATGCCCACGTGAGCAAGAAGGCGGCGGCGTTCCTCGGTCGGCCGATTGAAGACTTGAAGCTCATCACCCTGCACCTGGGCAACGGCGCCAGCGCCGCCGCCGTAAAGGGCGGGAAAAGCGTCGCCACCTCGATGGGTTTCACCCCCCTGGAGGGGCTCGTCATGGGCACCCGGCCCGGCGACGTCGACCCCGGGCTGGTGCTGGCGCTGGTGAAGAAGGAGGGCGCCGAGGCGGTGGAGCGGATCCTGAACCGGGAGTCCGGGCTCAAAGGGCTCTCGGGGCTCTCCCACGACCTCCGCGACCTGCACCAGGCGGCGGCAAAGGGCCACCAGGGGGCCAGGCTCGCGCTAAGCGCCTACGTGCGCCGGATCGTCTTCTATGTCGGCGGCTACGCCGCCCTCTTGGGCGGGCTCGACGCCCTGGTCTTCACCGCCGGGGTGGGCGAGAACGACCCCTGGGTCCGGGCCGAGACGCTTGCGGGCCTCGGCGTGTTGGGGTTCGAGCTCGACCCAGAGGCCAACGAAAAAGGCGGCCCGGTGATCTCCCGGGGCACGCCCAAAGCGCTCGTACTTCCGACCGACGAGGAGCTCGAGATCGCGCTGGAGACCGACCGCGTGCTCAGGGCGCGATAAAGATCTGGAAGGCGAGCATGGCCACGATCGCGATCGTCACCGTGCTGGCCACGGTCTCGCTGGGGGTGTCCTCGAGGGCGTCGGTCAGGATCTCGGCGAAGACCAGCCAGATCATCGCCCCGGCGGCGAAGCCCAGGCCCAGCGGCAGGAAGGGCTTGAAGGTCTCGACGAAGAGGTAGGCGGGCACCGCCATCAAGGGCTGGGGCAGGCTGGAGAAGATGCTCCAAAGCGCCGCCTTCACCCAGGAGACGCCCCGGGGCACCAGCACCAGGCTGATCGCGAGCCCCTCGGGGATGTTGTGCACCGCGATCGCCAGCGAAATGAAGGCGCCAAAGGCCTCGCCGGCGCCGAAGGAGACGCCCACCCCGATGCCCTCGGCAAACGAGTGGGCAGTCATGACCAGGACGATCATCAGCGCCTTCTTGGCGTCGACCTTGGTCATCTGACCCCAGTCGAACCCGCCCCGGGTCTCGATCCAGTGGTGGCTCAGCAAGATGAAGACGAGTCCCAGGACCACGCCCACGAGCGTCCTCGGGGCGGAGAGGGGAATGCCCTCGTAAATCAGCGAAAAACTCGCCGCCAGCATCAGCCCGGCGGCGACGGCGTTGGCAAACCCCAGCCAGCGCTTGGAGAACTTCTTGACGAAGGCGAAGGGCAGCGCCCCCAAGCCGGTGGCCAGGGCGGTCAACAGGGCGTAGATGAAAACCTGAAAGGTCACGCTCCCACCTCAGCGAGAACTATTATTACAATGATTCTTCAAGCTGGGTCAAGATCTCGATCACCAGCCGGCCTCGCTGGGTGAGGGTGTACTCCACCCGGGGCGGGACCTCGGGGTAAGCGACCCGCTCGATCAGACCCAGTTCGGTCAGTTCTTTGAGACGTTCGGAGAGCGTTCGCGGACTGACGCGGGTGTTTCGCTCGAGGTAGGTGAAGCGGGTGGGGCCTTCCGCCACCGCCCGCAGGATCTCCCAGCCCGCCTCGCGCGAAACCGCCTTCAAAACGTTGCGGAAGGTAACATCCCGGCGCATACCTGGCGAAGTATACGCTAAGGCGAAGGACTAGAGCAACCGCAGGAAAGCGAAGAAACTATTCACTTCGTGAGCGGTATTAGGATGGGGAGGTGGCGAAGAATCCCAAGTCCGACTGGCTCGACTTCCTCGCGCTGACCCTCGCCGCCTACCAGCTGATCCTGCCGGCGGTGCTCGCCATCCTCGGGGTGGCGGTCCTGGTGGTGCTGCTGCTCCGCTGGCTGATGGGATAGGGACGCCATGGAAGGGCTCTTCGAATCGCTCCCGGAAGACTATAAGGAACGGCTCGGCCGCCCCGGCGAGTACCCCTTCACCCGGGGGATCTACCCCCGCATGTACCTGGAGCGGCTTTGGACGATGCGGCAGTACGCCGGCTTCGGCAGCGCCGAGGAGACCAACCGCCGCTTTCGTTACCTGCTCGCCCAGGGGCAAACCGGGCTCTCGGTCGCCTTCGACCTGCCCACCCAGCTCGGGCTCGACCCCGACCATCCGCTCTCGGTCGGCGAGGTCGGCCGGGTGGGGGTCTCGATCGCCACCGTCGAGGACATGGAGCGGCTCTTCGAGGGCATCCCCCTCGACCGGGTGACCACCAGCATGACGATCAACGCCCCGGCGATGATGCTGCTGGCGATGTACCTCTTGGTCGCCGAGCGCCGGGGAATACCCTGGGAGAAGGTCGGCGGCACGATCCAAAACGACATCCTGAAGGAGTACGTCGCCCGAGGGACCTACATCTACCCGCCGAAACCCTCGATGCGGCTGGTCACCGACGTCTTCGAGTTCTGCTCCGAGAAGGTGCCGCGCTGGAACACGATCTCGGTCTCCGGCTACCACATCCGCGAGGCCGGGGCCACCGCGGTGCAGGAGATCGCCTTCACCCTGGCCAACGCCAAGGCCTACGTGCGGGCGGCGGTGGAGCGGGGGCTCGCCCTGGACCGCTTCGCTCCCCGGATCAGCTTCTTCTTCGCCGCCCACAACGACATCTTCGAGGAGGCCGCCAAGTTCCGGGCCGCCCGCAGGCTCTGGGCCCGGATCATGCGGGAAGAGTTCAAGGCCGAGAACAAGAAGTCCTGGATGCTCCGCTTCCACACCCAGACCGGCGGCTCCACCCTGACCGCCCAGCAGCCCCTCAACAACATCGTCCGGGTGGCCTACCAGGCGCTGGCGGCGGTGCTCGGCGGCACCCAGAGCCTGCACACCAACGCCTACGACGAGGCGCTCGGCCTCCCCACCGAGCAAAGCGCGCTGATCGCGCTCCGGACGCAGCAGATCCTGGCCTATGAGTCGGGCGTCACCCGGGCGATCGACCCCGCCGGGGGCTCCTTCTACCTCGAGCACCTGACCGACGAACTCGAGCGCGAGGCCGAAGCGCTGATCCAGCAGATCGACGCCATGGGCGGCAGCGTCGCCGCCATCGAAGCCGGTTTCGTTCAAAAGGAGATCGAGGAGTCGGCCTGGCGCTTCCAGCGGGAGGTCGAGGAAGGGACACGCGTCATCGTGGGGGTGAACCGCTTCACCGTCGACGAGGAGACCCCGGTGCCGGTGATGCGGATCGACCCCGAGGTGGGCCGCCGCCGGGCCGAGGAGATTCGCCGCTACCGCGCCTCCCGGGACCCCGCTCCGGTTCAAGCTGCCCTAGAGCAGCTCAAAGCGGCCGCCCGGGGAGAGGAAAACCTCTTCCCCTTCGTGCTCGAGGCCTTCCGGAAAAAGGCCACCCTAGGCGAGGTGGCGGGAGCACTCCGGGAGGTCTTCGGCGAGTACCAGCCGAGCTACTAGCGGCGCCGGTACCAAAACCCCAGCGCCAGGGCGAAGGCGGTGTAGGCCAGGAAGACCCACTTGAAGAAGGTGACGTAGCCGGCGACGATGAGCAGCGTCGGGCGGGCGGCCTCGAGGTTCACCAGGAAGAGGAAGTTCTCCACCTCGTCCAGGAAGGCGGCCAGAAGCGGGGCGGCGGCGTAGCCGGGGGCGCGGTAGAGGTAGCAGAGCCAGCCGGCCAGGGTCAGGCCGTAAAGCGCCGCGAAACCCAGATCGGCCAGGAGGAAGAGCCGGTAGAGCTCGACCCCCTGGCCGCCCAGCGCCTCCAGGAAGCGGGTAAAGCGCTCGGGGCCGAAGCCCAGCGCCCAGAGGTCCGGGGGCGGCCCGGCCAGCTGTCGCAAGGGGGGCAGAAAGACGAAGGCCATCACGAGAAAGACGAAGAGGGCGAGCCCCCCTACGCCGAAGCGGATCAGGGGATGCTCCAGCACCTGGCAGAGCTTCCGTCCCACGCCCCGAGCCTACAATAGCGACATGGACAACGAGGTCTGGGAAACCCTGCACCGCCACCTCTCGGCGATCTACGCCGGCGACTGGGAGATCTACGACGAGACCACCGGCGACGACGTGGTGGTCTACGAATGGTTCGTCACCCCCCACCGCATCGAGGGCAAGAGCTTCCACGCCTTCATGCTGGAGCACGACTGGGCGGGTGCCGGCAAGGACTGGCGCTACGACCTCTTAGAGCCCCGGCTCGACCTCTTCGGCACCGTGGCGGTGGCCAGCTACACCCTCTTGCTCACCGTCGCCGGCGAGGAAGGGGTGCGCCACCAGACGGTGAACGAGACCCGGGTCCTGGTCAAGTTCCCGGAGGGCTGGAAGGTGGTCCACGTCCACAAGAGCCCCGGCCGCTAGGGACAAGCCGCCCCGAGCCCGGGGCCTAAAATGCCAGTCGGAGGTGAAACGATGGAATACCGCATCGAGCGGGACTCGCTGGGCGAACTGAAGGTCCCGGCCGACGCCTACTACGGCGCCCAGACGCAGCGGGCGGTGGAGAACTTCCCGATCAGCGGACTGCGCTTCCCCCGCACCTTCATCAAGGCCCTGGGCGCGATCAAGCACGCCGCCGCCGAGACCAACCTCGAGCTTGGCCTCCTCGACGAGGAGCGGGCCAAGGCCATCCTGCAGGCGGCGGAAGAGGTGATCGAGGGCAAGCTCGACGACCAGTTCGTGGTCGACATCTTCCAGACCGGCTCCGGCACCTCCACCAACATGAACGCGAACGAGGTGATCGCCGGCCGCGCCAACGAGATCCTCACCGGCCGCCGCGGCGGCAAGGAGCCGGTGCACCCGAACGACCACGTCAACAAGGGGCAGTCGTCCAACGACACCATCCCCACCGCGATCCACGTCTCGGCCGCGCTGGAGCTCCACGAGGTCCTGCTCCCCGCGCTGCGGGAGCTTCGGGACGCCCTGCTGGAGAAGGCCGAGGAGTGGGACAAGATCGTCAAGATCGGCCGCACCCACCTGATGGACGCGACCCCGATCCGTCTCGGCCAGGAGGCGAGTGGCTGGGCGCGGCAGGTGGAGCTCTCCATCGAGCGGCTGGAGTCGGTCCTGCCCCGGCTTTACGAGCTGGCCCAGGGCGGCACCGCGGTGGGCACCGGCATCAACACCCACCCCGAGTTCGGCCGCCGGGTGGCGGAGAAGCTGGCGAAGCGCTTCGGCCTCCCCTTCCGCGAAGCGGAAAACCACTTCGAGGCCCAGCACTCCAAGGACGCCGCCACCGAGCTCGCCGGCCAGCTCGCCACCGTGGCCACCAGCCTCATGAAGGTGGCCAACGACATCCGCTGGCTGAACTCCGGGCCCCGCTGCGGCCTGGCCGAGATCCAGCTGCCGGCGGTCCAGCCCGGTTCCTCGATCATGCCCGGCAAGGTCAACCCGGTGATGAACGAGGCGCTGATGATGGTGGCCGCCCAGGTGATCGGGAACGCCACCACCGTTCAGGTCTCGAACACCCACGGCAACCTCGACCTGAACGTCATGATGCCGGTGATCGCGAAGAACCTCTTAGAGTCGATCAAATGGCTGGGCAACGCCACCCGGGTCTTCACCGAGAAGGCCGTCCGCGGCATGAAGGCCAACAAGGAGAAGGCCGAGAGCTACGTCGAGTGGTCGCTGGCGATGGTCACCAGCCTGGTGCCGGTGATCGGCTACGACAAGGCCGCCGAGCTCGCCAAGCGGGCCATGGCCGAGAACAAGACGATCCGCCAGCTCCTCCTGGAGGAGAAGATCCTTCCCGAGGAGGAGATCAACAAGCTCCTCGACCCCTGGCGGATGACCGAGCCGGGGATCCCGTAAACTTGTAAATCCAGCTCGGATTTCTGCGCCGGGGCACACTTTGGAAGTGCCCCGGCGCGTATAGTGGCCCCGGAGGTGATGGATCATGGCGTATCCGTTTAAACTGCCGGAACTGCCCTACCCCTACGACGCCCTCGAGCCCTACATCGACGCAAAGACGATGGAGATTCACCACACCAAGCACCACGGGGGCTACGTCAACAACCTGAACGCGGCGCTGGAAAAGTACGACTACCTGCACGGCTACGAAGTCGAGACCCTGCTCAAGAACCTGGCCGCGCTGCCCGAGGAGATCCGCACCGCAGTGCGGAACAACGGCGGCGGCCACCTGAACCACAGCCTCTTCTGGGAGATCCTGACCCCGGGCGGCCCCAAGGAGCCGGTGGGCGAGCTGAAGGCGGCGATCGAGGAGACCTTCGGCTCGTTCGAGGCCTTCAAGGACGTCTTCTCCAAGGCGGCGGCCACCCGCTTCGGCTCCGGCTGGGCCTGGCTCGCGCTCGACGCCTTCGGCAAGCTGCACGTCTTCTCCACCCCCAACCAGGACAACCCGGTGATGGAAAACTTCTGCCCCGTCCTCGGCCTCGACGTCTGGGAGCACGCCTACTACCTCAAGTACCAAAACCGCCGGCCGGAGTACATCCAGGCGTTTTGGAACGTGGTGAACTTCGAGGTCGCCGAGGCCAAGTACCAGGCGGCGAAGAAAACGCACCGCTAGGCGCAAACGTCCCGCCTTCGGCGGCGTAGGCTGAAGGTGTGGCTAGGCTGATTCGACGCGAGGGGCTCTTGCTCCTCGCGCTTTTCGGTCTTGCCCTCACCACCCCGCTCCGGGGCGCCCCGCCGCGGCTTTCCCGCGACGAGATCGAGGTCCTCTACCTCCTCTGGCTCCTCTTCGCCGCCGTCGCCGGGCTGCGGCAAAAGGGGCTCTTTGCCCACCTGGCGGCGCGGCTCGA
>JAMOVS010000120.1 GCA_027061845.1 Thermaceae bacterium
TGCTTGCCAATCCCCGGAGTTTTCGCTAGCATAGGGTTTGCCTGGCTTTTGGCCGGGTAAAGCGCTGGGGTGACTTTGGGGCGTCGTCTAATGGCAGGACAGCGGACTCTGGATCCGCCGGTCGTGGTTCGAATCCACGCGCCCCAGCCAGCATGGCCCCTTCGACTAGTGGTTAGGTCACCGGCCTTTCAAGCCGGCGGCAGGGGTTCGAGTCCCCTAGGGGTCACCAAACGAGGCCCGGGCCGCGCAACCGGCCCCATCGTCTAGTGGCCAAGGATACCGCCCTCTCACGGCGGAGACGGGGGTTCGAATCCCCCTGGGGTCACCAGCCGAAGGGCCGCGGTCCGGGCCTCGCTCTCTGAAGAAAACCCGACACGTATACTCGGATAAGGTGGAGGGGGCAATGGAATTCAAGATCGGAGCGCTGGGCAGTACCGGGGAAAAAGATCAGACCTTCGACGTGGTCATCATCGGCGGCGGGCCGGCCGGGCTCACCGCCGGCATTTATGCCGGCCGCAGCGGCTTGAATACGGTCATCGTGGAGAAGGGCCTGCCTGGCGGGCAGATCGCCCAGACCGACGAAGTGGAGAACTACCCCGGCTTTCCCGAGGGCATCAGCGGGCCCGAGCTCGCCAACCGCATGGCCGAGCAGGCCAAGAAGTTCGGCGCCGAGGTGGTGATGGACGAGGTCACCGGCCTGGAGATCCAGGAGGGGGGCTTCCTGGTCAAGGGCTTCGAGAAGAACTACCAGGCGAAGAGCGTAATCATCGCCACCGGCGCCAACCCCAAAAAGCTCGGCGTCCCCGGCGAGGACAAGTTCTACGGCCGCGGCGTCTCCACCTGCGCTACCTGCGACGGCTTCTTCTACCGCGACCGCGAGGTGGTGGTGGTGGGCGGCGGCGACGCCGCGGTGGAGGAGGGGCTCTACCTCACCAAGTTCGCCAAGAAGGTGACCATCATCCACCGCCGCGACGAGCTCCGGGCCAACAAGGTGGCCCAGCAGCGGGCCTTTGCCAACCCCAAGATCGAGTTCCTCTTCAGCCACATCGTCACCGAGATCCTGGGCGACGACCAGGTCACCGGGGTGCGGGTCAAGAACCTGAAGACCGGCGAGGAGTACGTCTACCCCACCGACGGCGTCTTCGTCTTCATCGGCTCGGTGCCCAATACCGAGTTCTTGAAGGGCGTCGTCGAGCTCCGGCCGGACGGTTACATCGCGGTACGCGACGAGATTTACACCTCGGTGCCCGGGATCTTCGCCGCCGGCGACGTCGCCGACCCGATCTACAAGCAGCTCGCCACTAGCGTGGGGGCGGGCACCCGGGCGGCGATGACCGCCGAGAAGTGGCTGGCCGAGCAGGAAGAGGTCAAGGTCTGAAGCGCCAGGCGATCACCCTGGGGGGCGGCTGTTTTTGGTGTTTGGAGGCCGCCCTCCGGCCGCTTAAGGGGGTGCTCGAGGCCACCCCCGGATACGCCGGCGGCCACCTCGAAAACCCCAGCTACGAGGAGGTCGCGACCGGCACCACCGGCCACGCCGAGGTGGTGCGGGTGGTCTTCGACTCCGAGGCGCTCGCGCTCGAGGATTTGCTCGAGGTCTTCTTCGCCGTCCACGACCCCACCCAGAAGGACCGCCAGGGGCCGGACGTCGGCCCCCAGTACCGCTCGATCGTGCTCTACGAGGACCCCGCCCAGCTTCCGGCGATCGCGCGGGTGATGCGGCGGGTGC
>JAMOVS010000121.1 GCA_027061845.1 Thermaceae bacterium
CCCGAGAGCCCCTGGCGGATCATCTCGGCGAGCTCGTCCTCGTAGAAGAACTTGTCGCCGAAGGCAGGCTTGAGCTGGTCCAGCCAGGTGGCCTTCTCGTCGTACTTGGCGAAGAAGGGCCGGCCCACCCAGTCGGGGTTGCGGCCCTGGAGGAACTCGAGGACGAAGACCTTCTCGCCGTTCACCTCGGCCACCCCGGAGACCCGGACCTTGCCCGGGAAGGCCGACATGCTGGGCCCGCGCACGGTGCGCCCCAGGCCCGAGACCTTTTTGTAGGCGTTGCGGAAGATCTCCCAGGCCTTGACCAGGGGCACCTCGAAGTACTGCTTGGGCCCGGTGTCGCGCTCGATGAACATGTAGTAGGGGATCATCCCGAGGCGGACCTCCTCCTTCCACTTTTTGGCCCAGGCCTCGGGGTCGTCGTTGATGTGGGCCACCACCGGCGACTGGGTACGGATCTCCGCCCCCACCGAGCGCAGCGCCTTGATCGCCTCGCGGACGGCGTCGGTCTGGAGCTCGTTGGGGTGGGTGAAGTGGGCCATGATGGCCAGGTGCCGGCCGGCCTTGACGACGTCCTCGAAGAGCCGGAGGAGGTCGTCGTCGAAGAAGCGGAAGGGCCAGTAGGCGAGCGCCTTGGTGCCGATGCGGATGTTCTGCAGGTGGGCGAACTCGTCGGAAAGCAGCGGCCGGATGAAGCGCTCGAAGACCGGCGTCTTCATCACCATCGGGTCGCCGCCGGTGAAAAGCAGGTCGGTGACCTCGGGGTGGACCCGGAGGTAGTCCTGCAGGTCCTTGGACTCGTTGGTCGCCATCCGAAGGTCGGGCTCGCCGACGAACTGGGCCCAGCGGAAGCAGTAGGTGCAAAAGGCGTGGCAGACCTGGCCCGGCCCGGGGAAGATGAGCACGGTCTCGGGGTACTTGTGCTGCAGCCCCTCGAGCCGCCGCCCGTTCAGGGTGGGCACGTTGTGGGTGAGCTGGCCGGCGGGGTGCGGGTTCATCTTGAGGCGGATCTCGTGGGCCGCCCGGCGGATCTCCTCCTTGGGGGCCCCTTTCCGCATCAGGTCGCGAATGCGGTTGAAGTCCTCCGGCGCCAGCATCCCCTTCTGCGGGAAGGTGAGGATGAAGATCGGGTCGTCGGGCACCTTGGACCAGTCGATCAGCTCCTTGACCACGTACTCGTTGGTGCGGAAGGGGAGCACCTGGGAAACCACCCGCACCGCTTCCTGGACCTCGGGGTCCAGGGCCTTCCACTCGGGAAGCTCCTCGACGTTGGCCAAGGTGATGGGCCGGTACTTCCGCTCGGTCTGGACCTTCAAGACGGCCATAAGCCACCTCCGGGACCCGGGCTCATCTTTATGCATTTTCCCGGGTCCAGGCACAAGGTTAGCAAAACTCTTCCGGATTGCAAAGGGGAAAAGGCCATTCCCGCTTCGATTCTTGTGAAGGATGTAGCAAGACCTCAGGGCAGCGCCGCCTTGGCCCGGTGGTACTCCTCGGCGATCCGCCAGACCAGCGTCTTCGCCGGCGTCTCCTGGCGCACGAAGGCGACCCCGTGGCCGGCGGAGTAGACCTCCTTCCAGGGCTTGCCGCCGGCCGAGAGGCGGTCCAGCGAGTCCCGCAGGAAGTTCGCCGGCACCCCGGTCACCCGGTCGGTGTAGACCACCTCTTCAGGGGAGGCCGCAAGGAGCATCCGGCGGTACTCCTCGCCGGCGGCGGACTCCCGGGTGGCGATGAAGCGGGTGCCGAAGTAGCCGGCGTCCCCGAGCGCCAGGGCGGCGAGCAGCTGGCGGCCGGTGGCGAGCCCGCCGGCCACCAAGACCGGCAGCCCGGTCTCCTCCTTGAGCCAGGGGGCGAGCACCAAGGGGCTCACTTGCCCGGCGTGGCCGCCGGCGCCGGCGGCTACCGCCACCAGCGCGTCCACCCCCCGCTCCCGGGCCTTCTTGGCGTGGCGGAGCCCGACCACGTCGGCGAAGACCCGGCCGCCGTAGGCGTGGACCGCCTCCACCACCGGCCCGGGGTCGCCGAGCGAGGTGACCACCAGCGGCACCTTGCGGCGGCGGACGGCCGCCAGGTCGGCGGCCAGCCGGGGGTTGTCCTTGAGGATCAGGTTGACCCCGAAGGGAAGGTCGGGAAAGCCCTCCAGAAAGCGCTCGAAGTCCTCGGCGGTGCGGAAGTTCAGGCTCGGAATCACCGCGATGGCGCCGGCCTCGGCCACCGCCCGGAGCAGCGCCGGCGTGCTCACCAGGAACATCGGCGCCACCACGATGGGGTAGCGGATTTTGAGCATCCGGGTGATGGCGGTGGCGATGGGGGCCGGCGCCCTCACGTCACCACCGTTTTCAGGTAGTGCTCGCGGGTGATCACCCCGTGAACCCGGTCGCCGTCGGCGACGAAGACCGCCTCCCCCTGCCAAAAGAGCGGCGCCAGCTCGGTGATCGCCACCTCGCCCTCGACCACCGGCGCCTCCTCCCAGGGGACGATCTCGCTGCCCAGGCCCAGCACCCCCACCGGCTTGCCCTCCTCGACCAAAACCGCCCAGCGGCCGGGGCTGCCCTCCGCCGGCGAGGAGAGCAGCGGCACCGGCTGGGCCACCCGCCGGGCCGGGAAGGGCGCCACCACCCCGGCGGTCAGGAGGGTACTGCAGGGCACCCGCACCGCCCGCTTGGCCACGAAGAGGCTCAGGGTGAAGGCCACCAGGAAGAAGAATCCCTCCACCAGACCGGGCAGGTTGAAGTCCTCCCAGCCGATCCGCCCGCCCAGCAGGAGGTGCACCAAAAGTCCGACGAAAAGCCCCACCGCCAGCGCGGCCACGAAGGCGATCAGCCCGGCCAGGCGAAGCTCGCGGACCTTACGCAAGGCGGGCCCCCTTTAGGAGTTCGCGCTCGACCATCTTTACGTCCTCGGGTTTGTCCACGTCCACCCCGATCTCAGGGTAGGGCACCACCATCGCCCGCACCGGCACGCCCAGGATCTTCCCGCCGCGGGCCTCGAGCTCGGCCACCGAAAGCCGGCCCAGAAGGAGCTTCAATATCGTGCCCAGGCCGAAAAGCCCCGCCAGCGCCAGCGGGTTCTTGCGGTGCCTGACGACCTTTCGGGCGAGCGGCAGCGCCTTTTTAAAAAGCCCCGGGTCCAGCACCACCAGGTTGCCGCCGGTGAAGGTGCCCTCGCGCAGTCGGGCGTAGGTGCGCTTCATCCCGGGGAAGCGCGCCTCGACCCTTTCCTTGGGCACGATGGGGTAGACCAGCGCGGCCTCGGGGGCGTTTTCCAGGAAGTAGCCGACCGCCTCGGGGGAAAGCAGGGGAACGTCGGCGGTGGCGACCAGCACCGGGCGGTCTCCTGCCAGGGCCTCGAGCCCCGCCGCCACATTCCCCAGCAGGTCGCCGGTATCGGCGAGGCGAAGGTCGGGTTCGGGGTCGAGGGGTTCCCCGGGGCCCACGAAGGCGACGCGCCGGACGCCGCCCTCGCGGAGCGCCGCCAGCACCCAGGACGCCATCGGGCGGCCCGCCAGGGGCAAGAACGCCTTGCTCGGGACGCCATAGGCCCTGGCCAGCCCGTCCCCGCGGCCGCCTCCGAGCACCAAGGCATCCATAGGCCTACCCTAACAAAAAGCGCCGCCCGGCTCAGGCCGGGCGGCTTTTCCCCTCCCGCGTTAGGGCTTTTTCGGCCGCGAGGTGGGCATCGTCTCGGGCCCCTGGTCGGACCAGTA
The DNA here is from genome assembly GCA_027061845.1 of Thermaceae bacterium. Classification (GTDB taxonomy): domain Bacteria; phylum Deinococcota; class Deinococci; order Deinococcales; family Marinithermaceae; genus WFXV01. The sequence goes on from JAMOVS010000121.1 coordinate 3,707, forward strand.
GACGAAGGCGAGCAGCGGCGGCTCCACCTCCCAGAGCTCGCGGGCCACCGGCTTGGCGGTCCAGACCGGCACCCAGGTCCCCAGCGGGGCCTCCTTGTCCGCGGTGGCCCAGGTAATGGTGTAGGGGATCCAGTTCTCCAGGCAGGCCTCGCCGATCTGCGCCTCCCTGCCCCCGACCACCGTGGCCACCAGCCGCTGCGCCGGGCAGAAGACGGTGGGCACGTCCATCACCCCGCTGGTGAGCCTAAGCCCCTCGCTGGCCGGGGCCGAGAGGACGTAGACCGCGTCAGGGTCGTAGCCCTTGAAGACCACGAACCAGAACGACTTGGCCCCCGGGGGCGGCGTCAGGTTCAGGGCGTAGAGCTGCCCCAAAAAGGGCACCGCCTCCACCGGGTGCACCGGGGTCACGCTAAGCCTGCCCTGGGCCAGAACCGGAAGGGCGAAGAGCAGTGCAGCAACCAAAAGCTTCCTCATAGCAACCTCCTCAACTTCTCCTTCATTATAGCACTCAAGTTCTTTAATGACAACAAACGAAGGGGCCGGGGTCTCCCCCGGCCCCCCGGGCGGGGTCGCCGCTACTCGGCGACCTCCACCGGGATCCGCTTGGCTCGCGCCGCTTCCACCTTGGGCAGGGTCAGCTTCAAGACGCCGTTTTTAAACTCGGCCTTGGCCTTGTCGGCGTCCACCTCGACGGGCAAGGTGAAGGAGCGGACGAACGAGCCGTGGGGAATCTCCTGGAGGTAGTAGCGGCGCACCTGGTCGTCGGCGACCGGCTTGACCTCGCCCCGGATGGTGAGGGTGTTGCCCTCGACGGTGATCTCGAGATCTTCCGGGGAGAGGCCCGGCACCCAGATCTCCAGCACCAGCGCGTCGTCGGTCTCGTAGAGGTCGGCCGGTGCCACGTAGGGTGCCGCCTGCGCCGGGCGCATGAGCTCGCCCATGGCCTCGCCCAAGAGCCGGTCCACCTCCTCCAGGATCGAGAGCGGACCCCAGGCCCGGACGGGCGTGATCTCGGTGCTCGGACGAAGTTCCCGCTTCACCAGCATCGATCTCACCCCCTTCCTAAGCCTAGCTACATTATATAACCTGCGCACCATTTTGTCAATCAGGGTAGGCTGAAGGCATGCCCTACGCCACCCGCACGGTCGGCCCGCTGGCGGAGAACGCCTACCTCTACTGGCGCGGGAACGAAGGGGTACTGATCGACCCAGGCGACGAACCCGAGGCGATCGAGGCTGCCCTCAAAGCGGCGGGGTTTTCCCCCCAGGCGATCCTCCTCACCCACGCCCACTTCGACCACCTGGGCGCGGTCGCCCCCCTGGCCCAGGCTCACGGCCTCCCCGTCTATTTGCACCAAGACGACCTCTGGCTCTACCAACACGCGGACGAGCTCGCCCGCGCCTACGGGCTTCGGGTCCCAAAGCCCCCGCCCCCGGCCGGGTTCTTGGAAGAGGGCGAGACGGCCTTCGGCCTCCAGGTCCTCCACCTCCCCGGCCACAGCCCCGGCCACCTGGGCTTTTACGACCCCGAGGAGGGGCTGCTTTTCTCCGGCGACGTGCTTTTTCGCGGCTCGGTGGGCCGCTACGACTTTCCCAACTCCGACCGGGAAGCGCTTTGGCACTCGCTTAAGCGCTTGCTCGCGCTGCCCGAAGCCACCCGGGTCCTCCCCGGCCACGGCGAGCCCACCACGATCGGCCGGGAGGCGCGGGAAAACCCCTTCTTACTCGGGGGACTCCCCTAGGCCCTTTCGCACCTCGTCGACCACCCGGGCGATCACCTCTTCCAGGGTGAGGTCGCCGGTGTCGATCCAGACCGCCCCCGGGGCGGGCTGGGTCTGGGCCTGGTCGCGCGCGTCCCGGGCCCTGAGCTCGGCCTCGACCCGCTCGGGGTCCTCGCCCCGCTCGGCGGCGCGGCGCTGGGCCCGGATCCTGGGATCGGCCCAGAGGAAGAACTTAAAGGGCGCGTCGGGAAAGACGACGCGGCCCATGTCCCGCCCGTCGACCACGAAGGGCGGGGGGAGCTCTTTGAGCTTTGCGTTGACCCAGGCACGAAGACGCGGGTGTTTGGCCACCGGGCTCACCACCCGGTCCACCTCGGCGGTGTGGAGGCGCTCGGTGACCTCTTCCCCGTCCATGAAGACCCGGTCGCCCTCGGTGTCGGGGACGAGCACGATCTCGTGCCGGCCGACGGCCTCCATCACCGCCTTTTCGTCGGCGGGGTCCGCCCCCTCTTTAAGGGCGGCGAGGGCCGCCGCCCGGTAGAGCATGCCGCTTGAGACGTAAGGAATCCCGAGCGCTCTCGCCACTCCCCGGGCGGTCGAGGACTTGCCGGAAGCGCCGGGTCCGTCGATGGTGATGATCAGCTTCCCCCGCTCCACGCTCCTTAACTTACCCGCTCGACGCCCCTAAAATAAAAAGGCCATGGACCTCCGCGATCTCTTGAGCCGACTCGACGCCCTAAGGGGGTATCTTTGACATTCCCAAAAAGGAGGCCCGCCTAAAGGAACTCGCCCCCCAGCTCGAGGACCCCGAGCTTTGGTCGGACCCCGAGCGGGCGAAAAAGCTCACCCAGGAGGCCGCCCGCCTCAAGGGGGTGGTGGACGAGTACGCCGCTTTAAAGGGGGACCTCGAGGGCCTCGCCGAACTCGTCGGCGAGCTCGGCCCCGAGGCCGAGGAGGAGCTCGCCTCCGAGTTCGCCGAGGCCGAGCGCCGCCTAAAGGGGCTTTACCGCGAGACCCTGCTCTCCTTCCCCCACGCCGAGAAGAACGCCATCCTCACCATCCAGCCCGGGGCCGGCGGCACCGAGGCCATGGACTGGGCCCAGATGCTCCTTCGCATGTACACCAAGTGGGCCGAGAAAAAGGGCTTCCAGGTCGAGGTGGTCGACGTCGTCCCCGGCCCCGAGGCCGGCATCGACTACGCCCAGATCATCGTCCGCGGCGAGAACGCCTACGGCCTGCTCTCCCCCGAGGCCGGGGTGCACCGGCTGGTCCGCCCCTCCCCCTTCGACGCCTCCGGCCGCCGCCACACCAGCTTCGCCGGCGTCGAGGTGATCCCCGAGATCGAGGACGACGTCGAGGTCGAGATCCG
>JAMOVS010000122.1 GCA_027061845.1 Thermaceae bacterium
CCGGGGGACAACGTGAACTTCACGGTGGAACTGATCAAGCCGATTGCGCTTGAGGAGGGGCTCCGGTTCGCCATCCGCGAGGGCGGCCGCACCGTGGGCGCCGGCGTCGTCACCAAGGTCCTGGAGTAAGTGCGTCGGGGGGCCGGCCGCTCCGGTCCCCCGGCCTTTAACGAAGCGAGGAAGTCATGGCCAGCGACGTCCGTATCATCATCCAGCTCGAGTGCACCGAGTGTAAGCGCCGCAACTACACCACCGAGAAGAACAAGCGCAACACCCCGACCAAGCTCGAGCTCAAGAAGTACTGCCCCTGGTGCCGGAAGCACACCGTGCACCGAGAGGTCAAGGTCTGACGATGCTTGCCCGGATCGTCAACTACTTTCGGGAGGCGCGGGCGGAGCTCGCCCGGGTGACCTGGCCGAGCCGCGACGAGATCATTCAGTCCACCGAGGCGGTTTTGCTCTTTACCTTCTTCATGATGGTGATCCTCTGGGTCTACGACCTCTTCTTCGGCTGGTTCATCCAGACCATCACAGGGTTCCTGCGATGAGCATCGAGTGGTACGCGGTCCACACCTACGTGGGGTACGAGGACAAGGTCAAGGAGAACATCGAGAAGCGGGCCAAGGCCCTGGGCATGGAGGACAAGATCTTCCAGGTCCTGATCCCCGCGGAAGAGGTGGTGGAGCACCGCGAAGGCGGCAAGAAGGAGATCAAGAAGAAGAAGCTCTTCCCGGGCTACGTCTTCGTGCAGATGGACCTCGGCGACAACCCCGAGGAGCCCAACGAGGCCTGGGAGGTGGTGCGCAACACCCCCGGCGTCACCGGCGTGGTGGGGGTCACCGACGAGCGCGGCAAGTACCGGCCGGTGCCCCTGACCCCGGAGGAGGTCGAGCGCATCCTCAGGGCGAGCGGGGTCGCCGGCGAGAAGGAAGGGCCCAAGCCCGAGGTCACCTTCAAGGAAGGCGACGTGGTCCGGGTGGTCAGCGGTCCCTTCGCCGACTTCACCGGGGTGGTCAGCGAGATCCATCCCGAGCGCAACAAGGTCAAGGTTTTGGTTTCGATCTTCGGCCGGGAGACCCCGGTCGAGCTGGACTTTTCGCAGGTCGCAAAGGCCTAGCCCGGCGTTCGTACCCCGAAGTTCGGGGGAGCTAGGGAGGGTTCGAGATGGCAAAGAAAGTCATAGGTTTCGTAAAACTGCAGCTGCCGGCCGGCAAGGCCACCCCGGCCCCGCCGGTGGGCCCGGCGCTGGGTCAGTACGGCGCCAACATCATGGAGTTCGTCAAGGCGTTCAACGCCGCCACCGCCAACATGGGCGACGCCATCATCCCGGTGGAGATCACCATCTACGCCGACCGGTCGTTCTCCTTCATCACCAAGACGCCGCCCGCCTCCTACCTGATTCGCAAGGCGGCGGGGATCGAGAAGGGGGCTTCCGAGCCCGGCCGTCAGACGGTGGGCAAGATCACCTGGGACGACTGCCTCAAGATCGCCGAGATGAAGATGAAGGACCTGAACGCCGCCAGCCTCGAGGCCGCCGCCCGCATGATCGCCGGCTCGGCCCGCTCGATGGGCGTGGAAGTGGAGGGGGTGCCCGATGCCTAAGCGGGGCAAGCGCTACCTCAACCTGCTGGAGAAGTACGACCGCAACCAGATCTACGCTCCGGAAGAGGCGGTCAAGGTGGTCAAGGAGCTGGCCAGCGCCAAGTTCGACGAGACCGTCGAGGCCCACGTCAAGCTGGGCATCGACCCCCGCAAGTCCGACCAGACGGTGCGCTCGACCGTGGCCCTGCCCCACGGCACCGGCCGCCAGGTGCGGGTGGTCGCGATCGCCAAGGGCGAGAAGCTCAAGGAGGCCGAGGAGGCCGGGGCCGACTACGTCGGCGGCGAGGAGCTGGTCAAGAAGATCAAGGAGGGCTGGCTCGACTTTGACGCCGTCGTCGCCACCCCCGACATGATGGGGGCGGTGGGCAAGGAGCTCGGCCGCGTGCTCGGCCCCCGGGGGCTCTTGCCCAACCCCAAGGCGGGCACCGTCGGCTTCAACATCGGCGAGATCATCAAGGAGATCAAGGCCGGCCGCATCGAGTTCCGGAACGACAAGACCGGGGTGGTGCACGCCCCCATCGGCAAGGCCAGCTTCGAGCCGGAAAAGCTCGCCGAGAACCTCCGCGCCTTCGTCAAGGCGGTGGAGGCGGCCAAGCCCGAGGCGGCCAAGGGCACCTACATCAAGAGCGTGCACATCGCCACCACCATGGGGCCCTCGGTCAAGGTGAAGTACCCGCTGTAGTGTGACTCGGAACACACATGCGCGGGTTCGAACGGATTAGCATTGAGCTTTGGCACCCCGGTGCGGACGTGTTCCGCGCCCAGCGGCCCAAGACAGCGGGGGGCAGAACGCCTTAAAGATCCCGCCGAGGCGCTTCGAGGGGGAGAGCGCATCGAGGAGTTGACCCTGGGGGTGCCCCCACCCCGGAGAGGAAGGAAGACGTGCCCAACCCGAGAAACGTTCGTCTCCTGGGCGAGATCAAGCGCGCCCTCGAGGCCACCGGGGGGTCGTTCTTCCTGGTGAACTACCAGGGGCTGACCGCGGCCGAGGACTACCAGCTCCGCCGGCAGCTCCGCGAGCAGAACGCCCGGCTCTTCGTGGCCAAGAACACCCTGATCCGCATCGCCATGGAGGAGCTGGGGCAGGCCTCGCTCGAGGAGTACCTGAAAGGGCCCTCGGCCCTGGTCTTCTTCGAGGAGCCGGTGGCCGCGGCCAAGGTCCTGGTCAAGTTCGCCGAGGAGACCGGCAAGGAGATCCCCAAGGTCAAGGCCGGACTGCTTTCCGGCCAGGTGCTCTCGGCCGAAGAGGTCGAGTCGCTGGCTAAACTCAAGAGCCTGGACGAGCTCCGGGCCGAGCTGGTGGGCGTGCTCAGCGCGCCCCTCATGGAGTTCGCGGGCGTTCTTGGCGGCGCGCAGCGCGAGCTCGTTGGCCTTCTCGAGGCCAAGGTCCAGAAGGAAGCCGCCTAGTCGGAGGAGGGGTCAGAGATGGCTTTGGATATTGACGCGATCATGGAGCAGCTCAACCAGGCGACGGTGCTCGAGCTCAAGCAGCTGATCGACCGCATCAAGGAGGAGTGGGGCGTCGAGGCCGCCGCTCCCGTGGCGGTGGCCGCCGTGCCCGGCGCCGCCGGCGAAGAGGCGAAGGCCGAGGAGAAGACCGAGTTCGACGTGGTGCTGAAGTCGCCCGGCGGCCAGAAGCTCCAGGTCATCAAGGAGGTTCGCGCCATCACCGGCCTGGGCCTCAAGGAGGCCAAGGAGCTGGTGGAGAAGGGCGGCGTCGTCAAGGAAGCCGTGGCCAAGGAAGAGGCCGAGCAGATCAAGAAGAAGCTCGAGGAGCTCGGCGCCGAGGTCGAGCTCAAGTAGCGCTTCGGCAGGTGGTGCCCCTGCCGTCCCACCGGGTGTGCGCTTTTCGGGGTGTCCGGGCCTAGCGGGCTAGGCCCGGCCCCCGCCCTTCCCGAAAAGGGGTGAGCATGGAAAAGGAAATGAGGTTTGGGCGGATCCGCGAGGTCATCCCGTTGCCTCCGCTGGTCCAGATCCAGGTCGATTCTTTCAAAAACGCATTGCAAAAGGACGTGCCGCCGGACGAGCGCAAGCTGGTCGGGCTGCAGGCCGCCTTCCGGGAGGTCTTTCCCATCGAGGAGGGGGGCATGGTGCTCGACTTCATCGAGTACCGGCTCGGCGACCCCCCCTTCCCGCCGGAGGAGTGCCGGGAGAAGGACCTCACCTATCACGCGCCGCTTTACGCCAAGCTCCAGCTCATCCACAAGGACACCGGGCTGATCAAGGAGGACGAGGTCTTCCTCGGCGACCTGCCGCTGATGACCGCGGACGGCTCCTTCATCATCAACGGGGTCGAACGGGTGGTGATCAGCCAGATCCACCGCTCGCCCGGGGTCTACTTCACCGAGGACGACGCCCACCCGGGGCGCTATGTGGCCTCGATCATCCCGCTGCCCAAACGGGGCCCCTGGATCGACCTCGAGTTCGACAACCAGGGCGTCCTGATCATGCGGGTCAACAAGCGCAAGTTCCCGGTGGCGCTCCTGCTGCGGGTGCTGGGCTACGACGAAAAATCCCTGAAACGCAGCTTTCGAAAGTTCGGCGACGCCGCCAAGGGCATCTTCGAGGCCGAGGTGGAGCAGGGCCGGGAGAAGGTCAAGGCCCTCGACCTGCCGCCGGAAAAGGCCCTTTTAAAGCTCTTCACCATCCTGCGCCCCGGCGACCCCCCCAAGCGGGACAAGGCGATCAACTACCTCTACTCCCTGCTCGCCGACCCCCGCCGCTACGACCTGGGCGAGCCCGGTCGCTACAAGGTGGAGAAGAAGCTCGGCATCAAGATGAAGACCCGCACCCTGCTGGTCTTCGACGAGAAGAAGGGCGCCTTCAAGGACCAGGCGCTCCTGCCCACGCTGCGCTACCTGCTCGGGCTCACCGCCGGCTTCGAGGGCTTCGAGGTTGACGACATCGACCACCTGGGCAACCGCCGCATCCGCACCGTCGGCGAGCTGCTGGCCGACCAGTTCCGGGTGGGGCTGGGGCGGATGGCCCGCGGGGTGCGGGAGCGGATGCTGATCGGCGCCCCGGAGACCGCCACCCCCGCCAAGCTGATCAACAACCGCCCGCTGGTGGCGGCGATCCGCGAGTTCTTCGGCCGCAGCCAGATCTCGCAGTTCAAGGACCAGACCAACCCGCTCTCCGAGATCCGCCACAAGCGGCGCATCTCGGCGCTGGGCCCGGGCGGGCTGACCCGGGAGCGGGCCGGCTTCGACGTCCGCGACGTCCACCGCACCCACTACGGCCGCATCTGCCCCATCGAGACGCCGGAGGGCGCCAACATCGGCCTGATCAACTCGCTGGCGGCCTACGGCCGGATCAACGAGCTCGGCTTCATCATGACCCCCTACCGCCGGGTGAAGGGTGGCGTGGTGAGCTCGGACCCCAAGGACGTGGTCTACATGACCGCCGACGAGGAGGACCAGTACACCATCGCCCAGGCCAACACCCCGCTGGACGAGAAGGGGCGGATCAGCAGCGACCGGGTGGTGGCCCGTAAGAAGGGCGACCCGGTGATCGTGAAGCCGGAGGACGTCGAGTTCATGGACGTCAGCCCCAAGCAGGTCTTCTCGCTGAACACCAACCTGATCCCCTTCCTGGAGCACGACGACGCCAACCGGGCCCTGATGGGCTCCAACATGCAGGCCCAGGCGGTGCCGCTGGTGCGGGCCGAGGCCCCGGTGGTGGGCACCGGCATCGAGGACCGGGTGATCCGGGACTCGCTCTCGAGCGTCTACTCCGACGTCGACGGGGTGGTCCGCTACGTCGACGGCAACCGCATCGAGGTCGAGGCCAAGAACGGCAATATCTACACCTACGAGCTGCGCCGCTTCGTGCGCTCCAACCAGGGCACCACCTTCGACCAGCGCCCCCGGGTCAAGGAGGGGCAGAAGGTCAAAAAGGGCGACCTCCTCGCCGACGGGCCCTCCGCCGACCAGGGCAAGCTGGCCCTGGGGCAGAACGTCCTGGTCGCCATCATGCCCTTCGACGGCTACAACTTCGAGGACGCGATCATCATCAACGAGGACCTGGTGCGCCGCGACTTCTACACCTCGATCCACATCGAGCGCTACGAGATCGAGGCCCGGCAGACCAAGCTCGGCCCCGAGAAGATCACCCGCGACATCCCCAATCTCTCGGAGTCGGCGCTCCGCGACCTGGACGAGGACGGGGTGGTGCGCATCGGCGCCGAGGTCAAGCCGGGCGACATCCTGGTGGGGCGCACCAGCTTCAAGGGCGAGACCGAGCCCAGCCCGGAGGAGCGCCTGCTCCGCTCGATCTTCGGCGAGAAGGCCCGGGACGTGAAGGACACCTCGCTCCGGGTGCCGCCGGGCGAGGGCGGGATCGTGCTCCGCACCGTGCGGCTGAAGCGGGGCGACCCCGGGGTCGAGCTCAAACCCGGCGTCATCGAGATGGTCCGGGTCTACGTGGCGCAAAAGCGCAAGATCCAGGTGGGCGACAAGCTCGCCAACCGCCACGGGAACAAGGGCGTGGTGGCCAAGATCCTGCCGCCCGAGGACATGCCCCACCTGCCGGACGGCACCCCGGTGGACATCGTCTTCAACCCTCTCGGCGTGCCCAGCCGGATGAACCTGGGGCAGATCCTCGAGACCCACCTGGGGCTCGCCGCCCGCGAGCTCAAGATCCGCTTCGTGAGCCCGATCTTCGACGGCGCCAAGGAGGAGGAGATCAAGGGGCTCCTCGACGAGGCCTTCGAAAAGCGCTGGGCCGACCGCGAGGCGATGGGCCAGGGGATCGACAAGCGCGAGCTCGAGGTCCTCGACCGCGCCGCCAAGCTGCACCTGGTGGACCCGGGCAAAAAGCCCCGGGAGCAGCTCAAGGAGCTCTTCCATCAGGGCAAGATGGTGCTCTACGACGGGCGCACCGGCGACCCCATCGAGGGGCCGATCGTGGTCGGCGAGATGTACGTGATGAAGCTCTACCACATGGTGGAGGACAAGATGCACGCCCGCTCCACCGGCCCCTACTCGCTGATCACCCAGCAGCCCCTCGGCGGTAAGGCCCAGTTCGGCGGCCAGCGCTTCGGCGAGATGGAGGTCTGGGCGCTCGAGGCCTACGGCGCCGCCCACACCCTGCAGGAGATGCTGACCATCAAGTCCGACGACATCGAGGGCCGCAACGCCGCCTACGAGGCCATCGTCAAGGGCGAGGACATCCCCACCCCCAGCGTGCCCGAGTCCTTCCGGGTGCTGGTCAAGGAGCTCCAGGCGCTGGGCCTGGACGTCGAGACCCTGGACGAGAACGGCCGGCCGATCGACATCTTCGAGGGCCTGGCCTCGAAGCGTTCGTAAGGGGAGAGCATGAAGAGGGAAGTCAGAAAGGTCCGGATCGCGCTCGCGAGCCCCGAGAAGATCCGCAAGTGGTCCTACGGCGAGGTCGAAAAGCCCGAGACCATCAACTACCGCACCTTAAAGCCCGAGCGGGACGGGCTTTTCGACGAGCGCATCTTCGGTCCGGTCAAGGACTACGAGTGCGCCTGCGGCAAGTACAAGCGGCAGCGCTTCGAGGGCAAGGTCTGCGAGCGCTGCGGCGTCGAGGTCACCAAGTCGATCGTCCGCCGCTACCGCATGGGCCACATCGAGCTGGCCACCCCGGCGGCCCACATCTGGTACGTCAAGGACGTGCCCAGCAAGGTGGGCACCCTGCTCGACCTCACCGCCACCGAGCTGGAGCAGGTCCTCTACTTCGCCAAGTACATCGTGATCGACCCCAAGGGGGCGATGCTCGAGGGCGAGCCGGTCAAGCGCGGCCAGCTCCTCTCCGACGAGGAGTACCGCGAGCTGAAGTACGGCCGCCAGGAGACCTACTCGATCCCCAAGGGCGTGGACGCCCTGGTCCCCGACGGCGCCTACGTCACCAAGGGCCAGGACCTCGCCCCCGGCATCCGCTCCAAGATGGACGGGGTGGCGTTTTACCGCTTCCCCCGGAAGCTGGTCGTCGAGTACTTCGAGAAGGACCGCGCCCACCTGGTCCTGCCCGAGGACGCCTGGGTCGAGGCCGAGCGCTACAAGAGCGGAGAGACCCTGGCCGAGCTGGAAGAGCCCTTCGTCGTCCGCACCGAGGAGGGCGGTGTGGTGGAGATCCGCCGCTTCGGCCAGGGGGCGGTGCTTTGGGTCAAGGACCCGGAGAAGGACGAGGTCAAGGCGGTCTACCTCGCCCCCGAGGGCGCCGAGCTGAAAGTCGGCGAGGGCGAGCTGGTCGAGCCCGGCCAGGAGCTCATGGAACTGAAGGGCGAGCTCCGGGTGCCCGCCGACGTCGAGATCCCCGAGCTCGAGGCCGAGGTCGAGGACGGGCTCGTGCACCTCTCGATGACCGTGGTCACCAAGCGCGAGGTGGTCTACGAGGTCGACCCCCACATGCACGTCCTCGTCCCCGAGGGCGCCCGGGTGGAAAAGGGCGAGAAGCTGGTGGGCGCCATCGACCCCGAGGAGGAGATCTACGCCGAGGCCGAGGGCGTCGTCCACCTCAGGGAGCCGGCCTCGATCGTGGTGATGAAGGCCCGGGTCTACCCCTTCGAGGACGACGTCGAGGTGACGAACGGCGACCGGGTGGCCCCGGGCGACGTGCTCGCCGACGGCGGCCGGGTCAAGTCCGAGATCTACGGCCGGGTCGAGGTGGACCTGATCCGGCAGGTGATCCGGGTCATCGAGTCCTACGACATCGACGCCCGCATGGGCGCCGAGGCGATCCAGGTGCTGCTCCAGGAGCTCGACCTGGACGCCCTCGAGGCCGAGCTCGAGGCCGAGATGAAAAGCCCCTCCCGGGCCAAGCGCGCCCGCGCCCGTAAGCGCCTCGAGATCGTCCGCGCCTTCAAGGACTCGGGCAACAGGCCGGAGTGGATGGTCCTCGAGGTGGTGCCGGTCCTGCCCCCGGACCTCCGCCCGATGGTCCAGGTGGACGGCGGCCGCTTTGCGACGAGCGACTTAAACGACCTCTACCGCCGCCTGATCAACCGCAACAACCGCCTCAAAAAGCTCCTCGCCCAGGGGGCGCCGGAGATGATCATCCGGAACGAGAAAAGGATGCTCCAGGAGGCGGTGGACGCCCTGATCGACAACGGCCGCCGCGGCAGCCCGGTGACCAACCCCGGCTCCGACCGCCCGCTCCGCTCGCTCACCGACATCCTCTCGGGCAAGCAGGGCCGCTTCCGCCAGAACCTCCTCGGCAAGCGGGTGGACTACTCCGGCCGCTCGGTGATCGTGGTCGGCCCCCAGCTCAGGCTGCACCAGACCGGCCTGCCCAAGCAGATGGCGCTGGAGCTCTTCAAGCCCTACCTGCTCAAGAAGATGGAGGAGAAGGGCATCGCCGCCAACATCAAGGCGGCCCGGCGCATGCTGGAGCGCCACCGCGACATCAAGGACGAGGTCTGGGACGCGCTGGAGGAGGTCATCCACGGCAAGGTGGTGCTTTTGAACCGGGCCCCCACGCTGCACCGGCTGGGCATCCAGGCCTTCCACCCGGTGCTGGTCGAGGGGCAGTCGATCCAGCTCCACCCGCTGGTCTGCGAGGCCTTCAACGCCGACTTCGACGGCGACCAGATGGCGGTGCACGTGCCGCTCTCGATCGCCGCCCAGGCGGAAAGCCGGATCCAGATGCTCTCGGCCCACAACCTGCTCTCCCCGGCCTCGGGCGAGCCCATCGCCAAGCCCAGCCGGGACATCATCCTGGGGCTTTACTACATCACCCAGGTGCGCCGGGAGAAGAAGGGCGCCGGCCGCGAGTTCGCGAGCCCCAAGGAGGCGATCGAGGCCTTCGAGAAGGGCGAGATCGCGCTGAACGCGCCGATCAAGGTGGCCGGGGAGGAGACCACCGTCGGCCGCCTCAAGTTCATCTTCGCCAGCATCGACGAGGCGCTGCACGCGGTGGAGCAGCGGATCATCGACCTGCAGGACCAGGTCACCCTGCGGATCGGCGACCGCCTGAAGCCCACCACCCCGGGCCGGGCGCTCTTCCTCCGCACCCTGGAGGAGGCGATGGCCGAGATGGGGACCGAGCTCCCCGCCGACCTGGTGGACTGGGACCGGCCGCAGGAGAAGAACTCGCTCAAGGACCTGGTCTACCGTTCCTACCTCGCGCTCGGGATCGAGAAGACCGCCCGCCTGCTCGACACCCTGATGCAGGCCGGCTTCTACTACTCCACCGTCTCCGGCATCACCATTGGCATCGACGACGTGGTGATCCCGGAGGAGAAGCAGCAGTACCTGAAGGAGGCCGACGCCGCCGTCGACAAGATCGAGGACGCCTACCGCCGCGGCTTCTTGACCCCCGAGGAGCGGAAGCGCCAGATCGTCTCGGTCTGGACCGAGACGGTGGACAAGATCACCCGGGCGGTCTTCAAGAACTTCGAGGAGAACTACCCCTTCAACCCGCTCTACGTCATGGCCCAGTCGGGCGCCCGGGGCAACCCCACCCAGATCCGCCAGCTCGCCGGCATGCGCGGCCTGATGGCCAAGCCCTCGGGCGAGGTGATCGAGGTCCCGGTGCGGGCCAACTTCCGCGAGGGGCTCACCGTCCTGGAGTACTTCATCTCCACCCACGGGGCCCGGAAGGGCGGCGCCGACACCGCCCTCCGTACCGCCGACTCCGGCTACCTCACCCGCAAGCTGGTCGACGTCGCCCACGAGGTGATCGTCCGCGAGGCCGACTGCGGCACCACCGACTACGTCGAGGTGCCGCTCTTCACCCGGGACGAGATCACCGGCGAGCAGCGGCTGCGCCCCCGCTCGGACATCGAGCAGGGCCTCTACGGCCGCACCGTGGCCCGCGAGTTTAGCCTGGGCGACCGGGTCTTCGAGGAGGGCCACCTGCTCCAGCTCGCCGACGTGCGGGCGATCATCGCCGCCGCCAAGGAGGGCGGGGTGGAGTCGGTGCCGGTCTACTCGCCGCTCACCTGCCGCACCCACTACGGCGTCTGCCAGAAGTGCTACGGCATGGACCTCTCGATGGTGCGGCCGGTCTCGATCGGCGAGTCGGTGGGCGTGGTCGCCGCCGAGTCGATCGGCGAGCCGGGCACCCAGCTCACCATGCGCACCTTCCACACCGGCGGCGTCGCCGGGGTGGACATCACCCTGGGTCTGCCCCGGGTGATCGAGCTCTTCGAGGCCCGAAAGCCCAAGGTCAAGGCGGTGATCAGCGAGATCGACGGCACCGTGCGGGTGGTCGAGGAGGAGGACAAGCTGGTCATCGTGGTCGAGGGCGACGGCTTCAAGAAGGAGTACAAGGTGGACAAGAACGTCCGCCTGGCGGTCAAGGACGGCCAGTACGTCGAGGCCGGCACCCCGCTCACCCGCGGCGCCGTCGACCCCCACCAGCTGCTCGACGCCAAGGGCCCGGAGGCGGTGCAGCGCTACCTGGTCGACGAGATCCAGCGGGTCTACCGCGCCCAGGGGGTGAAGCTCCACGACAAGCACATCGAGATCGTGGTGCGGCAGATGCTGAAGTACGTCGAGATCACCGACCCCGGCGACTCCCGCTACCTCGAGGGCCAGGTGATCGAGCGCTGGGACGTCGAGGCCACCAACGAGCAGCTGATGGCCGAGGGCAAGATGCCGGCCTCCTGGAAGCCGGTGTTGATGGGGGTGACGAAGAGCGCCCTCTCGACCCGCTCCTGGCTCAGTGCCGCGAGCTTCCAGCACACCACCCACGTCCTCACCGAGGCCAGCATCCAGGGCCGGGTGGACGAGCTGATCGGCCTCAAGGAGAACGTCATCCTGGGCAAGCTGATCCCGGCCGGCACCGGCAACGACCACGTGCGCCACACCCAGGTGATCGACAAGAAGACGCTCGAGAAGATCCTGGCCGCCCGCCGCGAGGCCGAGGCCTCGCTGGAGGCCCCGGCCCCGGGCAAGGAAGACCGTCCCGGCCTTTGAGCCACCGCGGGGGCGGGCGCCGGCGCCCGCCCCCGGTTTCGAGAGACCATGACCCCGTCACCGGAACTCTACCGCGCGTTCTTCGAGGTGGGCGAGGACCTCTTCGCCCAGGGGCTGATCTCGGCCATCGCCGGGAACTTCTCGGTCCGGGAGGGGGAGGGGCTCTGGATCACCCGGCGGGGGGTGCGGAAAAACCGCCTGGCCCCGGGGGACCTGGTCTGGCTGCCGCTCGACCCCGATCCCGAGCGGGACGCCGCCGCCTCGGTGGAGCTGCCGCTGCACCGGGCGGTCTACCGGGCCACCGACGCCGGGGCCGTGGTTCACGCCCACCCCCGCACCGCGGTGGCGCTCTCCTTCGGCCAGGAGGCGATCCGGCCGATCGACCTCGAGGGCCGGGTGCTCCTGGAGGAGGTCCCGGTCTACGACCCGGCGCAAAAGAGCGCCTCCGAGGAGGCCGCCCGGGCGGTGGCCGAGGGGCTTTCCCGCCGCCCGGTGATGATGCTCCGGGGGCACGGCGCCTTTGCCCGGGGCAGGGACCTCTTCGAGGCCTACGCCCGGCTCACCGTGCTCGAGGAGGCGGCCCAGATCCTGCTTTCTGCTAAGCTGTGGGAGGCCAAATGAAGGCGGTCTGGATCGAGGGGGAGCCGGCGGAGCTGCGCGCGCTGGCCGAGACGCTTTCCCACCCCTACCGGCTCTTTTCCGCCGGGGAGCGCCATCTTCTGCTGGTCGAGGGGGTGGAGCCGAAAACCGCCGAAGGGCTGGTCGAGCGGGGCGGGCGGCTCCTGGTCTTGGAGGAGGAGGGATGCGGGAAGAGATCCGGATCGTCCCGGTAGGCGAGGCCGAGCTTTACCTCGAGGACGTGGGGCCCAAGGACGCCCCGGTCCTGGTCACGGTGCACGGCGGGCCCGGCGGCTCCTCCTACCCCCTGCGCGACTTTCTGGAGGAGGAGCTCGCCGACTACCGGGTGCTCTACGTCGACCAGCGGGGCAGCGGCCGAAGCCCCCGGCTTCCCGAGGACCCCCGGCTCTTCACCGTCGACGCCCTGGTGGAGGACTTCGAGGACCTGCGCCACGCCCTCGGCATCGAGCGCTGGACCCCGCTGGCCCAGGGCTTCGGCGCGGTGGTGGCGCTGGAGTACGCCCGCCGCTTCCCGGCGGCGGTGGACGGGCTGGTGCTCATCGGCCCCTGGGTCCACTTCCCCTGGCTCCTGAAGCGGCTCTGGCAGGCGGCCGCCCAGGAGCCCTTCCCCGAGGACCCGGAGGAGGCGGTGCGGGCGCTTTTCGAGCAGGTCTCCTTCCACGACCTGATCAGCCGGCTGGCCTTTCCCACCGCCCACGGCCGGATGCAGTACGAGTGGGTGCAGGACGGCGGGCTCCTGGTGGGGGACGAGGGGTTGCTCCGCCTCTTCGGCGAGAACGGGCTCTGGCGCTTCGACTACACCCCCTACCTGCTCGACCTCGAGCACGCCCCCTTCGTCCTGGTGGGCGACGCCGACGGCACCAGCTTCCCGGAGCAGGCGGAGGCGGTGGCCGACCTCACCGGCGGCGAGCTCGTCGTCCTCGAGGGCGCCGGCCACCACCCCTACGTCGACGACCCCGAGGGCTTCACCGAGGCGCTCTACCGGGCGCTGGACGCGATCCACGCCTTGGAGGACCCCGAGTAGGGGCGTACAATCTCCCCTATGGAGCCCTCCAACCTCAACCTTCTGGCGGCGTTTCTGGGCGGCATGGCCTCGTTCCTGCTGCCCTGCGTGCTGCCGCTGGTGCCCACCTACCTGCTCTACCTCTCCGGCGAGCGGGGGCGGCCCTTCAAGAACGCGGTCTTCTTCGTGCTCGGGTTCTCGGTGGTCTTCGTCCTGCTCTTCGGGCTCCCCACCACCCTGCTGGGAAACTGGCTCTATAGCTACAAGGAGACCCTCGCCCGCATCGGCGGCGTGCTCTTCATCCTCTTCGGACTCTACATGCTGGGGGTGCGGATCCCCATCCCCTTCCTCTCCGCTGGGGGCGGGGCGGTGGCCGGCTACCAGGGCGACCCCTCGCGGCCCTTGGGCGCTTTTTTGATGGGGGTGGTGCTGGCGCTCGGCTGGACCCCCTGCATCGGGCCGGTGCTCACCCTGATCCTGGCGCTGGTCTTCAACCAGGGCGGCCTCATCGGCCTGGTCTACGTGCTCGCCTACACCCTGGGGCTGGCCGTCCCCTTCCTCCTGGTGGCGCTCTTCACCGACCGGGCGGTGGCCTTCATCCGCAAAAACGCCCGCGTCGCCCAGTACGTCGAGTACGCCTCGGGGGCCTTCTTGATCCTGGTGGGGCTGGCCATGGTCACCGGCTACTGGGCCCAGATCAGCCACTACTTCGCCAGGTTCGGGGTCTAGATGCCGCCGCTTTTGGAGCTCGACCGGGTCTGGAAGCGCTTCGCCCGCGACTGGGTCTTGAAGGAGGTGAGCCTGGCGGTCGCGGCCGGCGAGGCGGTGGCCCTCTTGGGGCCGAACGGGGTGGGGAAGACCACCCTGCTCCGGGTCGCCGCCGGCCTCACCCGGCCGCAAAAGGGCGAGGTGCGGCTCTTTGGCAAGCCGGCCCGAGAGGTCGAGGCCGAGCGGGGGAGGCTCCTCTACCTGGCGAACCCCCCGGCTTTTTACCGGCATCTCACCGGCGAGGAGAACTTAAGGAGCTGGCTCTTGCTGCTGGGTAAAGCGGCCGACGACCGGGCGGTGGCCGGGGCGATGGCGCGGGTGGGGCTGCCGCTTGGGCGGCCGGTCCTCGCCTATTCCAGCGGGATGAAGAAACGGCTCGCCCTGGCCCGGGTCTTCCTGGCCGAGCCCAAGATCCTCCTGCTCGACGAGCCCGAGACCGCCCTCGACGAGGCCGGGCGGGAACTCTTGTTCCAGGCGATCGAGCAGGTGCGAAAGGGGGGCGGGGCGGTGCTCCTCGCCACCCACGACCGGGCCTTCGCCGAGGCCGCCGCCGACCGGGAGGTGGTGCTTTCGTGAAGCGGATTCTGGCCCTCGCCCTGCGCGACCTCCGGCTCGAGCTCCGGGGCCGCTCGGGGCTCTTCTCGGCGCTTTTTTTCCTCGGGGTGGTGCTCTTGATCCTGGGCTTCGCCCTGGGGCCGGAGGAGGACGACCTGCGCCGGGCGGCGCCGGGGGTGCTCTGGGTGGCGCTCGCCTTCGCCGGCAGCCTGCTCGCCGGGCGGGCCTGGGCGGTGGAGGTGGAGAACGACACCCTGGACGACCTCTTGCTCCTGCCCGGGAGCCGGGAGTGGATCTACTGGGGGAAGTTCCTCTTCCTCTGGATCCTCCTGCTCTTCGTGAGCCTCTTGCTGCTCGTCCTGGTCGCCGGGATGTTCTACCTGCCGCTGGCCCAGGCGCCGGCGATCCTCCTGACGCTCCTCCTCGGGGCCACCGGCTACGCCGCCGTGGCCACCTTCTACGCCGGGCTGGTGGTGCGGCTCCCCACCGCCCAGCTGATCCTGCCGATCTTGGTCTTCTCGGTGGTGGTGCCGGTGATCCTGGCGGCGGTGCGGGCGACGATCGGGCTCGCCGAGGGGGTGCCCGCCTCCGAGGTGGTGGCCTGGTGGAAGCTGCTCTTGGCCTTCGACGCGATCTACCTGACCGCCTCCAGCCTGCTCTTCCCCTTCGTGATCGAGGGCTAGCGGAAGCGGAGCGCGGTCTGGTCCTTGAGCACCGCGCGCTTTAGGGCCTCGAGGTCGTTGGCCAGGAAGATCTCGAAGGCGTCGGCGCGGCCGATCCGGTGCATCGCCACCATCAGGCCGTGGGCAAAAGGCGCGAACTCGGGGTTCGGGGTGAAGGTGCCGGCCGCCGCCCACTCGGCGTTGAAGAGCTTGCGGGCCTCGAGGCTGGGGTACTCCTTCTCCCGGTAGCGCCCGTCCACCGAGAGCTGGGTTAAAAGGCTTGGAAAGAGCAGGCTGAAGATGTGGTCGGGCTCGGGGGCCGAGGCGTGGGGGTCGTCGTAGTCGATCTCGATGCGCTTGATCGGGATCACCAGGTAGCGGATCTCGACCCCGGTCTCGGGGTTCTTCACCCGGTAGAGGTAGTTGAGCACCGGGTTGGGCTCGGGCGGCACTTCTTCGTAGCCCTCGGGCCGCTGGTAGACCATGCCGGCCTCGTCCAGGATCTTCTGGAAGAACTCCCAGGGGCTTTCGGCGGTCTCGGCGAGCGCGAACGCGGCGAATAGGGTCAGGAAAAGGACGCTAATCCTTCGCATGCTTCCACTCCTCCAAGAGCTCCTGGGCGGTCTCCTTCCAGTCCGAGGGCTTTGCCAGCTCGATGAACTTCTCGAGGTCCGAGATCGCCTCCTCCCGCTTCCCCAGCTGCCACTTGGCCACCGCCCGGTTGAAGTAGGGGCCGGCGACGTCGGGGGCCAGCTCGACCGCGCGGTCGAGGTCGGGAAGGGCTTTCTCGGGCTTGCCCTCTTCCAGGTAGAGGGTGCCGCGGTTGAACCAGGCGGCGACGTGGTGGGGGTCGAGCTCGAGCGCCCGGTTTAGGTCTTTGAGGGCGTCTTCCCTCTGGCCGAAGGCCTTGTAAGCGAGGGCGCGGTTGACCAGGACGTCCGGGTTCTCGTGGAGCTCGAGGCTCTTCGAGAGGTCGGCGATGGCCTTGGAATACTGCCCGAGTTGCAGGTAGAGCGCGCCGCGGACGGCGTAGAGCGCGGCGCTATCCGGGTGGGCGGCGATGCCCTGGGCGAGCACGTCGAGCGCCTGCTGGTACTCGCCCCGCGACTGGTGCATCAGGGCGACCTTGGCGATCTCCTCCGGCGGCAGCCCGGAGTGGGCGTAGGTGGAGCTGTGGGGCTTGAGCGCCTTGGGGTCCAGGGGCCCCGCCTTTTCGTCCGCGCCCACCACCGGCGGGGTCTCGGCCTCGGGGGTCTCAATTTGGGCGGGCGGGGTTTTCGGGCTCGCTTCGGCCTCGGCCTTCTTCTTGCAGCCGGCGAAAGCGAGGAGGAGCAAGGCGGCTAGAAAAAGTTTCCTCATAACCTCTCCATCTGGCAGAATCATGGCGTTTTCCGAGATGACGTGGGTGAAAAAGGGGCCGGCAGCGCCGGCCCCTTCAGGCCCCCGGGGGGCCTACTGCTTCTGCTTCGACTTCATGTACTCGATCAGCATCTTGTGCATCAGGTCGATGTGCTGGACGTCGTTCAGCGTGCCCGGGGTGCTGACCGCCTGCCAGACCTCGGGGTTGGTCATCTCCTTGTGGCAGCCCATGCAGAGGCCGCTGCGGTCCATGCCGTCGCGGACCGACTTGGGCAGCGAGCGCGAGAGCGGCCAGTGGCTGCCGACGGTCTGGACCTGGTAGCCGGTCTCGGGATCGACGATCGTCGACCAATCCCACTTGAGGTCGGGGATCGCCGGGATCTGGATCTGGTACTTGGCCGGGATGACCTTGCCGGTGCGGGCGTCGATCAGATCCTCGACGATGTCCTCGACGTAGCGGGTCTGGAAGATGTTCTTGTTGATGCCGTAGCCGAGGGCTTTGGGGTTGTTGTGGCAGGACTCGCAGGAGCGGGCCTGGGCCAGCGCCGAGTGCGGCTGCGCCGGCGCCATGTCGATGGCCAGCGGGATGAAGGACTGGCCGATCTGCTTGGCCTCGTCCGGGCTACGGGCGATGACGTTGTGGGCGATGGTCTTGCCCTCGCGGTCGATCACGGTGTAGACCACCTGGCAGCCGGGCATCAGCGGGGTCACGCGGCCCTCGCCGTTGATGCCCAGCACCGGGTCCTCCCAGCGGAGGTAGGAGCGGGACTCGCTGGCCTTACCGGGGCGCGTCAGGCCGTGGGTGCCCAGCGGGCTCTCGGCGGTCTGGCCGGACTCGTCGTGCTGGGTGCCGTTCGCCACCCAGTCGGTGTCGGACTTGTCGCCGGAGTAGTCGACCTTGACGTGGCAGCCGTAGCACTGCGGCACCCAGGAGGCGTGGCAGGCGTAGCACTCGAGGTCGTCGACGTGCTTCTTGACGCTGGCCATGGCCACCTTGGCGTCCGGGGTCTTCCAGGCGTCCTTCAGGTTGATGTCCTTCAGGATGGGCACCTCGAAGTCGGACCCGGTCGCCGAGTGCAGGATGACCTGGTCGCCCTTCTTCACCACGTTGCCCATGGGGTTGCCGCGGGCGGTGAGCAGGTAGCCGTCCTCGGCGGGGTAGACGGTGGCGAAGGCCTGGGTCTCCGGTAGCAGGCTCTTGGTCAGCCCGCGGGGGGCGTCGCCGAGCTTACGGCCGAACTCCTCGCCGTAGCCGAGCGGGAGTTCCCAGGGGTACTTGTCGGCGGTGCCGTGGCAGTCCTGACACTCGACCTCGACCTGGGCCAGGGTGGTGGCGAAGATGTTGCCGTCGCCGTGCATGTCGATGGTGGTGTGGCAGTCCTGACAGAGCATCCCGCCCTTGCCCGGCTGGCCGCGGTGGTGGACGTCGTCGGCGATGAAGAGGTACTTCTTGGTGTGCAGCTTGGGCTGCTTGCCGCCCTTCTCGTTATAGGGCGTGCCGTAGGGGAACTCCATCAGCCCCTGGAAGGTGACGCCGATCCGCTTGCCGCGGTTGTGGCAGGAGTTGCAGGTCTCCACCGGAATGCCCGAGTAGGTCAGGTCGTGGACCTTGACCTTGGACTTCCGGGTGGCCTGGATCTGGTGGGTGAGCATGTGGCCGTGCTCGTCCTTCTTGATCGTGGGGTCGTTGCCCTCGTAGAAGCCCTCGTTGGAGTAGGGGATGTGGCAGGACGAGCAGCCCATGCCGCGGTAGTCGCCGCGCTTCTCGCGGCCCTTCACGCCCACGTGGCAGCGCTGGCACTGCTGCCGCTGGTAGGTGATGGCGGCCAGCTTGGGGTCCTTTTCGATCTCGTCGACCGAGGGGTCGGGGATCTGCTTGAGCTCGTCGGGGAAGGCCTGGGGGTACATCTTCTTGAGCTCAAGCATGTACTTCTTGTAGGTCTCGGTGCCCACCTGGGGAACCGGCCCGTCGGTGTCCTTGACGTCGTAGTTGCCGTAGGGGGTCTTGCCGTCCCAGGTCTCGGCGAAGCCCCAGGTGTGCAGGTTGCCCTGGATCTTGCCGGCCTCGGTCTGCATCAGCGAGAGGTTCAGCCGGTAGGCGTAGCCGGGGTGGCACTGGCCGCAGGTGTTCTCGGCGATCCAGATCGAGCCCGGGTCGGGGTAGAAGGTCTTCGGGCCCCGGCCGTTCTTGAAGGTCTCGGGGGCGCCCTGGTGGGCCTCCTCCTTGGTCAGCCCCTTGGGGTTGCCGCCGTGGCAGACGGTGCAGCCCTGCGGGTCCCCGACCGCCGATCCCAGGGCCTTGATCTGCAACATCATCGGGGAGTGGGGATCGCGGATGTCCTCGATCCCCTCGTGGCAGCTCAAACAGCCCTTTTGGGCCGCGACCTCGGGGCTCACCTTCTCGGGTACCCCCTCGGCCATGGCCGGCAACACCGCCATGGCGAAGAGAAGCGCGAGCCCCAGAACACCGATACGTTGCTTCATAGCGCGCTCACCTCCCAGCGGGAAAGCGGAACTTTCCCAACTGAAAAGATTATGGGCGAATGAGACCGGGATATATGTCCCAAATAGGCGATATGCATCGCGTATACAGCGATTTTATACCCGATAAAACGACTGCGAATAGCGGGGTATCGGGGGGTGTTTGGTGAGCTCGATGAGCTTTCATCATCATTAAATAGCCAGTGCTAGCCTGTTTGCAGCATGCGAAGGGAACGTCCTGGACTCGACCCCCTCTCCGCTACCCTCTTGGGGGCGGGGTACCTGCTGCTTCTCATCGGCTTCTACTACGCGATGAAAGCGCCCCCCGACGTCGATCAGGGGTACCTGGTGCGCATCCTCTACGTGCACGTGGCGGCCGCCTGGACCGGCTACCTGGCCTTCATCGTGGCCGGGATCTACGCCCTCTTGTACCTCATCAAGGGCCACCCCGCCTACGACCGCCTCTCCGCCGCCAGCGCCGAGATCGGGCTCTGGCTTTCGCTCTTGATGGTGATCGGCGGCATGATGTGGGCTCGGCCCACCTGGGGGGTCTACTGGGTCTGGGAGCCCCGGCTCACCTCGGTGGCGGTGATGATCGCCATCTACGTCGGCTACTTCCTGGTCCGCCAGGCCATCGAGGACCCCGAGATGCGGGCCAAGGCGGCGGCGGCGGTGGCGATCCTCGGGGTGATCAACATCCCCATTACCTACATGTCGGTCTACTGGTGGCGCTCGATTCACCAGACCGCCACCATCGACGTGATCAACCGCAAGACCCACATGCCGCCGGAGATGCTGATCCCCCTGCTGGTCAACCTCTTCGCCTTCACCGTGCTCTACGCCGCCTTCTTGCGCCTGAAGGGGCGGATCGCCGCCTTCGAGGCGCGCTGGGAGGAGCACCATGGGTAACCAGGTTTTCGTCTGGGTGGTCTACCTGACCACCTACGGGTTTCTCCTGGGCTACACCGCCTACCTGCTCTACCGCCTCGGGAGGGGGAGATGAAGCTCAAGTACTGGCTCGGCCTGCTGATCGTCGTCGGCGCCATCGGCTACATGATCTGGGGCGGGCTGGGGAACAGTCTGGTCTACTTCATCACCCCCAGCGAGTACTTCCAGGACCAGGCCAAGTACGCCGGCAAGCGGGTGCGGCTCGGGGGGCTGGTGAAGCAGGGGACGGTGCAGTACGACCCCAAGACGCTCGAGCTCCGCTTCGTGCTCACCGACGGCGTCGCCGAGGTCCCGGTCTTCCACAAGGGGACGCCCCCGGCGCTCTTCAAGGAGGGCCAGGGGGTGGTGGTGGAGGGCCGGTTCGAGGGCGCGGTCTTCCACGGCGACAACCTGCTGATCAAGCACTCCGAGACCTACCAGCCGCCCAAGGAGGGCTACACCCCCGAGGACGTGCGTAGGCTGATCGAGGAGGCGAAGTGACCCCGGGACTCCTGGGCAACGTGGCGCTGGTCTTGGGGTTCGTCTTCACCGCCCTGGGGCTCTTGCTCTCGCTCTTCGCCTGGTGGGCCAAGGACGCCCGCTACGTGGAGGCGGCGAAGCGGGCGGCGTGGCTCTCGTTCCTGGCCGCCCTGGCGGCGTTCTTCGCCCTGGAGTGGGCGCTTTTGACCGACGACTTCTCGATCGCCTACACCGCCAAGAACCACTCCACCAAGAGCCCCACCTGGGTCAAGTTCGCCACCCTCTGGGCCGCGCTCGAGGGCTCGATCCTGCTCTGGGCCACCTTCCAGGCGCTCTACACCGTGCTGGCGGCCAGGAAGCTCAAAGACTACTGGATGGCGCCGGCGGTGCTCGGCACCCTGCTCGGGATCGAGCTCTTCTTCTTCGGGGTGATGCTCTTCGTCGCCAACCCCTTCGCCCCGGTGCCCCACCCGCCCAGCGAGGGGCCGGGCCCCAACCCCCTTTTGCAGAACCACTGGATGATGGCGGTCCACCCGGTGCTGATGTACCTGGGCTTCGTGGGCATCAGCGTGCCCTTCGCCTACGCGGTGGCCGCCATGCTGGCCCGGCGCTACCAGTCCTGGGTGGCCGAGACCCGCTGGTGGACGCTCGTCGCCTTTGGCTTTCTGACCGCGGCGATCTTCGCCGGCGGCTGGTGGAGCTACGAGGTGCTGGGCTGGGGCGGCTACTGGGCCTGGGACCCGGTGGAGAACGCCTCCTTCATCCCCTGGCTCCTGCTCGCCGCCTTCCTCCACACCGCCCTGGTGCAGGAGCGGCGGGGGATGTTCAAGACCTGGAACTTCGCCTACATCACCCTGGCCTACGCCGCCACCGTCTTCGGCACCTTCCTCACCCGCTCGGGGGTGATCCAGTCGGTGCACGCCTTCGTCGAGGGGGCGGTGGGACCGGTCTTCCTGGGGTTCTTGCTGGCGGTGCTCCTGGTCGGGTTCAGCCTGCTCTCCCGGGTCGCCTCCGAGGTGCGGGACGTCGGCGGGTTGAACCTGGTCTCCCGCGAGGGGCTCTTGCTGGGGGCCTCGCTGGTCTTCGCCACCATGGCCTTCGTGGTGGTGCTCGGGACCCTCTTCCCGCTGATCGTCGAGGCCGCCACCGGGGACAAGGTCTCGGTGGGGTCGCCGTTCTTCGACGCGGTCTTCGCCCCGCTGGGGGCGGTGCTGCTCCTCTTGATGGGGGCGGGGCCGCTCTTTCCCTGGGGCGGGATCGACGCCTACGCCGCCCGGGCGCTCAGCCTCATGGCCAGCGCGCTGGCGCTGGCGACGGCGGTGGCGCTGCTCTTCGGCGCCGGCTTCGGGGTGGCGCTGGGGGTGGGGCTCTTCGCCTACAACCTGACCGCGCTCCTGGCCCAGGCCGGGCGGGGCGTCTCCGCCTGGCGCAAGAAGGGGCGCGGGGCCCTGGCGGCGGTCCTCGCCTACCTCACCCGGGCCCGGCGGCAGGTGGGGGCCCAGCTGGTCCACTTCGGGGTGGCGCTGGCGGCGCTGGCCATCGTCTTCAGCCAGGCCTACCGGGTGGACGCCCAGAAGACCCTGGAGATCGGCGAGCAGGCGAGGATCGGGGGCCTCGAGGTCCGCCTCCTGGACCTCCGGGCCAAGGACGAGGGCTTCCGCTTCGCGGTGATCGCCGACGTCGAGGTCGAGGGGGTGGGGGTGATGCACCCCCGGCTCCACTACTACCCCACGATGAACAGCCCGCTGGCCGCCCCCAGCGTGCACTACGGGCTCTACAACGACGACTACCTGATCCTGCAGGCCTTCGACACCGAGGAGGGCCGGTGGGCGACGATCCGGCTGGTGCGGACGCCCTTGGTGCTCTGGCTCTGGATCGCCGGCGGAATCATCCTCTTTGGCATCCTCTACATCGTCTTCCCCGGGTTTTCCTGGGGTCGCAAGCGGGCGGCGGAGGTGGCAGCGTGAGAAAGTGGATCTACTTCGCCATCGTGCTGGTGCTCGGCGGGCTCTTCTGGTGGGGCATGCAGCGGGACCCCGGCGAGCTCAAGTCGGTGCTGGTGGGCAAGCCCGCCCCCGACTTCGAGCTGCCGCTCCTGCCCCCTTACCGGGCGGAGTGGGGCGAGCGGTTCCGCCTCTCGGAGCACCGGGGCAAGCCGGTGGTCCTCAACTTCTGGGCCAGCTGGTGCTACCCCGCCTGCTACGAGGAGGCCCCGGTGTTGGAGCTGGGCTGGCGCAAGTACCAGGACCGGGTGCTCTTCTTCGGCGTCAATACCCAGGACAAGGAGGCCGCCGCCCTCGACTTCGTCCGCCGCTTCAACCTCACCTTTCCCCAGGGCTACGACCCCCACGGCAAGGTGGGCATCGACTACGGGATGTACGGGGTGCCCGAGACCTTCTTCATCGACGCCGAGGGGGTGGTGCGCCACCGGCACGCGGGGGCGATCGACGCCCGCGAGCTGGAGAAGCGGATCCAGGAGGTGCTGCCGTGAGGAGGCTGGTCCTTCTGCTGCTCTTCGCCGCCTTGGCGCTGGCCCAGACCCCCACCGGGGAGCCGCCCCCGGACCTCTCGCCGGAGGTCTTCCGGATCGCCTCCGAGCTCCGCTGCCCGGTCTGCCAGGGGGAGAGCGCGGCCGAGTCCAACGCCGGGGTCAGCCAGGAGATGCGGCGGCAGATCGCCGAGATGCTGAAGGAGGGCAAGAGCGAGGAGGCGATCAAGCAGTACTTCGTCGAGCGCTACGGCGAGTGGATCCTCTACGCCCCGCCCCGGCGGGGGATCAACTGGCTGCTCTGGCTCGCCCCCCTGATCGGGCTCCTGGTGATCGGCTACGGCCTTTGGCGCTACCTCAAGGTGGCCCAGGCGCGGGAGGCGGAGCTGGCCCTCTCGGAGGAGGAGCTTAAGGCGCTGGAGCGCCGCCTGGAGGAGGAATGACGCTCGTTTACCTGGCCGTTTTGGTGCTCTTTTTGCTCGCGCTTTTGGTGGTCTTCGCGCCGCTTCGGGGGGCGCCCCGGCCCTTCCCGGAAAACCCCCGCCCCGAGGAGCTGAGGCTCGAGCTCGAGGCCTTAAAGCGCGAGGCCAAGGAGCTCTCCGGCGCCGAGCGGGTGCGGGTCTTAAAGCGCATCGCCTGGATCGAGCGCGAGCTGGGGGCGGCGGCGGCCAAGGAGGAGGCCCGGGCCGCCCGGCCGGCGGGACGGGTGCCGGTCTGGGGGGTGCTGCTCCTGGTCGCGGGCGGCCTGGCGCTGGCGGCGGTGCTGGTCCACCACACCCTGCCGCGCCTCCCGGGCGGGGCGGTGACCGAGTCGCTCGCCATCAAGGAGGCCAAAAAGCTCAAGGAGCTCCGGGCCAAGGCGGAGCGGGAGAACACCCCCGAGGCCTGGATGGCCTACGCCGACTACGCCTTCGAGCTCCACGACCTGGAGCGGGCGCTCGAGGGCTACGACAAGGTCATCCAGCTGGACCACAAGAACGTCAAGGCCTACCGCCGCATCGGCGTCATCCTCTTCTTGGCCGGGCGGCCCGCCGAGGCGGCCGAGGTGCTGGCGGTGGTGACCCAGGTGGACCCCGACCCCGAGGGGCTCTTGTTCCTGGGCAACGCCTACTTCCAGCTGGGCCGTTACCAGGACGCGATCGCCGCCTGGCAGGAGTACCTGAACCGCGGCGGCGGCGAGCGGGAGCGGGTCGAGAGCCTGATCGAGACGGCCCGGGCCCGGCTCGAGGCCACGGACCCCGGCGAGATCGTCTACGCCGAGAAGTGCGCCTCCTGCCACGGGGCCAAGGGGGAGGGCGGCATCGGCCCCAAGCTGGCCGGAAACCCGATCCTGAACGCCCCCGAGGCGGTGGCCGAGATCGTGCGAAACGGCCGCGGCACGATGCCGGCGATCCCGCTCAGCGACCAGGAGATGGCGGCGCTGCTCGCCTACCTGAAAAAGCTTTAAAGGCCGGGCCTAATCGGGCACCTCGACCCGGGAGAGGTCGCCGAGGATCAGGCTGGGGGTGCGGGGGCGGCGGTCGTGGCGCTTGACCTCGGCGCCCACCCCGAGCAGCGAGCCGTGGATGCTGACCCCCTCGAGGCGGGACCTGGCCTCGAGGATGCTGTACTCGACCTCGGCGTCCTTGACCACCGCCTCCGGCCCCACCGCGGTGTAGGGGCCGACGTAGGCGTCCTCGATGACGGCACCGGCGGCGATCAGCGCCGGGCCCAGGACCCGGGAGTTCTTCACCCGGGCGCCGGCCTCGATCACCACCGGCCCCACCACCTGGCCGCCCTCGACCGTGCCCTCGAGCCGGGGCTCGAGCTGGGCGAGGAGGAGGCGGTTGGCCTCGAGCAGGTCGGCGGGCCGGCCGGTGTCCTTCCACCAGCCCTGCACCCGAACGCCGAGCACCGGCTTGCCGGCGTCGATCAGCTTCTGGATGGCGTCGGTGATCTCGTACTCGCCGCGGGCGCTCGGCTTTAGGTCCTCGATCATGGCGTGGATCTCGGGGGTGAAGGCGTAGACCCCGGCGATCGCCAGGTTGGAAGGCGGCTCCTGGGGCTTTTCCACCAGCCGGACGATGCGCCCGTCCTCGACCACCGCGACGCCGAACTGGCGAGGATCCTTGACCTCGACCAGGGCCAGGGCGGCGCTGGGCTTTTCCTTCTGGAAGGCCGCCACCAGGTCGCCGATCCCGTTCTCGAACAGGTTGTCGCCGAGGTACATCAGGAAGGGGTCGTCGCCCAGCCAGTCGCGGGCCACCCGGACGGCGTGGGCCAGGCCCTGGGGGTCCTCCTGGACGATGAAGGTGAAGCGGGCGGACTGCTCGCCGTTCAAGGCGGCGGCGACCTCCTCCTTGGTCTTGGGGGAGACCACCACGCCGATCTCCCGGACGCCGACGCGGGTCAGGTTGTCCACCGCGTAGGCGATGATCGGCCGGCCGGCCACCCGGATCACCGGCTTGGGGCGGGTGTAGGTGAGCGGGCGCAGCCGGGTGCCGTGGCCGGCGGCTAGGATAAGGCCTTTCATCTCCCCACCATTCTCGCCCGGAGGGGTGGGGGTGGCAAGCGAAAGACCGGCTCAGCGGAGGATCTTGCCCGGCTCCAGCCGGAGCACCCGGAAGAGGGGGGCGAAGGAGGCCAGCAGCACGGTGAAAAGCGCCACCGCCGAGACCAGCGCGAAGTCCGAGGGGCGGACCTCGACCGGCAGCCGGGTGATGAAGTAGAGGTCGCCGGGGATCCCCAGCGGGTGGGCCTGGAAGTAGCGGGCCAGCAGGTAACCGGCGAGGTCGCCGAGCAGCACCCCCGCCCCCCCGAGCAAGAGGCCCTGCCAGACGAAGGAGCCGAGCAGCGTTCCCGAGCTCGCCCCGAGGACCCGGAGGAGCGCCAGCTCCGGGGTCTTCTCCACCGTTAAAAGCACCAGGACGTTGGCGATCCCCAGCGCCGCCACCGCCACGATCAGCGAGAGCACGATGCCGATCACCCGTTTTTGCAGCGCCAGCTGCTCGATCAGGGTCCGGTTCAGGTCCTGCCAGGTGCGGGCCCAGTAGCGCCCCGAGGCGGTCAACCGCTCGGCCACCTCGCGGGCGCGCTCGGGGTCTCGGATGCGCAGGTGCCAGCCGGCGATCATTCCCGGCGTCTCCAGCAGGGCCTGGGCGTCTTCCAGCGAGAGGAAGCCGTAGCCGGCGTCGATCAGGTAGTTGCCGGTGGCGAAGGTGTGCGCCAGCGTGAGCTTGCGCCTCTTTTGGGTGATCGCCAGGGCGAAGAACTCCTCGCCGGGGTAGAGCCCCAGGCTCGCCGCCAGCGCCGAGCCCAGGACCGCCCTGCCCGGGGATAGCGCCTCCAGCCCCAGGCCGGGGTAGACCGCCGGGGCCCCTTCGCCGACCCCGAAGAGGGTGCCGAAGTCGCTGGCGGCGCCGCGCCCCTCCCCGGCCCGGCGGGTGAGCAGGGCCTTGACCGGGAGGACCGGGGTCTTGGCGGTGATGGCCGGGTCCTCGGGCGGGGGGGCGTCCTTGGGGTCGTAGGCGAAGAGCAGGACGTGCGGGGTGGCCTTGAGGGTGGCGTCGATCAGCTCCCGGATGAAGCCGTTGGTCAGCGAGAGGGCGGCGGTGACCACCGCCACCCCGGCGGCCACGCCCAGGATCGCCACCAGGCTCTGCAGCCGGCGATGGTTCAGGTTTTTCCAGGCGAGAAAGAGGGCGAAGCGCACGGGCCCTTAGCTTAACGCCCGCCGGCCCGGCCCCGGCGTACCACCACCACCTTCACCCGGCGGACGCCGAACTTGAGGGCCAGCGAACGGTCGGGCAGCCAGACGTCGATCTGCTGGCGCTTGCGCTTGTTCATCGTGTCCTCGACGACGAAGAGCAGACCGGAAAAGAGGGGATCGAAGGTGCCGGCGCCCTTTCCGTCCTGCCAGCGGCCCAGGTCGTAGAGGCGGACCAGCGACCCGTAGGGCAGCTCCTCGTCGAGGAGGTCCCGGCTCACCGCTAGGATGCCCAGCCGGGTGCGGGCGCCGGTGGCGGTGAGGTGGGGGGTGGCGTCGGTTTCGTGCCGGCTGGAGGTGTAGGCGGTGGCCTTGAGCAGGAAGACCTCCGGGGGCTGGGCGTACGCCCCCAGACCTGCCAGCACCAGCACCAGAGCGAAGAGCTTCCGCATCGTCACCGCCCTTTAGTTTACACGATTGGACTAAGAAAATGAAAGCGAGGTCGGCCCTCGCTTGTGGAAGGCCGCGGTAGCTGCGACGATAGAGGCGATGCAAGCCTACCTGGGGCTTTCCCTGCTCTGGCTGGCCACCGTCTACCTGGCCCTGACCCACCCGGGGCTTCCCGGCTGGGCCTGGGGGCTTTTGATGGCTGGGGTCTTCCTCTGGCTCTCCCGGCGCTCCCGGGTTCCCGGTCTGGAGGAGAGCGGGGTGCTCCTTTTGGGCTGGGGTCTGGGGGCGATGCTGGCCGACCTCGCCGGCCTGCGCTCGCTCAAGCTGATCGGGCTGGGGACCGCCCTCTGGACCCTGGGCACCCGTCAGGAGCGCAGCGAGCTCGGCTACCTCGGGGTGGCGGTGGCCGCCGCCGGGGTGCTGGTGGGGCTGTTCGAGGTGGGGGCCGCCCCCTGGGTGGCGGCCCTGCTGGTCCTCGCCGGGGTCTACGTCCTGCTCACCCGGGACGCCGACCGCTCCGACGACCGCTCCCGGGATTTCGAGGCCCGCTACCGCAAGCTGGTGGAGTGGCGCCTCCGCGAGGCCCGGCGGCGGGGGCTGCGGGTGGACCAGGTCCTGCCCGACGAGCTCCTGGCCCGGCTGGCCCGGGCCGAGGACCGCTGGGAGGTCGAGGAGATTCTCGGCCCCGAGTACCGCGACCGGGTCGAGGAGCTGGCGGCGCTTTTGTTCGAGGCCCAGCGGGTGCCCTAGCGGCTGAGTTCCAGCCGGTACTGGAAGCTGTCGGCCTCGTTGAAGCCGGCCACGATGTGCCCGCGGGCCCGCACCAGGACGTAGTTCTCCGCCTTTACCGAAAGGCTGGGGCCGCCCGGCTCCAGGGTGGCGATCTTGGCGCTCCCGGGGGCGCTCGAGGTGTAGACGTCGGCCACGATCCAGGCGTAGCCGCTGCCGCCCGCGGCCAGGCTCAAGACGCCGTCTTCGCCGACGATATAGGAGTCCACCTCGCCGAGGAACTCGAGGGCCCCGGTGGTGCTGCCCTGGTAGAACCGGATGTTGCCGTCTTTCAGGGGCGTGAACTCGAAGGCCCCCACCACCGCCTCGACCTCCTGGTGGCTGTAGTTCTCGATCTTCAGGTAGTAGTCGTAGCCGCGGGAGGCGTGGAAGTTGAGCCGCGGGCCGCTGGCCGGCTCGACCACGATGAGCGGCGCCGCCCCGGCGCTGGCCGGTGCGACGTCGGGGATGCCGAACCAGCTATGGGAAGCGCTCGCGACCATCCGATTCAGGTCCTGGTTGGAGAGGATGATCCGGAGCTCGGCCCCCTCGGGGTTGCGGCTGTGGGCGAAGACCCGGGTGGGGCCGCTGGCGTGCAGGGTGAGGAAGACGCTACCGGAAGCGGGCAGCTTCACGTCGATCGTCTGCCCGGACTCGAGCTGGCCGTCGGTTTCCAGCGGCTCCGTGTTGCAGGCCACCATCAGCCCCAGCAGGGCGAGCAGCAAAAACCACCGCGCTTGCATGGCTTCACCTCCTCCCCCATTTTCACCCAGGCGGGGGCCCAAAGCATGGCCCTCGCTTTAAGGGGGCTTCAGCTTCTACTCCAGCACCGCCACGTAGTCGTAGAGCTCGGGGCCGCCGGGGTGGAGCTCGGCCTCGAGCTCGGGGAAGGCCTCGGCGAGGGCGGCCTCGAGCTCCTCCAGCTTGGCCTGGGTGGCCTCGGGGCCGGCGAAGAGGGTGAGGACCTCGTAGTCCGCCTCCTCCCCCGCGAGCAGCAGGCGGAGGAGTTCGAAGAGGGCCTCCTCGGGGTTCTCCGCCACCAGCTTGAGCTTGCCGTCCAGAAGTCCGATCACCTGGCCCTCGTTGACCGTGCCCACCTCCTCGACCCGGGCGTCGCGGGAGGCCCGGGTGACCTCGAGGGTGCGGGCGCCCCGGGCGGCCTCCTCCATCTCCGGGAGGAGTTCCTCGGCGGGGCGGTTTTCGTCGAAGAGCACGGCGGCGGCGAGCCCCTGGCCCAGGGTCTTGGTGGGCAGGACGAAGACCTGCTTGCCGAACTTCTCGCGGGCCAGCTCGGCCGCCCGCTGGGCCGCCATGACCACGTTCTTGTTGTTGGGCAGGACGATGACCTCGGGGTTGGGGAGGCTCCGGATGGCGTCCAGGATGTCCTCGACGCTGGGGTTTTGGGTCTGGCCGCCGGAGACCACCCGGGCCCCCAGGCCCCGGAAGGCCTTGGCCAGCCCCCAGCCCGGCGCCACCGCCACCAGCCCGCTGGGCGGCGGGGCCTCCTCGGCGGCGCCCACCATGGCCAGGATCTCGGAGTGCTGCTCGCTCATGTCCTCGACCTTGGTGCGGCGCATCTTGCCGAAGCGGGCGACGGCGGCGAGCAGGCCGTCGGGGTCGTTGGTGTGGATGTGGCCCTTGACGAAGCCCTCGG
>JAMOVS010000123.1 GCA_027061845.1 Thermaceae bacterium
ATCCAGGTGGGCTCGATCACGGTGCCCTTTTCGAAGTCGTAGTTGGCGCCGAAGAAGAGCCAGGGGCGCTCGGGGTGGAGCGCCGCCCCGCGGCGGTAGTAGGGCGGGTGGGGCTCGCTAAGAAGCTTTCGCTCGCCGCTCGTCCGGGCGGCGTAAAGGGCGGTGCGCTCGTCGCCGGGGTCGGCCTCATAAAGCACCCCCTCGCCCCGGGGAAGGAAGGTTTCGAAGAAGTTGAAGGTCTCGCCAAAAGAGAGCTTTTTGGCCCTTTTGCCCGCCGGCCGGGCCCAGACCTGGGGAGTGGCCTCGCCGCCGATCTGGGTCCAGGCTAAAAGCCGGCCCCGCTCTTCGAGCCCCGGCCCGTAGACCTGGGGCAGGTTCAAAAGCGCGTCGAGAAGCCGCTCGGGATCGCTCACGCGCCCAGCTTACCGCCGGGTTCAACCCCGTACCCCCGGGCCCAGGCCTCGGCGGGCATGGGGCGCCTGCCCTCGGGCTGGACGGTTATGAGCCGAATCGCCCCCTCGCCGGCCGCCACCAGGACGTCCTCGGGCCCGACTGCGAGCACCTCGCCCGGCTCTCCCTCGCCGGGCTCAGGGGAAAGGGCGTGGACCTTGACCCGCTTTCCCCGGTGCCAAAACCAGCTCCCGGGCCAGGGCTGGACCCCGCGGTGGCGGGAGAAGATCCGCTCCGCCGGCTCCTCAAAGCGGACCCGGCCGTCCTCCTTGGTGAGCAAGGGGGCGTAGCTGGGCTCGCCCGCTTGCGGCCTTGGCGTTTCCTCTTCGAGGTTTTCCAGCACCTCGAGCAAGAGGGGAATCCCGAGGTCGCGAAGCCGCTCGGATAACTCCGCCGCGGTCTCCTGGGGCTCGATGGGTACCCGGAGCTGGCGGTAGACGGGCCCGGTGTCCATCCCCTCGTCCAGCTGCATGATGCTGACCCCGGTCTCGGGCTCCCCCTCGATGAGCGCCCAGTTCACCGGGGCGGCGCCGCGGTACCGGGGGAGGAGCGAGGGGTGGAGGTTCAAAAACCCGTGTTTGGGGACGGCCAGGACCTCGGGGGGAATGATCTTCCCGTAGGCGGCGACCACGGCAGCGTCCGGGGCTAGCGCCCGGAGGGCTTCCAAGAACTCGGCGTTTTTCCTGAGCCTTTTCGGCTTCAAAACCGGGATGCCGAGCTCCCTCGCCCGGGCCGCCACCGGGCTTTCCTTGAGCTTTAGCCCCCGGCCCGCGGGTTTATCCGGCTGGGTGACGGCGAGGACGACGTCGTGGTGCTGGGCCAGGGCCTCCAGCACCGGCACCGCCCAGGCCGGGCTGCCGAAGAAGACGACCCGCCTTCTCACCGGGCGAGCTCCCGCAAGAACGCCTTGGCCTCCTTTTGCATGCGGGCGAGCTCGGCGCGGTTTTCCTCTAAGAACTGCTTCCTCAAAGGGGGCGGCAGGCGGTCGAAGAAGAGGATCCCCTCCAGGTGGTCGAGCTCGTGCTGGACGATGCGGGCGAGGTAGTCCTCGGCCTCGAGGACCTTGGGGTTCCCGTACTCGTCCTGGTACTCGAGGCGCACCCGAAACTTCCGGGGCACGTCGTCGGAGTAGAGCCCGGGGAGCGAGAGGCAGCCCTCGGTGCCCACCGCCTCGCCCTCGGCGAAGGTGATGCGCGGGTTCACCATGACGAAGGTCTCCTTGACCCGCTTCTTTAGGGGCACCCGCTCCTCTTCTTCCTCCGGCAGGTCCTGGTAGAGGGCGGCCACGAAGATGCGCTTGGCCTCGCCCACCTGGGGGCCGGCGAGCCCCACCCCGCCGGCCTCGAACATCGTCTCCAGCATGTTCTCGGCCAGCCGGGGAATCCCAGAAAAGTCAGTCACCGGCCGCGCCTTCTTTCGCAGCACCGGATCGCCGTAAAGACGAATGGGAAGGACCTCGGCCACGGGTCTATTCTGTCATTTCCTTGACCGCGCTCACCACCACGAAGCGGCCCCAGGGCCGGTCCAGGGCGTAGACCCCTTCCGGGAGCTTGAGCTTGATCGGGGCCAGGTAGCTGCCCTCCCGCCACTCCACCTCGCCGGCGACGAAGGCCAGGTCGGCGAGCAGCTCGGGCGGCCCCACCACCCGCACGGTGCGGGGGATCTCGGCCCGCTCCACCACCAGCCCCTCGGGCGGCCCGGGAAGGGCCAGGGGGAGCTCCTTCAGGGTCAAAAGCGGTCCCGAGAAATGGGGCTTGGCCTGGGCCGGCTCGGCAACCACGTCGGGCAGCACCCGGCCCTCCTTGTCCACCGCCACCACCGAGAGCTCCTCCCCCAGCGCCAGCGCCCAGACCGCCGCCCGCACCTGGCCGGCGGGTCCGCGAACCCGAACCCGGCGGGGTTCCGGGACCACCGCCCGATGGGGCAGGTAGGCGTAAAGCAAGAGGTCGCGCTCCAGGATGCGTTCCACCCGGGCCTCCACCTTGGCCGGGATCACCGCGCTGAGCGCCACCCCGGCGGGAAGCTGAACCCGCACCGGGCGCACGAAGGGCCCCTCCTCCACCCCGGTGAGGTCGAGGTAGGCGAGCACCGCCTCGGGCTGCAGCCCCTCGACCACCCGCTCGTCGCCGCGCACCCGCACCAGCACCCGATCCGGCACCCCCACCGCCACCCGGTCCGGCCCCAGCCCCACCACCTCCAGGGGGCGCTCGAGCGCCCGCTCGACGATCGGCCCGCCCTCCTTGAGCTGGTACCAGAGCAAAAAGGCGGCGAGCAGGGAGAGCAGCTTGGCCTGCCAGCGGTGCTTGATCCGGATCCAGAGGTTACGCAGCACCCCATACCTCCAAGAGCTTCTGGCGCAGCTCGCTCGGAGTCAGGTTGCCGGAAAGCTCGCCCCGCTCGGCGACGCGAATCGTGCCCCGCTCCTCGCTGACCACGATGACCAGGGCGTCAGTCTCCTCGGAAAGCCCCACCGCCGCCCGGTGCCGGGTCCCGAGGTAGACCAGGTCCTCGCGGGCGGAGAGGGGGAAGACGCAGGCGGCGGCCAGGATGCGGGCGGCGCGGATGATCGCGCCACCGTCGTGAAGCGGCGTGCCCACCGTGAAGATCGTCTCGAGAAGCCGGGCCGAGATGCGCGCGTCCAGGATCTCGCCGGTGCTGGCGTACTCGCCCAGGGGGGTGCGGCGCTCGATAGCGATCAGCGCCCCCAAACGGCGGGCGGCCATGCGTTCCACCCCGCGCACCAGCTCCTCGATCGCCTCGACGCTGGCGGCACCGCTGCCGATCCGCCCCCGGCCCAGGTGCTCGAGGAGCCCCCGAAGCTCGGGCTGGAAGACGACGATGAGGGCGAACATCCCCAGGGTGGCGGCGTTGCCCAAAAGCCAGGCCAGCGCCCGGAGCCCCAGCTTGTCGGCGATGAACCAGACCAGAACGTAGACCACCAGGCCCCGGATCAGGTTCAGGGCCCGGGTTTCGGCGATCAGCTCGTAGAGGTAGTAAAGGATAACCGCGACGGCGAGGATGTCGAGGACGTCGCGCCAGTCCATCTACACGAAGGCCTCCCCGGGTCCGTCCCAAGCAATGCCAAAAACCTTGGCCAGGCTGGCGGCGACGTCGGCGAAGGTCTCGCGGGTGCCCAGGTCGCGGCCGGCGAGGCCGGGGCCCACCGCCAGCAGCATGCCGTACTCCCGGGTGTGGTCGGTGCCCGGGAAGGTGGGGTCGTTGCCGTGGTCGGAGACGATCCAGAGGTGGTCGTGCTCGCCCAGGCGCTCCAGGAACTTGGGCAGGGCCCGGTCGAACTCGTAGAGGGCGGCGGCGTAGCCGAAGGGGTCGCGCCGGTGGCCGTACTTGGAGTCGAAGTCCACCAGGTTGGTGAAGACCAGGCCCTCGAAGTCCTCCTCGAGGAGGGCGAGGGTCTTCTTGATGCCGTCACTGTTGTCGTCGGTGTGGACCTCGCGGGTGAAGCCCCGGTGGGCGTAGATGTCGGGGATCTTGCCCACCCCGACGACCTCGAGGCCGGCCGCCTTGATCCGGTCGAGCACGTTTTCGGGCGGCTCCAGGGCGAAGTCCTTGCGGTACTCGTTTAAGCGGTAGAAGTTCCCCGGCTCGCCGGCGAAGGGCCGGGCGATCACCCGGGCGACGGCGTAGGGACCCTTCAGGATCTCCCGGGCCTTCTCGCACCACTCGTAGAGCGTCTCCAAGGGCACCACGTCGACGTGGGCGGCGATCTGGAAGACCGAATCCGCCGAGGTGTAGACGATCGGCTTTCCGGTCTTCAGGTGCTCCTCGCCGTAGTCCTTGATCGCCTCGGTGCCGGAATAGGGCTTATTTAGGAGTACCCCGCGGCCGATCGCCTTCTCGAAGGCCTCGATCACCTCCGGGGGAAAGCCCTCGGGAAAGGTGCGAAAGGGGTGTTCCAGCTGGATGCCCACGAACTCCCAGTGGCCGGTGGTGGTGTCCTTGCCCTGGTTCTTCTCCTTCATCCGGCCAAAGGCCGCCATGGGCTCGGCTTCCTCGGGCAGCGTGTGCACCCCGGGCACGTTGCCCAGCCCGAGTTTGGGCAGGTTCCTAAGCGGTACGCCGGTCTTCAAGACGACGTGGTCCAGGGTGTCGGCCCCCTCGTCGCCGAACGCGGGCGCGTCCGGCAGGTAGCCGAGCCCCACCGAGTCGAGCACCACCAGGGCCACCTTCATGCCCTTAGCATACGGCGAGAACCCGACGCGGGGCGGGAAAAACTAGAACTCCTGCTCCCGGGCCAGGTCGTTGAAGCGGACGTGGGCGGCGTGGAACTGCAGCTCGACGGTGCCGGTGGGGCCGTTTCGCTGCTTGCCGATGATGATCTCGGCGATGCCGGCCTTGTCGGAGTGGGGGTTGTAGTAGTCGTCGCGGTAGATGAAAAGCACCAGGTCGGCGTCCTGCTCGATCGAGCCCGACTCCCGGAGGTCACTGAGCATAGGGCGCTTGTTGGGCCGGGACTCGACCGCCCGGGAGAGCTGGCTGAGGGCGACCACCGGGATCTCGAGCTCGCGGGCCAGGCTCTTGAGCCCCCGGCTGATGGCGGCGATCTCCTGCTGGCGGTTTTCGCTCTTGCTGCTGCCGGTGGCGCCGGACATCAGCTGCAGGTAGTCCACCACGATCAGCCCCAGCTTGTGCTGGGCGGCGAGCCGACGGGCGCGGGCCCGGAGCTCGAGCAGGGAGAGGTCGGGGGTGTCGTCGATGTAGATCGGGGCCTCGGCGATCCGGCCGGCGACCTCGACCAGGCGCTGGAAGTCCTTTTCGGAAAGGTTGCCCTGACGCAGGCGGTTCATGTCGATGCGGGCCTCGGAGGTGATGATCCGGGTGACCAGCTGGATCGCCGGCATCTCCAGGGAGAAGATTCCCACCGGGATCTTGTCTTTGAGGGCGACGTTTTGGGCGATGGTGAGGGCGAACGAGGTCTTCCCCATGCTGGGGCGGGCGGCGATGATGTTCAACGAGCCCGGCTCCAAGCCCCCGATCATCCGGTCGAGCTCGCGGAAGCCGGTCTTGATGCCGCGGGGAAGGCCCTTGTTCTCGTAGAGCTGGTGGATGTGCTCGAAGGTCTCGTGGACCAGCTCGTTCATCGAGGCGAAGTCGCGGCGGGCGCCGTCCTTTTGCACCTCGAGGATGAGCTGCCCGGCCTTGTCCAGGATCTCGTCCAGGCTGCCGGCCTCCTCGTAAGCCAGCCGCATCACCTCGCCGGCGGCGGCGATCAGGCGGCGCAGCGCCGCCTTCTCGGCGACGATCCGAGCGTAGTTCTCGGCGTAGGCGGCGGTGGGGGTGGCCTCGGCCAGGCCCACCAGGTAGGTGGAGCCGCCCACCTCGTCGAGCTCGCCGCGGCGGCGGAGCTCCTCGGTCAGGGTGACCAGGTCCACCGGCTCGCCGCGGGCGGCGAGCTCCTCCATCGCCCGCCAGATCTTCTGGTGGGCGGGCTTGTAGAAGGAGTCGGCGGTGATCAGCCCCTCGAGCCGCTCGAGGACGCTGGCGTCCACCAGCACCGAGCCCAAGACGCTCTGCTCGGCCTCGATGCTGTGTGGCGGAACCTTCCCCTCCATGGCGGGACCCCCCTAGCTTAAAACGCGAAAAGGGCCCCGGGGCCGCCTCCGCCCCGGGGCCCGAAAACGACCTTAGGCCTCGGCTTCTTCGGAGGCCTCGGCGGCGGCAGGCGCGGCCTCGGCGGCCTCCGCCTCGGGGGCCGCCTCCTCGCCCTCCTCGGCGATGAAGACGCCCCGGCCCTCCTCGTTCAGGACCCAGACCTTGAGCACGATCGGGACCTCGGGGTGGGGCTTGTAGACGATCTCGTAGGCCCCCAGCTCCTTGATCGGCCGGGCCAGCTGGAGCCTCTTGGGGTCGATGGTGATGCCGTGCTGCTCCTCGAGCTCGCGGGCGATGTCGCGGGCGGTGACCGAGCCGTAGATCTTGGTCTCGCCGGCCTTGACCTTGATCTTCAGGGTGATCGGCTCCAGCAGCTCCTTGAGCCGCTCGGCCTCGGCCTTGCGCTCGGCGGCCTTCTTCGCCTGGGCGCGGATCTTGGCCTCGAGGGCCTTCAGGTTCGAGGGGGTGGCGGGCGCCGCCAGACCCCGGGGGAAGAGGTAGTTCCGGGCGTAGCCGGGCTTGACGTTGACCACGTCGCCGACGTCGCCCAGGTTCTCCATGGGTTCGAGCAGGATGACCTTCACGCCGCTCCCTCCTTACTTGCG
>JAMOVS010000124.1 GCA_027061845.1 Thermaceae bacterium
GGCGGCGTCGTCGCCTACTTCCACGGCCCCGAGCTGATCGACGCCTACCTCCGCTTTCTCGGTTGGTAAGGTGATTTCGTGGAACGACTCCTCGAGGTGATGCGCCGGCTCCGGGCCCCGGGCGGCTGCCCCTGGGACAGGAAGCAGACCCACGAGACCCTGGTCCCCTACCTGCTGGAGGAAGCGGCCGAGGCCGCCGACGCCATCCTCGCCGGCGACGTCGAGCGGATGAAGGAGGAGCTCGGCGACGTCCTCCTCCAGGTCGCCTTCCACTCGGTGATCGGCGAGGAAGAGGGAACTTTCGGTTACGAGGACGTCGAGAACGCGATCGTCGAGAAGCTGATCCGCCGCCATCCCCACGTCTTCGGCGACGTGAGGGTCAAGGACGCCGACGAGGTCTTGAGGAACTGGGAGAAGCTAAAAGAGAAGGAGGGCAAGCGAAAAGGACCCTGCGACGGGGTCCCCGCCGCCCTCGGGGCCCTCGCCCGGGCGGCCAAGGTGCAGGAAAGGCTCGCGGAGCCCGAGGGCAGCCGGGAGGCGGTGGAACGGGCGCTGGCGTCCGGTGACCTCTCTGAGGTCCTCTGGCAGGTGGTGGCCTGGGCCCGGGCCCAGGGGAAGGATCCCGAGGCCTTGCTGCGGAAGGAGGTGGAGTCGCGGTGTTCGAGCCCCTCCCCAAAACCCTGAGCGCGCCCCACGGGCTGCGGCCGGCGGCGGTGTTGCTGGCGGTCTTCGGCGAGGGACCGCTGGCCGGCGGTTCCCTGCTCTTCACCGTCCGCTCGGACTCGCTGCCCCACCACCGGAGCCAGATCAGCTTTCCCGGGGGCGCCCTCGAGTTCGGCGAGACCCCGCTCGAGGCCGCCCTGCGCGAGGCCTACGAGGAGGTCGGCCTGCCCCCGAACCGGGTCCAGCCCCTGGGCGCGCTTCCCCCCGCCCTTTCGCCGGCCGGGTTTTGGGTGCTGCCGGTGGTGGGCCGGGTCGCCGGCGAGGTGCCCTTGAAGCCGAACCCGGTCGAGGTCTCCGAGGTCTTCTTCGCCCCCGTCTCCGAGCTTAAAAAAAGCCCTGCCTGGCCGGAGTGGCGGCGGGGGCGCTACGTCTGGCACTTCCCCTGGCAGGGCCGGGACATCTGGGGGGTGACCGGCAACATCCTCCGCGAGTTTCTCGGTAGGCTTGAACCATGAAAAAGGTCGCCATCCTGATCGAGGACCTCTTCAACGAGCACGAGCTGCTCTACCCCTACTACCGGGTGCAGGAGGCGGGCCACGCCGCCGTTCTCGTCGGCCCCGAGGCCAAGGCGTATAAGAGCAAGGCCGGCCTTTCCATGCCGGCGGAGGTCGCCGCCGGGGCGCTGGACCCGGCCGAGATCGCGGGGCTGGTCATCCCCGGCGGCTACGCCCCCGACCGGCTTCGCCGGCACGCCGCTATCTTGGAGCTCGTGCGGGCGGTGGACCGGGCGAAAAAGCCGCTTGCCGCCATCTGCCACGCCGGCTGGGTGATGATCAGTGCGGGAATCGTGAAAGGCCGGCGGCTCACCGGCTACTTCTCGATCAAGGACGACCTGGTAAACGCCGGCGCCCTCTATCTCGACGAGGCCCCGGTGGTGGACGGCAACCTGGTCACCGCCCGGGACCCCGGCGACCTGCCGGTCTGGCTCGGGCCCTTCCTAAAACTCCTCGGGTAGCCCGGG
>JAMOVS010000125.1 GCA_027061845.1 Thermaceae bacterium
CCGCGATGCGCGAGGCGGAGGCCGAGGCCGCCCTTCGGGCAGGCTTCAAAGCGGCAAAGCGGGCGATTGCCGAAGGGGCCACCCTGCTCGCCGCCGGCGACATGGGCATCGGCAACACCACCGCCGCCGCCGCCCTCACCGCCGCCTACCTCGGCCTTCCCGCCCGCGAGGTCACCGGCCGGGGCACCGGGGTGGCGGGCGAGGCGTACGAGAAGAAAGTGCGGGCGGTGGAGCGGGCGCTAGAGCGGGCGGAGGAAAAGCTCGGGGCCCTCAGTGAGGCGCCCCCCCTAAAGGTCGCCGCCGAGCTTGGGGGCCTCGAGATCCTCGCCGCCGCCGGGGTCTTCCTCGCCGGGGCTGAGGCCGGCCTTCCGGTGGTCACCGACGGCTTTCCGGTCACCGCCGGGGCCTTGGTCGCCACCCAGCTCGTTCCCGAAGTAAAGGACTACCTCTTCGCCGGCCACCGCTCGCTGGAGCCGGGGCACCGGCACCAGCTCGAGGCGCTCGGGCTTTTCCCCGTCTTTGACCTCGAGCTCCGGCTCGGCGAGGGCACCGGGGCGGTGCTCTCCTTCCCGGTGCTCCGGGCGGCGGCCCGGGTGATGGCCGGCATGGCCACCTTCGACGAGGCCGGGGTCAGCGAGGGCTAGCGCTGGGGCTCGATGATCACCTTCATCGAGTCGCCGCCGGCGGCGGTGAGCTCGAAACCCTTTTGGGTCTCGGCCAGCGGCAGCCGGTGGGTGATCAGGTCCTTTACCGGCACCCGCCCGGCCCGGATCAGCTCCAGCGCCTCGCGGAGGTCCCGGGGGGCGGCGGCGTAGGTGGAGAGGAGCTTCACCTGCTTCTTCCAGAAGGGGAAGACCTCAAAGCCCACCTCGGTCCCCGGGGCCATGATCCCGTAGAGCAGGATGGTGCCGCCCTTCCGGACCGTTTTGAGCGCCTGGTCGAAGAGCACCGGGGCGCCGGCGGTGGGGATCACGTAGTCGGCGCCCTCGCCGCCGGTTTCCTCGAGCACCCGCTCGACCACGTCCTCCCGGCCGGCGTGGATCGTCACCTCCGCCCCCGAGCGCCGGGCCATCTCGAGCCGGAAGTCGTTGAGGTCGGTGGCCAGGATCTTGCCGGCGCCGAGGGCCCGGGCGGTGCGGATGACGAGCTGGCCGGAAAGCCCGCTCCCCAGCACCAAGACCGTCCGCGCGGGCTCGAAGCCCATCACCCGCATCCCCCGCACCACGCAGCCCAGGGGCTCGGTGAAGCTGCCCTCCTCGTAGCTCACCGAGTCGGGGAGCTTGAGCATGCCGCCGGTCTCGATGTTGATCGCGGGCACGCGGACGTACTCGGCGAAGCCCCCGGGGTCGTAGGTGGTCTTGCCGAGGAGCTCGCAGAGCGTCTCCTGGCCCCGCTGGCAGTACTCGCAGCGGCCGCAGGGGACGTGGTGGGTGGCGGTCACCCGGTCGCCGACCGAAAAGCCCTTCACCCCCTCGCCCAGCTCGACGATCTCGCCGGCGATCTCGTGGCCCAGGACGATCGGCGCCTTCTTGATGCGGTACCACTCCATCACGTCGGAGCCGCAGATGCCGCTGGCGTGGATCTTGATCAGGGCCTCGCCGGGGCCGATCTTGGGCCGGGGGAGTTCCTCCAGGCGAACGTCCCGGTTGTTGTAGTACATGGCTACGCGCATCTTCGCCCCC
>JAMOVS010000126.1 GCA_027061845.1 Thermaceae bacterium
CATGCGGGGACTTTCCAAACGCGTCCAGGCCCTGAAGCCCTCCTCCACGGTGGCGATGAACGCCAAGGCGCTCGAGCTCCGCCGCCAGGGGATCGACGTCATCGCCCTGACCGCCGGCGAGCCCGACTTCGACACCCCCGACCACATCAAGGAGGCCGCCTGGCGGGCCTTAAAGGAGGGCAAGACCAAGTACACCCCGCCGGCCGGCATCCCCGAGCTAAGGGAGGCGCTTGCCCGGAAGTTTGCGCGGGAAAACGGCCTATCCTACACCCCCGACCAGATCACCGTCGGGGTCGGCGGCAAGGGGGTGCTCTATAACCTCTTTCAGGCCATTCTGGACCCCGGCGACGAGGTGGTCCTGATCGCCCCCTACTGGGTCTCCTACGCCGCCCAGGTGGAGCTCGCCGGCGGCGTCCCGGTGGTGGTCCAAACCGAGGCCGAGGCCGGCTTCGTGCCCGACCCCGAGGCGGTCGCCGCCGCCCTTACCCCCCGCACCAGGGCGCTGGTGGTGAATAGCCCCAGCAACCCCACCGGCGCGGTCTACCCCGAGGAAGTGCTGAAGGCGCTCGCCGAGCTCGCTCAAAAGCACGACTTCTACCTGGTCTCCGACGAGATCTACGAGCACCTCGTCTACCAGGGGGCGCACTTCTCCCCGGGCCGGGTCGCCCCCGAGCACACGATCACGGTGAACGGGGTGGCCAAGACCTACGCCATGACCGGCTGGCGGCTCGGCTACGCCGCCGGGCCCAAGGACGTGATCCAGGCGATGACCAAGATCCAGGGGCAGTCGGTGACCCACCCCACCAGCTTCGTGCAGTGGGCGGTGGTCGAGGCGCTGGAAAGCGAAAAGAGCCAGGCGTTCATTCGGATGGCCCGCGAGGCCTTCGACCGCCGCCGGCGGCTGATCGTCGAGGGACTAAGGGCGCTGGGCCTCAAGACCCCCGAGCCCAAGGGGGCCTTCTACGTCATGCCCGACGTCACCCCGATCCACGAGGACGAGCTCAAAGCCGGCGAGATCCTCCTGGAGCGGGCCCGGGTCGCGGTGGTGCCGGGCACCGACTTCAAAGCCCCCGGCCACGTCCGCATGAGCTACGCCACCAGCGAGGAAAACCTGAAAGAAGCGCTCCGCCGCATCGGCACGCTGCTCGGCTAGCCGAAGCAATACGAACCGCCTGGCCGCCCCCCGGGGCGGCCTTTTATAATGCCCCAAACCCACTCAGGCGGACGCGCGACGTCCAGAAAGGCGGTAAACGATGGCGGAGAAATCAAGCGCACCCAGCGAAGCGGAAGTGGCCGTTCACTGGAAGGAAGAAGAGTACTACTACCCCACCCCGGAGTTCGTCCACCAGGCCAACCTGGTGGATACCCGGATCCGGGAGCGCTTCTCGGAGGACCGCTTCCCCGAGTTCTTCCGGGAGCACGCCGAGCTCCTCTCCTGGGACCGCTACTGGGACCAAATCCTCGACACCTCGAACCCGCCCTTTTGGCGCTGGTTCGTGGGCGGCAAGCTGAACGCCAGCAAGAACGCGATCGACCGGCACCTACCGGCACTCGGCAACAAGGCCGCCTTCATCTTCGTCCCCGAGCCCGAGGAGGAGCCCAACCAGACCCTGACCTACCGCGACCTCTTCGTGCGGGTCAACGAGATGGCGGCGGCCCTGAAGCGGCTCG
>JAMOVS010000127.1 GCA_027061845.1 Thermaceae bacterium
AAGGCCACGGCGTACCCTCCGATCAAGAGGTAGCGCACCCGGTGGCGGTTGAGCGCCCGCAGGAAGTCCAAAAAACCCGGCGTGTAGAGCACTTTCCTTATTCTACCGTCACGCTCTTCGCCAGGTTCCGCGGCTGGTCGACGTCGCGCCCGAGCAGCACCGCGGTCTCGTAGGCGAGGAGCTGCAGGGGGATGACCGCGAGGACGGGCGAGAGCAGGGGGTGCACCTCGGGGATATAGAGCACCTCCTCGGCGTGATCCTGGATCTCCTCGTCGCCGTCCGTCGCCACCGCGATCACCCGGCCGCCGCGGGAGCGGACCTCCTGGATGTTGGAGCGGGTTTTCT
Source organism: Thermaceae bacterium (assembly GCA_027061845.1). Classification (GTDB taxonomy): domain Bacteria; phylum Deinococcota; class Deinococci; order Deinococcales; family Marinithermaceae; genus WFXV01. Next base: position 346 of record JAMOVS010000127.1, read on the forward strand.
CGTACCAGGGGCCCTTCGGGTTCACCACCACCACCGGCAGGTGCTCGTCGATCAGGGCGATGGGGCCGTGCTTCATCTCGCCGGCGGGGTAGGCCTCGGCGTGGATGTAGCTGATCTCCTTGAGCTTGAGCGCCCCTTCGTAGGCGGTGGGGGCGTGCAGGTTCCGGCCCAAAAAGAGGTAGTCCGTCGCCTGGTGGTACTTCGCCGCCACCCGGCGGTAGTCCTCGGCCCGCTCCAAGGTGGCCTCGGCCAGGCGGGGGAGCTTTTTCATTTCGTGGAGCAGGGTGCGGGCCTCGGCTTCAGGCAGGGTGCCTCGGAGGCGGCCAAGCTTCACCGCGAGCAGGGTGAGGGCGGCGATCATGGCGGTATAGACCTTGGTGGAGGCCACCCCGATCTCGGGCCCGGCGTGGATGTAGAGCACGTCGTCGGCCTCGCGGGCGATCGTCGAGCCCTTGACGTTGATGATCCCGAGGGTGCTCGCGCCCCGGCGCTTGGCCTCGCGGAGGGCCTCGAGGGTGTCGATCGTCTCCCCCGACTGACTGACGGCGATGAAGAGGGTGTTCTCGTCCACCACCGGGTCGCGGTAGCGGTACTCGCTCGCCACCTCGGCGTGGGCGGGAATGCGGGCGAGCTTTTCGATCAGGTAGCTGCCCACCCAGCCGGCGTAGTAGGCGGTGCCGGCGGCGACCAGGTGAACGCTCTTGAAGCGCGAAAGGTCGAGCGAAAGGTCGAGCACCGGCTCGCCGGTCTCCTCGTGGATGCGGCCGCCCAGGGTGTTTTCGAGCGCCCAGGGCTGCTCGAAGATCTCTTTCAGCATGTAGTGGGGGAAGCCGCCCTTTTCCGCCTGCTCCAGCGTCCACTCGACCTCGGTGACCTTGAGGGGGCGGGGGTTTCCGGCGAGATCCTTGACCGAGACCCCGTCTTTTTTCACCACCGCCATCTCGCCGTCTTCCAAGAAGATTACCCGGCGGGTGTAGGGAAGCAGGGCGGGGACGTCGGAGGCGACGAAGTTCTCCCCCTCGCCGACGCCGATCACCAGCGGGCTCACGGTGCGGGCGGCGACCAGCACGTCCTCGTCCTCGTGCATCGCCACCACCGCGTAGGCCCCCTCGGCCTCGGAGAGCGCGGCGCGGAGGGCGGCTTCGAGGTCGCCCTGGTAGTGGTCGGCGATCAGGTGGGCGAGGACCTCGGTGTCGGTGTCGCTTTCGAAGCGGTAGCCCTTCTGGCTGAGCCGCTCTTTGAGCTCCAGGTAGTTTTCGATGATGCCGTTATGGACGAGTACCAGCTTGCCCGAGCGGTGGGGGTGGGCGTTTTCGTCGGTGGGGGGGCCGTGGGTGGCCCAGCGGGTGTGGCCGATGCCCAGCGTGCCCCGGGGCTTTTCCCTTTCCAGTGCCTCGGCCAGGGCCCCGAGCTTGCCCGCCCGCTTGATCACCCGGATGCCCTCGGGGGTCTTGATCGCCACCCCGGCGGAGTCGTAGCCGCGGTACTCGAGCCGCCTTAGCCCCTCGATGAGGACGTCGGCGGCCTCCCGGAAGCCGACGTAGCCGACAATTCCACACATGCTTCCTCCCCTGGGCCGCGGGCTTGCCCGCGGCCTCCTTTGGTTTGGGCTTTCCAAGGGGAGCGTTCGCCCTGCCCTCGGGTTGTCCCCGCCTCGCGGCCGGGGCTTTCCCCTCGGGCTTCCCTTTCGGGGCGGGAGGGCCGGGCCAGCCCTGGCGGCATCCGCGGAATCCCTCGACCTTTCCCGGCGCTGGCCGGTTATCCCCGCGTGGGGTCCGCCACCTCGTGAGGAGGCCTCGCCTCCCCCTGCGCTTCCCGCAGCAACCCCTTGGGCCGAGGTCACCCCTCGGCAAGAGCAAATATACCCTGTTTTGCTTGACAGCGGCGGTGAATGGCGCGTACCATTGGCCTTGGGCACGCGTGAGACTTTGCTGAAAGTTGGGGAAAGTTGGAGGCGTGCCCAAAAAGGGGTAGCGACGCGGGAGAGGAAACACGGCAACTCGCCCCGCGGCTACCCTCGGACACCTGAAGGGGGTGTGAAGAGGTATGAAGAAGCTAGGGTTGCTAGTCGTAGGGCTGCTCGCTGTGCTCAGCTTGAGCGTGGCGTCGGCCGTCAAGTTTAAAGACGTGCCTCCCGGCCACTGGGCCGAAGAGGCCGTCTACAAACTTGCCGAGGAAGGGATCATCCTGGGCTTCCCGGATGGCACCTACCGCGGCAACGAGTACCTCACCCGTTACCAGGCGGCGCTTCTGATCTACCGCCTCCTGGAGCGGCTCCGGGCCGAGTTCGGCGCGGGTGCCGACCAGGAGACCCTGGCCGCGCTGCGTAACGCGGTGCAGGAGCTGGCGGCGGAGCTCGCGAGCTTGGGTGTCCGGGTCTCGGCGCTCGAGGACAACGCCGCCACCAAGGGCGACATCGCCAAGTTGCAGGAGGCCATCGAGGGCCTCAAGACCGTCCAGGGCCTCGACCCCGAGGCGCTGAAGGAGCTTGAGGCCAAGGCCGAGATGGCCGCGGCCAAGGCCGACAGCGCCCTGGCGCTGGCCGAGGCCAACGCCGACAGCATCAAGGCCCTGAACGAGCTGGCCGTGATGCTCAACCAGGACGTCCTCAGCCTCCAGGACCGCGTGGCTGCCCTGGAGAAGGAGGTCATGGGCGCTGCCGCCCCCACCAGTGGCGTGGCCGGCACCCCGATCAAGGGTGGCGACCTCAAGGCCCTGACCGAGTACGTCCAGGCGCTGTCCGGTGACGTTGCCGGGCTGGCCGGCAAGCTCAGCGAGGTCGAGGGCAAGGTCAGCGACCTCGAGCGCAACGCCTTCACCATCTCCGGTCAGCTCAAGCTGACCTACCAGTCGGTGGAGGCCTCCGGCTTCGCCGACAAGGACGTCGACCGGCTCTTCTGGAAGAGCAAGAACGTCTTCAGCACCGGGGACGTTGACGAGGACGGCCAGAAGGTCGACGATCCCGAGGGCCTGGACAACACCCCGGGCGAGACCAAGGCCAGCCTCTCGGTGAAGTTCCAGACCGGCAAGCTCACCGGCAAGTCGAAGAGCGAGGGCCTCAACGTCTACGAGGAGCTCTTCCAGTTCAGCATCCGCGCTAGCTTCGCCTGCACCGTGGCCGACGGCTGTGACGTCTCTGGCGGCAACTACGCCGGCGAGGACAACGCCAACAGCTACTTCCGCCTCTACGTCGACGAGGTCAAGACCACCCTGCCGATCGCCGAGGGGCAGCAGCTCAGCCTGGTCTTCGGCCGCACCGTCAAGGAGAAGTACACCGAGTACCTCTTCGACAACGACAAGGTCTCCTACGGTCACGGCATCGTGGCCAAGCTCAGCGGCCTCCCGCTCGGGACCCAGCTCACCTTCGCCTACGGCAACCACGTCCCGGGCACCGGCTACGACTACTTCTACGCCGGGCACCTGGCGATCAGCCCGATGGAGGGCTTCACCCTCGGCGGCACCTACATCGAGCAGGACACCTACGCCAACCCGGTCTGGGGCCTGGACGGCAAGCTGCAGGCCGGCCCCGTCTGCGTGAAGGGCGAGTACTTCAGCGACGCCAACGCCGCCACCAGCTACTACGTCATGGGTAAGGCCGGCTTCGGGCCCTTCGAGCTCGGCGCCAGCTACCGCAACATCGCCGACATCGCCGGCGTGACCACCGCGTCCGGCGACCCCGCCAACTCCGACGGCAAGAACGGCGCGCCCTTCGCCAAGGACCAGAACGGCTTCGGCGTGAAGCTCGGCGCCGGCTTCGGCCTGATCGGCCTGAGCGGCACCTACCAGAACTACACCATCGCCGGCACGCCCACCACCTACATGGAGGGCAAGCTCACCCTCGGTAAGGACGAGAAGGACGCGGACGGCAACCGCCTGGCCACCGGTCTCGGCGGCTTCTTCGCCAGCGCCCTCTACTCCAAGGCCGACGGCAGCAACGACAGCTGGCAGCCCGGGTCCTCCGGCACCGACTGGGATCCGGCCACCCTCAGCTCCGGCCTGCTGGCCCAGCTCAAGCACTTCGGCGACGCTCCCGACGCCACCATCAAGGGCCTCAACTTCACCCTCGAGTACGGCACCGACGACTACGACCGCCTGAACGCCTACGGCGACTACACCCTGGGCCTCGGCCCGGCGGAGCTCTTCCTGCTTGGCGGCTACTTCTCCAGCCCGGCCACGGGTGAGAACACCGTCAAGTACGGCGTGAAGCTCACCACCGATCCCTTCGCGCTGCCGCTCAAGCCGGCCTTCGCGGCGGGCTACGTCGGCCGCTCCAGCTCCACCGGCTCGGCCGAGACCAAGTGGTTCGCGGGCGTCAAGTTCACCGAGTTCCTCTTCCCGCACAGCGAGTTCCGCGCCGCCTACTCGGTCTACTCCGCCACCAACGTCGCCAACTTCAGCGTGGGCGAGAAGGACAAGGCCTTCAGCTCCTCGACGCCGTACCTCTACAGCACCGACGGCGGCAACTCCGGCCGGCTCTTCGGCTTCCTGCTCTCCTGGACCTACTACGACCTCACCGCTACCTTCATGCAGGCGCTCACCGACGCCGGCGACTACGTCGACGCCTTCCAGATCGCCTACACCGTCGCGTTCTAAGGCGTTATCGTCGGAAAACCCCGGGGCCTTGGGCCCCGGGGTTTTCATTTCGCCGGTGATGCCGGTATACTTGGGAACGCTGGCCAGAGGGCCTGGACCAATGAGCCCGCAGGGCTCCGCTTGGGAAGGAGAAGGAAGCATGCGGATTAACAAAGGCGCGCTTTTGAAGGTGGTGGAGAAGCCCCACTACCGCACCGACATCCCCGAGTTTCGCCCCGGGGACACGGTACGGGTGACCTACAAGGTCAAGGAGGGCAACCGGACCCGCCTGCAGTCGTTCGAGGGCACGGTTTTAAAGATCAAGCGTAACGGTCTGAATACGAGCTTCACCGTGCGCAAGATCTCCCACGGCGTCGGGGTGGAGCGGATCTTCCCCATGCACTCGCCGCTGATCGACAAGGTCGAGGTCACCTTCCGCGGCAAGGTGCGCCGGGCCAAGATCTACTACCTGCGTGAGCGCCGCGGCAAGGCGGCCCGCATCAAGCCCGACCGCCGGCGCATGAACCTGGGCGCGGGGAGCAAGAAGAAGTAAGCGGTCGGCGGAAGGGGGCACCGCGCTTGCGCGGTGCCCCCTCCTCATTTCACCAGGGTGCTTTCGCTCTCCACCGTCACCCGGGCGGCCAGCAGGAACTGCAGCTCGCCGCTCCTCAGGTAGGTGAAGCTCAGGGTCTGGGTGCGCGAGCGGTCGCCGGCGGGGAGGCCGTCCGGGAAGAAGGCCGACTCGCCTTCGGCGACGCCGGGACCCACCGAGATCAGGCTGACGCTACCCGGGGGCATGAGCTTTTGGAAGCCCTCGAGCTCGACGTAGGGGAAGCGGCTCCGCCGCTTGAAGCGGTGGAGGCCGTCCTTCCTGCCCAGGTAGGTGACCTCGACCTCGGCGGTCTTCCCCTCCAGGTAGGGGACCCGCACCACCCGGGTGGCGCCGGGCACGAGGGGGACGGTGTACTCCGGAACCACGCTGGCCTGGCCGAAGCCGGGCAGCCCGCCGAGAAACTCCTTGAGCGAGTCCTTCAACCCGGGGTCGAGCCTGAGCTTCTGGGCCAGCTGGTCGAGGACCCGGTCGAGGTTCTCCACCTCCACCTGGGCGCCGCGGTAGCGCAGGAAGTAGCGGAGTTCCAGCGGGTTCTTGAGGTTGCTCAGCTTTCCCCGGTAGACGATCTCCACCCGGCCGGGGGCCACCACCCGGTAGCTCAGGGTGCCCCGGTGGGCGTTGGCGAAGAGCGAGGGGTTGGTCACCGGCCGGGGCAGGTTCTCGGGCCAGAAGAAGTCGAGGAGTTGCATCTTGGTTCGGGTGACCGCCGCCAGGGTGACCGAGCGCCCGGCCGGGGCCGTGAGCTTCAAGGTCTCCTGGGCCTGGGCGACGAGAAGGAGCGCGGCAAGGAACGCGAGGGCTTTTCTCATGGCAGGATTTTACTCCTGCAGGCTCCGTACCCGGACCGGCGCCTTACGCGCCGCCGCGATCGCCTTCAGGCTCCAGAGGGCGGCGGCGCGGGTGGTGATGAAGGGGCGGCCGGTCTCCACCGCCCGGCGGAGCTCCGGCACCGGGGCGAAGGCGAGGAG
>JAMOVS010000128.1 GCA_027061845.1 Thermaceae bacterium
TTCGGGCGGCCCTTGCCCCAGGGCTCGAGGACGATCCTCCCGTCCTTGACCACCGCCCGCTCCGGGCCCTTGCCGGAAAAGCCCTCCTCCTCCGGGGCCCGGGCCACCAGGTCGGCGATTCGGAGCTGCTTGGCCTCGACCTTGAGCGCCCAGATGGCGGCCTCGCGGTTGCCCTCGGCGCCGGCGTGGGCCAGGCCCCGGAGCTTGCCCACCACGATCACGTCGCCGCCGGCCACCACCTCGCCGCCGGGGTTGACGTCGCCCAGCACCACCACGCTGCCGCTGGCGCTGACCCGGCGGCCGGCCCGCACCGTCTCCGGGATGACCAGGGTGGTGGGAAAGAGGGTCGCCCCCCGGGGCGGGCGGAAGGTGACCTCGCGGTCGCCGGCGGCCTGGAGCAGGGCGGTGGCCACCTCGGCGGGGACGAAGCCCGCCACCTCGACCTCGAGGGGCAGGTCGGGGAGCTTCTCCAGGGTTTCCCAGACCTCCTCCGGCGTCTCGTCGCCGTCAAGGCGGAGCGCCAGCGCCTTGGGAGTCGCCCGTACCCGCATCGGCCTCCGTTATACCCCAAAACGCGGCCATCATCCGCTTGACCACCGGGAGCGCCGCCCGGCCGCCCTCGCCGCCGTTTTCGATGAAGGCGACCGCGACCAGCGGGGGGTGTTCGCCGTCTTTGGGCCAGGGGCCGTAGCCGGCGTACCAGGCGTGCTCGAAGCCGGCGCGCTTGCCCGGGGTCTCGGCGGTGCCGGTCTTGCCCGCGGTGGGCACCGGAAAGCCCTCGAAGCGGGAGCGGGCGGTGCCCTCGGTGACGGTCTTGCGCAGGCCCCGGCGCAGGGGGCCGAAGTAGCGGCCGGGGACCGGGGCGACCTCGGGGGTGCGGGCCACCAGGTGGAGGGCCGGGAGCTTGCCCAGGAAAATCCCGGCGTAGGCGCGGGCGAGCTGGGCCGGCGTGATCAGGATGGGCCCCTGGCCGATCGCCACCGAGAGGGTCTCGCCGGGGTACCAGGGCTCGCCGTAGACCCGCTTCTTCCACTCCTGGTTGGGGATCAGGCCGGTCTTCTCCCGAAGCAAGAGCCCGGTGGGCTCGCCCAGGCCGAAGGCGTGGGCGCGCTTTTCGATGGCGGCCAGCGCCCGGAGGGGCCCGGCGTCGATCACCGCCTGGTAGAACCAGGTGTTGCAGGACCAGGCCAGGGCCTCCTCCACGGTCATCGGGCCGAGGTCGCGGACCGACCAGTTGCGGCGGACCTGGCCGCCGTAGACGATCGCGGGCAGGCAGCGGTAGACCTTGCGCGGCGAGACCAGGCCGGCCTCGAGCAGGGCGGAGGCGGTGATCGGCTTGAAGGTGCTCCCCGGGGTGTAGGCCTGGACCGCCCGGTTCAAGAGGGGCTTGGCCGGGTTTTGGATGATCTTCTTGATCTTCTCGGCCTCGACCGGGCGGCGGACGAAGACGTTGGGGTCGAAGCTGGGGGCGCTGGCCATGGCCAGCACGTCGCCGGTCTTGGGGTCCACCGCCACCGCCGCCCCCCTCACCACCTCCTCCGGCGGCAGGCCCAGCTTCTTGCGGCCGGCGTTGACGTCCTCGAGGGCGGCCTCGAGGGCTCTTTCGGTGGCCTTCTGGAAGCGGTAGTCGAGGGTGAGGCGGACGTCCTCGCCGGGCACCGGGGGCACCAGCACCTCCTCGCGGAGGATCGCGCCCTTGACGTCGCGCTCGACCAGCTTGAGACCCCGGCGGCCGCGGAGGCGGTCCTCGAGGGCGGCCTCGAGACCGGCCTTGCCCACCAGGTCGTCGGGGGCGTAGCCCCTTCGCACGTCGGCCTTGCTCGCCCGCTGCACGTAGCCGATCACCGGCCCGGCGATGGGGTGGGGGTAGTAGCGCTCGATGCGGGCGACGATCCTCAGGTTCTCCTGGCCGGCGGTGAGCTCCGCCAGGGTGGGCACGAGCTCCTCGGGGAGGTTGGCCGCCACCACCACCGGTCCGTCCTCGGGCTCAGGCAGCGCCTCCAGGTCGAGCAGGTCGAGGATGCGCCTTAAAAAGCGCACCTCGCCGCCGGTGTAGACCAGGTCGTAGGCGACCCGGTTGTCGGCCAGGACGACGCCGTTTTTGTCCAGGATCCGGCCCCGGGGGGCGGGGATGGTCTCGGTCTTGAGGTAGTTGCCCTGGCTCAGGGTGACGTAGCGGTCGTGCTCCAGGACCTGCAGCTCGAAGAGGCGGAGCCCGAGCAGGCCGAGGCCGAGGTAGACCAGGATCAGCATCAGCCGGAGCCTATCCGGCATGGTCGGCGTCCCCCAGCAAGAGCCCCGCCAGGTAGAGGTAGGGCGGGGCGAGGAGGGCGGTCAGCAACGCTTCGCTGAGGATCGTGCCCAGGAAGTCGAGCGGCCCCACCAGAAAGAGCCCGAGCACGTAGATCACCAGGAACACCCCCAGCCACTTGGCCAGGTAGGCGCCGGCCAGGATCACCGCCCGGCCCAGGGGCTCCTCCGGGTGCAGCCAGGTGGAAAGCCCCAGGAGGGCGTAGGCGGCCATCACCAGCCCCACCGCCAAGAGCCCCAGGTAGCCGCCGCCGGCGAGGTCGGCGAAGAGCCCCACGCCGAAGGCGGCGACCAGGGCCCAGGAGGGTTTCAGGCGGGGGGTGAGGGCGGCCACGTAGAGGAACCAGAAGTCGGGCGGGGCGGCGTAGTCCGGCAGCAGGCCGGAGAAGAACGAGGCCAGAAAGAGGGTGAGGAGAAAGAGTCCTGCCGCCGCCACCTAGAGCCTCCGGAGCACCACGACCTCTTCGAGCAGGGAAAAGCGCACCGCCGGCTTGGCCCAGGCCCAGTAGAGCAGCTCCCCCGGCGCCGGCGGCTCCACCCGGACCACCCGCCCCACCGGGATGCCCTCGGGGAAGAGGCCGCCGATGGCGCCGGTGACCAGAAGGTCGCCTTCCCGGACCGCCACCTCCCGGGGAAAGCGCACCTTGAGCCGGTCCGGCGGCCGGCCGTAGGCGATGCCCCGGCCGGGGGCGCGGGCCGGGCGCACCCCGACCGCGCTCTCGGGGTCGACCACGGTGCGCACCACCGCCGTCTTCGGGGTCACCTCGACGATCACCCCGACCAGGCCCTCGGCGCTGGTCACCGGCATGCCGACCTCGAGGCCGGCCTCGGCCCCGAGCCCGAGCACCAGCCGGCGGAAGAGGCCGCTCGGGTCCTCGGCGATCACCGGCGCCACCGCCACCACCGCCGGGGTCTGGGTCTCGCGGACGTTGAGCACCCGGCGGAGCCGGGCGTTCTCCAGCTCCAGCTTGAGGGCCCTTTGCTTCAGGGCCTGGTTCTCCTCTTTCAGCCGGAAGGCCTCGCTGCGCCAGTCGCGGCGGTCGGCGAGGGCGGTGAGGGCGGCCCGCAGGTTCTGGCCCAGGCGCTGGCCCAGGGCGAAGAGGGGGGCGGTGCGGCCGAGCACCTCCGGGGCCAGCATGGGGGCGGTGCGGGCGGTGGTCACCGCCAGCACCAGTCCGAGTCCCACCAGCAGCAACCAGACGGCACGGACCAAGCCCTAGGCCTCCTCAAGAAGAGGGTAGCCGAGTTCCTTGAGAACTTCCCAAACCCCGGCCACCGGCAGGCCGACGACGGCGTAGAAGTCGCCGTCCACCCGCTCGACCAGCGCCATCCCCTTCTCCTGGATGCCGTAGCCGCCGGCCTTGTCGAGCCCCTCGCCGGTGGCCACGTACCAGCGGATCTCCTCCTCGTCGAGCCGGCGGAAGCGTACCCGGGGGGCGGCGAGCACCGAGCGGGCCCGGCCGTCCGGCGCCACCACCGCCGCGGCGGTGTAGACGGTGTGGCTCTGGCCCGAGAGCAGCCTGAGGAAGCGGGCGTTCTCCTCGGGGTCCCTGGGCTTGCCCAGGATGCGGTCGCCGATCGCCACCACGGTGTCGGCCCCGAGGGAAAAGCGCCCCGGCTCCCAGGCGGCGCGGGCCTTTTTCTCGGCGAGCTCGAGGGCAAAGCGGCCGGGCGGGGGCGAGGGCGGCGGCTCCTCGACCGCCGGCGTTCGCACCTCGAAGGGAAGGCCCAGCCGGGCCAGCAGCTCCCGCCGGCGGGGGCTTTTCGAGGCCAGGATCAGGGGCTTCATTGGCTGACCAGCCGGACCCCGGAGGAGGTGCCGATGCGGCTGGCGCCGGCTTGGATCATGGCCCAGGCGGTCTCGCGGTCGCGGATGCCGCCGGAGGCCTTGACCCCCGCCTTCTCCCCGGCCAGGGAGCGGAGCAGGCGGACGTCCTCGAGGCTCGCCCCCCGCGGCCCGAAGCCGGTCGAGGTCTTGAGGCAGTCGGCCCCGGCCCGGAGCGCCGCCTGGGCGGCCCCCTTGATCTCCTCCTCGGAGAGCAGGCCGGTCTCCAGGATCACCTTGAGCCGGGCCCCGGGCGCCGCCTCGCGCACCGCCTTGACGTCCTCGAAGACCGCCTCGAAGTCGCCCGCCTTGGCGGCCCCGATGGGGATCACCATGTCGATCTCGTCGGCCCCCTGGGCCACCGCCAGGGCGGCCTCGGCGGCCTTGATGGCGCTGGCGTTCGCGCCCAGCGGAAAGCCCACCACCGCCGCCACCTTGAGCGGGGCGTCGCCCTTTTCCGCCATCACCAAGGGGACGAAGCGGGGGTTGACGCAGACGGCGTAGAAGTAGTGATCGAGCGCCTCGTGCACCAGCCGCCGGATGTCCGCCTCGGTGGCCTCGGGCTTTAGGAGGGTATGGTCGATGTACTTGGCGAGCTCCAGGTCCATAGGGCCACTCTACCGCGGTCCCCCGGCGGGGTAGGATGGGGCGACATGGCAAGGATCTCGCTGGCATTGCTGGCGGCCCTGTGGCTGCTCGCGGGCTGCGCCCCCCGGCAGACGGCCGCCGAGCCGCCGATCTTTCAGGCCATCGACCGGGGGGACCGGGCCCAGCTGCAGGCGCTGCTCGAGGCCGGGGCCGGCCTCGAG
>JAMOVS010000129.1 GCA_027061845.1 Thermaceae bacterium
CCATGATCCTCGACCAGATGGACGAGTACGCGGTCGAGGAAGTGATTCAGCTCAAGGAGAAGCACGGCGGCGAAGCGGTGATCGTCGCCTTCGGCCCCGAGCGCACCAAGGAGGCGATCCGCACCGCTCTGGCGATGGGTGCGGACCGGGCCGTCTTCGTCAAGTACGAGGGCGACGTCGACCCCGTCACCGAGGCCAAGGCGCTGGCAAAGGTGCTCGAAGAGGAGGCCCCGACCGTGGTCTTCACCGGCGGCCAGCAGGCCGACTGGGACAGCTACGCCCTGGGCCCGGCGGTGGCCGAGGCGCTCGGCTGGCCGAGCGTCGCCTGGACCACCGAGTTCGAGCTCTTGGACGAGGGGAAGGCCAAGGCCAAGCACGACCTGGACGAGGGCGCCCAGGTGGTCGAGGTGGCGCTCCCCGCCGTCCTCACCACCCAGCAGGGCCTGAACGAGCCCCGCTACCCCACCCTGCCCGGGATCATGAAGGCGAAGAAGAAGGAGATCAAGGAGATCCCGGCCGAGGAGCTCGGGGTGAGCGGCTCCAAGGTCGAGATCCTGGGCCAGGAGATCGTCCAGATCGAGCGCAAGCAGAAGATCATCGACGGCACCAAGGAACCCGAGAAGGCCGCCGAGGAGCTCGTCCGGCTTCTCCACGAAGAGGCCAAGGTCATCTAAGGAGGCAGCCATGGTCCTGGTATTCATCGATCACGACGGCAAGAAACCCAAGAAGGGGGGCCTCGAGGCCGTCTCCCGCGCTCGCGAGGTGGCCGAGGCCCTCGGCGTTCCCGTAGCCGGCCTCGTGGTGGGCTCCGGGATCGGCGAGGTGGCGGAAGAGGCCAAGAAGTACGTCGACACCCTCTACCTGGTGGACGCCCCCGAGTTCGCCGACTACACCGCCGAGAAGTGGACCGCTGCCGCCCACGCCGCGGCCCAGAAGGCCGGGGCCAAGGCGGTGGTGGCGCCGGCGAGCCGCACCGGGCGCACCTGGACCGCCCGGCTCGCCGCCCGCATGGACGCGGGGCTTTTGGAAGACGTCCTTGAGCTCGAGCCCTCGGCCGACGCGGTGGTGGCGAAGCGCTACACCTTCCTAAACCGGGTGCTGGAAAAACAAAAGGCCGCCTACCCGGTGGTGATCAGCACCAAGCCCAACACCGCCCCCCTCGCCGAGCCCAAGGGCGAGGGCCAGGTGGAGACGCTGGAAGTTCCTCTTGGCGAGCTCGAGCAAAAGGTCAAGGTGCTCGAGAAGATCCAGGAGGAGAAAAAGCGGGTCTCCCTCACCGAGGCCCCGGTGGTGGTCACCGGCGGCCGCGGCATGGGCTCGGCCGAGGCCTTCCAGCTGGTCGAGGAGCTCGCCGACCTCTTAGGCGGCGCCGTCGGCGCCACCCGGGCGGTGGTCGACGCCGGCTGGCGGCCCTACGCCGAGCAGGTGGGCCAGACCGGCAAGACCGTCCAGCCCAACCTCTACATCGCCCTCGGTGTCTCCGGCGCGGTGCAGCACCAGGCGGGCATGAACAAGTCCAAGGTGGTGGTCGCGGTCAACAAGGACCCCGACGCCCCCATCTTCAAGGAGACCGACTACGGCATCGT
>JAMOVS010000130.1 GCA_027061845.1 Thermaceae bacterium
TCCCGGCGGATGGGATCCCGAAGGGCCTCAAGGGGCTTGACATCGGCCCCGAGACCCGGGAGCGCTTCAAGGCGGCCCTCGAGGGCTCGAAGACCGTCTTCTGGAACGGCCCCATGGGGGTCTTCGAGGTGCCGCCCTTCGACGAGGGGACGCTCGCGGTGGCCCGGGCGATCGCCGGCCTCGAGGGCGCCTACACCGTGGTCGGCGGCGGCGACTCGGTGGCGGCGGTGAACAAGCTCGGCCTCGCGGACGCCTTCAGCCACGTCTCCACCGGCGGCGGGGCCAGCCTGGAGTTTCTGGAAAAGGGCACGCTGCCGGGGATCGAGGTCTTGGGGGGGCTCCCGTGAGGACGCCGCTGGTTGCCGGCAACTGGAAGATGCACAAGACCCCCAGCGAGGCCCGGGTCTGGTTCAACGAGTTTCTGGACGAGCTCGGGCCCATGCCCGAGGGGGCGGAGGCCGCCATCTTGCCCTCCTTTCCCCTGCTCCCCGTCGCGGCCGAAGAGCTCGCCGGAAGCGGGGTCTTTTTCGGCGCCCAGGACGTAAGCGCCCACGACTGGGGGGCTTACACCGGCGAGGTCTCCGCCTACCAGGTGGCCGACCTCGGCGCCAAGTACGCGATCGTCGGCCACTCCGAGCGCCGCAAGTACTGGAAGGAGGCTTCTTCCCTCGTCGCCGAGAAGGCGAAAAGGGCGCTGGAAGCCGGCCTCGTCCCCATCGTCTGCGTCGGTGAGGAGCTCGAGGTCCGCGAGCGCGGCGAGGCGATCCCCTTCGTCGTCGACCAGCTCAAGGCCTCGCTCGAGGGGGTGCGCCCCGAGCGCCCGGAAGGGCTTGTCGTCGCCTACGAGCCGGTCTGGGCGATCGGCACCGGGAAGACCGCCACCGCTGGCGACGCCGAGGCCATGGCCGAGGCGATCCGCTCCGTCCTCGCCGAGCTCTTCGGCCCGGAGTTCGCCGAGGAAGTGCGGGTCCTCTACGGCGGCTCGATCAAGCCGGAAAACTTCGCCGAGATCCTGGCCGGCCCCAACGTCGACGGCGGTCTGGTGGGCGGGGCGAGCCTTAAGGTGGACTCCTTCCTTTCGCTGGTGAAGACCGCGCTCAACCGATGAGGATTCCCGACGAACTGCTCAAAGACCTAAACGGCCTGCTCGTCACCCAGCCGGCGAACGTCCGCTACCTGAGCGGCTTTCCCCACGGGGAGGACGCCTGGCTCTGGTTCGACGAGGAAGGGCCGTTGCTCCTCGCAAGCCCGCTTTACGAAAACGACCTCAAGGCACTCGGGCTTCCCCACCGGCTCGGCCGCCCCCGGGACTGGCCCCATCTCCTCGCCGAGCGGGCCCGGGGGCGGGTGGGCTTTGAGCCGGAGCACCTCGCCTATGGGGATTACCAAAGGCTCCTCGAGGCCTTCAAAGGGGCCGAGCTCGTGCCCGCCGGGGGCCGGGTGGAGGCGCTCCGGCTCAAAAAGCGGCCCGACGAGGTGGAAAAGATCCGCCGGGCCATGGCGATCGCCCGCGACGCCTACCGGGAGGCCCTTCCCGAGGTCCGGCCCGGGGTCTCCGAGATCCAGGTGG
>JAMOVS010000131.1 GCA_027061845.1 Thermaceae bacterium
AGCCTGGTCGAGGCCTACCTCGAGGCCCTCGCCGACCACCCCCCCGAACGCCTCTGGGCGGTGACCTTCACCCGCGCCGCCGCCGGCGAGCTGCGCTCCAGGCTCGAAGGGCGCCTCAGGGCCGAGGGCAAGGAGGCGCTCGCCCACCGGGTGCGGGCCTACACCATCCACGGGTTCTTCGCCGAGCTCTTGCGCGTCGCCGCCCCCTGGGTGGCGCTCGATCCCGAGTTCGAGCGGGTCGAGGCTCCCGAGGCCGAGCTCTTCTTCGCCGAGGAGGCGAGGACCCGGCTCTTCCTCGAGGACGCCGAGGAATGGCTCGAGGAGCTCTTGAAGCTCTACCAAAAGCGCTCCCTCGCCCCCGTGCTCGAGCCTTCCGGCACGTACTCCCGCCGGCTTTACCGCTGGTTTTCGGCGGTGGAGCAAAGCTACCTCGCGCGGCTCGCCGGCCGGCTGCTCGGGCCCACCGAGATCGAGCGCAAGGCCTACGACCTGCTTCGGCTGGCGGGGCAGCACGAGGCCCTGGCCCGCCGCCTGAAAGCGCGGGTGCACCAGGTCTTCGTCGACGAGTATCAGGACACCAGCCCGCTACAAGGGGAGATCTTCAACCGGCTCGCCGACCTGGGGGTGGCGCTCTACCTGGTGGGCGACCCCAAGCAGTCGATCTACGCCTTCAGGAACGCCGACGTCGAGGTCTTTCGGGAGGCCGCCCGCCGGGGCGAGCGGCTTCCCCCGCTCACCACCACCCGCCGCCACCCGCCGGCGCTCGCCGACTTCCTCAACCGGCTCACCGAGGACATGGGTCGGGAGAACCTGGGGTTTTCCCAAGACGAGGTCGAGCCGGTGGTCTCGGCGGTTTCCGGGGAGGCGGTGGTGGGGCTTTTGCGGGTCGAGGACCCCGAGGAAAGGCTCGACAACCTGCGCCGGGTCGAAGCCCACTGGCTGGCCAAAAAGCTCCGCGACCTGGCGGACCAAAAGGCGTTTGGCTACGCCGAGATGGCGGTCTTGATCCGCGGCTACGACGCGGTGCGCTTTTTGGCCCCGGCGCTTCGGCGCTTGGGGGTGCCCTTCGTGGTGGTGGGAGGGCAGGGGCTTTTCCGCCGCCCCGAGGTGATGGACCTGCGGGTGGCGCTCGCGGCCGCGCTCGACCCGGAAGACCGAATGGCCCTTTTGGGCTTCTTGCAAAGCCCCTTCGTCGGCCTCGGGCTTACCCAGGCCCTGGCCGCCGCCCGGGCCGAGGACCCCTCGAGCCGGCTTTCGGCGCCGGTCGCGGCCTACCTCGAGGAGGTTCGGCAACGCGCCCGCCGCCTGGCCCCGCTGGAATTCTTGGAGTGGCTGGTGCGCACCCCCGGGCCCGGGGGAAGCGCCTTTTTGGAGACGCTCACGCCGGTGGCCCGGGCCAACGTGGACGCGGTGCTTTTCAAACTCGCCCGCCGGCGCTACCGCTATCTGGCGCTCCTGGTCACCGAGTTCGACCGCCTGGCCCAGGCCGAGGACGAGGGCCCCTACGTCGAGGGCAGCGCCGAAGCGGTCAAGCTGGTGACGATTCACCAGGCCAAGGGCCTGGAGTGGCCGCTGGTCTGGGCCTTCGACCTAAACCGCGGCTCGGGCCCGAACCCCGATCCCCTCTACGTTCGCCCCCGGGCGGGGGCCTTCGCCGTCCGCGAGGACGGGGAGCCCTACGAGCTTTACAAGAAGGAGTGGCAGGCCCGCGAGCGCGACGAGGCCAACCGGCTGCTCTACGTGGCCCTCTCCCGGGCCCAGCGCTACCTGGCGATGAGCTATAGCGTAGGCGGCCCCCAGGCCAAGCCCCGGCCGGGAAAGCTCGCCTACCCCCTGGAGCGCTTTCAGGTGGCGTCCTGGGAAGAGGTGCAGGCGAAGACCCTCCGCGAGCCTCCCCGGCGGCTTCCCCGGCAGCGGGCCGGGGCGGCTTCGGTGCGCCCGCCCCTGGACCCGGTGCCGCCGGCCTGGGACCGGCCGCTCGTCACCTCCCCGAGCGCCCTCTTGGCCGAGCGGCCGCGGGGCGGCTGGGGCGAGGAGGCGCCGGCGGAGCCCGGCGCCGGCCCTGTGCTCGGCCGGGCGGTGGGGGTCTTGGTGCACCACGCGATCGGCCACGACTGGCCCCTCGAAGAGCGGCACCTGGAGGCGCTCGGGCATCAGGAGGTGATGCTCGGGTTCTCGGAGGAGGAGCGGGCGCGGATCCTCGCGCGGGTGCGGGAGCTTTTGGCCCACTACCAGGCGATGCTCGGCGAGGCGATCCCCGCGTTATCGGAGCGCGAGGAGGACCGCGCCGAGCTGCCCTTCGCCTGGCCCCACCCCGAGGGCCGGGGGGTGATCGAGGGGATCATCGACCGGCTCTACCGGGCAGGCGGGGTTTACTACCTCGAGGACTACAAAACCGACGCCCCCGCCGGCGACCTTCTGGACTACGCCAGGGAAAAGGGCTACGACTTCCAGCTCGCGGTCTACGCCCGGGCGGTGGAAGACGCCCTAGGGGTTACGCCCCGGGTCCGGCTCGTCTTCCTCGCCAAAAAGGAGGTCGTCGAGCTCAGCAAGGAGGTCCTCGAGGCCGCCTTCCAAAGCTCCCAGCTGGCCTAGGGCGGCCTCGATCTCGAGGCTCCCCTCGACCTCCTTGCCCACCTGCACGAGCAGCCGGCCGAGCAGGTAGCGAAGCCGGGGGTCGTCCCCCCGGGCAAGCCGCTCCCTCAGCCGGGCGATGGCGGCGAGCTCGTCGCCCTCTCGGACCCGCCGCCGAATCTCCTCTAGGAAGTCTCCTCCCAGGGCTCCACCACCACCTCGAGGAGGACCTCGGCGTTTAGGTTCGCGGTCACCGAGCAAAACTTCTTGTGGGAAAGCTCGGCCGCGTGGCGAAGGGCCTTTTCGGTCACCCCGGGGCCGCTTCCGATGTGGCGAACGACGATCTTGGTGTAGCGCTTCGGGTGGGTCTCGGCCCGCTCGCCCTCGACCTCGACCCGGTAGCGGGCCAGCGGGGTGCGCTTTTTCTGCATGATGCTGACCACGTCGTAGGCGGTGCAGGAACCCAGCGAGACCAGCAAGAGCTCCATCGGCCTGAGCCCCACCGGCGGGGTGTCGCCGTCGATCACCATGCGGACGTTCTGTTCGTTTTCGGCGGCGAAGCGAAAGCCGCAGAGGTGTTCCACCACGATCTTCTTCCGGCTCATACGAGGCTCCATTAAAACAGACCGCGCAGGTAGCCGCCGTCGACCACGAAGGTCTGCCCGGTGACGTAGCCGGCCGGCACGCCCATCAAGAAGACCGCCGCCGCCGCCACCTCCTCGGGCCGGCCCAGCCGCCGCATGGGGATGGTCTCGGCGAGCCGCCGCCGGACTTCTTCGAGCGGCACCCCCTCGCGCTCGGCCTGATGAGCGAGGAGCGCCTCCACCCGTTCGGTGGCGGTGTAGCCGGGGGCGACGGCGTTGGCCGTGATCCCGAGCGGGGCCAGCTCGCGGGAGAGCGTCTTCAGGTACCCGGTGAGCCCGGCGCGGATTCCGTTCGAGAGCGCCAGGTTCTCCACCGGCTCCTTGACCGCGATCGAGGTGACGAAGACGATCCGGCCAAAGCCCTTTTCCTCCATGCCGGGCAGGAGCGCCTGGGTGAGCCGCACCATGGGCAAAAAGAGCTCGTCGAACGCCCGGCTCCAGGCCTTGGGAGGAAGGTCCTTGGCGGCGCCCGGCGGCGGGCCGCCGGTGTTGCCCAAAAAGAGCTCGGCCTCGCCAAAGCCGCGAAGGGCTTTTTGAATCCGCTCGGCCGCGTCCTCGCGGGCGAGGTCGGTGGCCAGGTAGTCGGCCTCGGCGCCCTTTTCCCGGAGTGCTTTCGCGAGTTCTTGAAGGCGCTCGGCGCTTCGCGCCACCAAGAAGACCCGCGCCCCCTCCCCGGCCAGGGCCTCGGCCACCGCCCGGCCGATCCCCTTGGAGGCGCCGGTGACGAGCGCCGTCTTGCCGCGTATCCCGAGATCCATGCCGCGATTATAGTGGCGGTATGGAGATCAAGGACCTGCGCTCGCTGGTCGTCTTTTCCGAGGAGAAGATGCAGAAGATCGAGGTCTTTCCCTCGAAGAAGATGCGCTACGACCTCTACGCCCTGCTTCCCGGCCAGGGCCAGCGGGTGCACACCCACGAGGGCGCCGACAAGGTCTACTACGCCCTCGAAGGCGAGGTGATCCTGCGGGTGGGCGACGAGGAGGCCCTCCTCCCCGAGGGCTCCGCGGGCTTCGCCCCCGCCGGCACCCCCCACGGGGTCAAAAACGTCTCCGCCAGCCCGGCGGTGCTGCTGGTGGTGATGGCGCCTAGGAAAGGGGCTTCGAAAACCACTTGACCGCCGGCCCGCCGCTCTTCTTGAAGCGGTAGCCAAGGGTGGTGAAGAAGCGCTCGGCGCCGGGGTTGTCGCCGTAGACCACCGCGAAGAGTTCCCGGAACTCGCCGGCCAGCGCCTCCTCCAGGCGGCGTACTGCCAGCTGACCGATGCCCCGGTGGCGGTGGGCCTCGGTGACCAGGACCAGGGAGAGGGCGGCGGCGTCGGGCTCGGGCTGGCGCAGTTTGTAGTCGAGCAGGCCCACCGCCTCGTCGCCCAGGAGCAGCAGTTCCAGGCGGCGGTCGGGGTCGCGGGCGGCGGCGGCGAGCTCGCTTTCGACGTCGGCCAGGGTGGGGGGCTCGGCCCCCAGGAGCTCGAAGTAGCCGGGGCTTTGAGCGTAGACGGCGTGGACCCGGGGGGCGTCCTCGAGGGTGACCGGTCGGGAGCGGAGCGGAAGCTCGGTCCTGGGGATCATCGGCCCAATCTTAAAGACCCCCTTGGGTGAGAAAGACGAACGGCCGGGGGTCCCCCGGCCGTTCCTCGCGCTTTGGGTTTAGCGGTCGGCGGGCTCGACGACGGTGACGTTCACCGCCTGCGGGCCCTTGCCCGCGCGGCCCTCCTCGACCTCGAACTCGACGATGTCGCCCTCGTTCAGGGTGCGGAAGCCTTCAGCGTTGATCGCGGTGTAGTGGACGAAGACGTCGCCCTCGCCCTCGCGCTCGATGAACCCGTAGCCCTTTTCCGCGTTGAACCACTTAACTCGACCCTTCGGCATTGCGAACTTCCTTTCTCTCGTCCGGATCAGGGGGTTGGGACTCGCTGTGCGCCCCCGGATTTTCCCCGGACGCCTCAGGGTACCACCCGGGGGCGGCCCTGTCCACTTTTCCGCCACCGCCTCAGGCGCCCTTCTTGCGGAAGGCCCGCTTGACCTTCTGCCAGAGGCCCTCGAGGCCGGCCTCCTCGCCCAGCGCTTCGGCATACTCCAGGAGCGCCTTTTTCGCCTTCGGCGGGAGCTTTTTCGGGACCTCGATCTCGGTGACCACCAGCAGGCTGCCCCGCCTCCCGCTCCGGGGGTCGGGGAGACCCGCGCCCTCGAGCTCGAAGACCTCGCCGTGGCCGGTGCCCGGCGGGACCTCGAGCGGCACCGGGCCCTCGAGGGTGGGGATCTCGAAGCGGGCCCCGAGCGCCGCCTGGGCCAGGCCCAGCTTCAAGGGGTAGACCAGGTTCTTTCCTTCCCGGCGGAGGGTGGGGTGGGGTTTCGCCCGCACCCGCACGAAGAGGTCGCCGGCGCCGCCGGGGCCGGCGTGGCCGGCGCCGGGAACGCGGATGAGCTGGTCCTCGCCGATCCCGGGCGGGATCTCGAGGCTGAGGGTTTCCTCCTTTTCCACCCAGCCGCGGCCGCCGCAGGTGGGGCAGCGCTCGGTCAGGATGCGGCCGGTGCCCTTGCAGTGAGGACAGGCCGACTCCTGGACGAAGGTACCGAAGAAGGTCTGGTAGTGGCTCTGGACCCGTCCCGTGCCCTGGCAGGTGGGGCAGGGCTTTGCCTTACCGCCGGCGCCGCCGCAGCTGGGGCAGGGGACCCGGCGGCGGTAGGTCAGGGGGACGCGGCCGCCCTTGGCCAGGGTCTCCAGGTCGACCTCGACCTCGAGGGTCAGGTTCTCCCCCCGGGGGCGGCTCCGGCCCCCGATCCGCACCCCGAAGAGCTCCTCGAAGAGGTCGAAGAGGTCCTCGGGGTAGACGTTCCGGTAGGCCTCCGCCCCCTCGACGTAGCCCCGCCGGTCGTACTCGGCCCGCTTTTGGGGGTCGGAGAGGACGGCGTAGGCCTCGTTGATCTCCTTGAAGCGCTCCTCGGCCTCGGGGTCGCCCCGGTTTTTGTCCGGGTGGTACTTCTT
>JAMOVS010000132.1 GCA_027061845.1 Thermaceae bacterium
CCCTCGCGGCCTCTGCCACCCGGGCCAGGGCCTCTTTTCGCCTTTCCTCCTCTTTTACCACCCGCACCCCGGGCCCGAGCTCGAACTGGGGCTTGACCAATACGAGCGCCTCGGCCCCGGGGGCGAGGGCCTCGAAAAGCGCCGGCAGGAGCTTGGTACTGGAGATAAAGGAGACGTCCATCACCGCCAGTTCGGCGGGCTCTGGAATAGGGATCCCCTCCCGGGCATTCACCCCCTCGAGCGAGACCACCCGGGGGTCTTTTTTGAGGCTTTCGTGGAGCTGGCCCTTCCCGACGTCCACGGCGTAGACCCTTTTCGCCCCCCGCTCGAGGAGGACCTGGGTAAACCCCCCGGTGCTCGCCCCCACGTCGAGGGCCACCCGGCCGGCGGGGTCGAGGGGGAAGGTCTCGAGCGCGCCCAGGAGCTTATAGGCCCCCCGGCCCACGTAGCGCTCGGGGGCCACCACTTCGACCCGCTCCCCCTTTTTGACCGGCTGGGCGGGCTTTCTCACCACCCGCCCCTCCACCTTGACCTGCCCCCGGCGGATTAAGGCCTTGGCCTTTTCGCGGCTTTCGGCCAGGCCCGCTTCCACCAGGTAGCGATCCAGCCGGGTCACGTCGTGCTCGACTCCTCGTCGAGGTAGATCTCGCGCAGGTCCTCCTCGCTGAAGGCGACGTTCTCCCCGCGAAAGCCGGGCAGCGCCTCGATCCGCTGCCAGGAGGAGCGGTACCAGGGGGCCTGGGGCGGCCGGCGGGTGGGGGCGATTTTGGCCGCCCGGGTGTTTTGGTGGTAGGGCCAGATCTCGTAGAGGTTGAAGTCCTGGAGGATCTCGGTGAGCACCATGCCGTAGTCGAGGAGCGCCCTTTGAAACTCGGCCCAGCGGAAGAGCGAGGCATCCCGCAGGGTGAGGCCGAAGTAGCCGGCGCTCCCGGGGGCTCTTAGCGCCGCGATCCCCCGGGCGATGAAGGCGCGAAAGGCCCGCGGGGTCTCGGGCGGGTCGGTGACGAAGACGTCAAAGGCCCCTAGCCACTCCTCGGGGAAGGGGTTTCTAAGGTCAAAGACCCGGGCCTCGGCGTTTTCGATGCCGAGCTTTTTGAAGGCTTGGTTATCGAACTCGATCAGCCGGGGGTCGATGTCGAGGATCAACACCCTTTTTGCCCGCCGGGTGAGGGCGATGGCAAGGCCCGTCAGGTCGTCCTCGGCGGCGAGGACCAGGATCTCCTTGCCGTCGAGGTCGCCCCGGGAGGCCAGGTGCAGGACCCGGGCCACCGTGGTCTCGGGGGTGACGTAGCCCTGGTCGAACTCCTGGACGCTCTCGGGCCGGTCCTTGGCCAGGGCGAGGAAGCTGCCGTAAAGCGCCTTGTCGGCCCAGAAGGGCACCCCCCGGCCCTCGCAGGCGGGGCAGGCGTGGCGCGCCAGAGGCCGGAGGCCCAAGGCCCGGACAAGCTCCCGGCCTTTTTCGGTGAGGGCGAGGTCGTCGCCTCGGCGCTCAACCAAGCCCTCCTCCATCAAAACCTCGACGATCGCCGCCGCCCCCGGCACCGGCAGGGCGGCCCGGTCCACCACCTGCCAGAAGTCGCCGGTTGCCAAAAGGGCCTGGAGCACCCGGGCGACGTTCCGGCCGTAGAGCCGGACCCCGCCCCGCTCCGTCGCCCGGGCCGCCAGCGGTTCCAGGTCCACGGCTTCAGATCGCCGGCGAAAGGGCGAGCCGCTCGGCGTCGGCCCAGAGGCCCTCGAGGTCGTAGTAGGCGCGGGCCTCCGGGCTCATCAGGTGGATCCAAAGGGGACCGTAGTTCAAGAGCACCCAGCGGGCCGAGGGCCCCTCCACCGACTCGGGGGCGATCCCCAGCTCCTCCAGGCCCTCCCGTACCGCCCGCTCGAGGGCCTCGAGGTGGGGGGTGCTGGTCCCGGTGGCGATCAAGAAGTAGTCCAGGCTGTCCGAGACCTTCCGGAGGTCCAGCCCCACGATGTCTTCTGCCTTCTTTTGGTCGAGGATTCGGTACACTTCCTGGATCAGGCGATCCGCGTCCCTGGGATTCGTCATCCAAGCTCAGTGTACCAAGTCCCGGCCCAGGACGATCACCACCTGGGCCCGGTCGAAGAGCTTGAAGCGGGTGACCAGCGGCAGCCCCGCCGCCTCGGCGTAAAAGCGCCCGGCGAGCACCGCCCGGTCCACCCGCACCTCGCTGACCTCCTGGGGGCGGACCGTCCGCACCTCGGGCCGGGGCAGCCCCAGCCGGGCGAACCCCTCGGCAAAGCGCTCGCCGAGTCCGGCCCCGCTGCCGTCGTAGAGGACCACCCTGGTCTCTTTGGGCAGGGGCACCGCTTCCCCCATCCCGAGGCCGAAGAAGTCCTTCAGGAACCGGGCCTGGTCCTGGGGCCGCACCACCAGGTAGGGCCCCTCCTCCACCACCGGCAAGGTGGCGGCGTGAAGCTCGAGACCCTTCAAGTACGGCAAAAAGACCAGCGCCTGCTCCAGGCTGAGGTCGGTCTCCAAGCGGTCCCAGACCGCCTTCAAGATCCCCGGCAGCCTGGGCCAGTACTCCGGCGAGGCGGCCTTCCTGGCCACCTTGACGAGCACCTCCTTGATGCGGTCGAGCCGGGAAAGGTCGCTCCCCACCCAGCCGCGAAAGCGCATGTACTTGACCGCGTCCTCGCCGTTTAGGTGCACCTTCCCCTTGGGGAAGTGGATGTGGAGGTTGGCGGCGTTGTCGTCGTAGTCCATCGGCGCCGGCAGAAAGACCTCCACGCCCCCCACCGCGTCCACCAGCTCGGCCACCAGGTCCAGGGTGAAGATCAGGTAGTGGTCCACCCGAAGGCCCACCACCTTCTCCACCGCCCGGGAAAGCCCCCTGGGGCCCAAAAACCCGTAGACCGCGTTGATCCGCCCCCGGTAGCCGGGAAGCTCCACCCAGGTATCCCGCGGCACCGCCACCGCCCAGACCTCGCTCGCCACCGCCCGGGTAAAGAAGATGGTGTCGGTGCGGTGCCCGGGGCCGCAGGGGGTGGCCGGGCCGCAGTACTCGATGTCCCGGGCCGCCACCACCACGTTCAACACCGGCACCGCCTTGCCCTCGGGGGTGGTCAGGGTGCGCTCGGGCGTCGGCCAGCGGCCCAGCACCACCGCCAAGACCGCCAGCACCGCCCCCAGCAAGAAGCGAAGTCCGATGGGGAGGTTAACCCTCAAGGCGCGCCCGCACCTCCTCGGTCTTCGGGTGAAGGGGAATGCCCCGGGAACGAAGCCAGGCCAGCTTCCGCCGCACCGCCTCGCGGTAGGCCCCGACCAGGTCGCCGGCGAGCGCCCGCTCGGCCAGGTCCTGGTTTACCCCCCGGCCGGGCTCGGCCTGGTCGGCGACGTAGACCGCCATCCCCAAGCCGAACTCCGGGTCCACCCCGACCACGTGCCCCTCAATCGCGGCCAGGACCTCGGGGTCGGTGACCCCGAGCTCTTGGGCCAAAACCCGCCCGGCGCGGCCGTGGAGCACCTGGGGGTGCGCCCGCTCGGCCTCGTTTTCGGGCGGCGCCAGGCGAAGGAGCTCCTCTTCGGGGAGTTCCTTGGCGAGATCGTGGAGCAGCCCGGCCAGGTAGGCCTTCTCGGGATCGAGGCCGTTTGCCTCGGCGATCTTTCGGGCAAGCTCCGCCACCCGGAGCGAGTGGGCGAAGCGCTCCTCGCTGATCCGCTTTTTAAGCGCGTTTTCCAGATCGGTAAAGGCCGTGCTTTTCAATGTAGACCTCCACCTCGAAGGGGACCAGGTAGCGGATCGAGCGGCCGGCGGCGACCCGCCTTCGTATCTCGGTCGAGGAGACCTCGTAGCCGGGGATCTCGAGCACCCGTACCCGCTCGCGGAAGAAGGGGGCAAGCCGCTTGAGGTCGTAGCCCGGCCGGGTCACCGCCACCATGGTGGCAAGCTCGAAGAGCGCCTCGGGCTCCTTCCAGGTCTCCACGTCGCGGTAGGCGTCGGCGCCGGTGATGAAGAAGAGCTCGGCCTCGGGCCAGCGTCGCCGGGCCCGCCGCAGGGTGTCCACCGTGAAGCTGGGGCCGGGGTAGTCGAGCTCGAGGCGGCTGGCAAAGAAGCGCGCGTCCCGGCCCACTGCCAGCACCACCATCTCGTGCCGGGCCTCGGGCGAGGCCACCGGGCGCTTGTGCGGCGGCCGGGCGGCGGTGACGAACTCCACCCGGTCCAGCCCCAGCCGGTCGGCGGACTCGCTCGCCGCCAGGAGGTGCCCGAGGTGCACCGGGTCAAAGCTGCCGCCGAAAAGCCCCAGGCGCATGCCTTGGAGCCTACCACAGGCCCCGATTAGTCCGGGATGTACTCGAACTCCAGGCCGGCCACCCGCACGGTGTCGCCGGCCCGCACCCCGGCGCGGCGAAGCGCCTCCTCCAGACCCAGCCGCTTGAAGCGCTCGTGCAGGTAGGGCATGGCCTCGAAGAGGTCGCCCTTGATCCGGGTCACCGCCCGCTCGATCTCGGGGGCCTCGACCTCATAGACCCCCTCCTCGACCTCGCGCACCCGGATCCCGGCCTCGACCTCCTCCTTGGGCTTGGGCTCGGCCGGCTTGATCTTCGGGGCCTTCTCCAAGAGGTCGAAAAGGGCCTTTTTGAGCTCAGGGAGCCCCTCGCCGGTCTTGGCCGAGATCGGAATCACCGGGTAGCCAAAGCGGGAAAGCTCGTCGGCCCAGAGCTCGGCCTCGCCCTCGTCCAAGAGGTCGGTCTTGTTGAGGGCAACCAGCGCCGGCCGGCGAAGGAGCTCGGGGTCGTAGGCCTTGACCTCGGCGAGCAGGGTCTCGAGCGCCGCCTCGGGGTCCTCGGCCGCGTCCAGCACGTAGAGCAGCCCCCGGGTGCGGGCGATGTGCCGGAGGAACTCAAGCCCGAGCCCCTTGCCCTCGCTCGCGCCCTCGATGATCCCGGGGATGTCGGCGAGGGTAAAGCGGCGGAGCCCCTCCCCCTCCTCTACTACCCCGAGGTTCGGGGTCAGGGTGGTGAAGGGGTAGTTCGCCACCTTGGGGCGGGCGTTGGTCAGCGCCGCCAGAAGCGAGGACTTGCCGGCGTTCGGGTAGCCCACGAGCCCCAGGTCGGCAAGCGACAAAAGCTCGAGCCGGAGCCGGCGCTTCTCCCCCGGCAGCCCGGCCTCGGCGAAGCGCGGCGCCTGCCGGGTGGGGCTCACGAAGGCGGCGTTGCCGCGGCCGCCCTCGCCGCCCCGGGCCACCCGCACCGTCTGCCCCGGCTCCACCAGGTCGGCGATCAGCTCGCCGGTCTCGGCGTCGTAGACCCGGGTGCCGAGGGGCACGTCGATGTAGAGATCCTCGCCACCCCGGCCGTGGCGGGTCCCGCCCTGGCCGTGGGCCCCCGATTCCGCCTTGTAGTGGCGCCGGGAGACCTTGGCCAGGGAGTCCACGTGCTCCGAGGCCCGCAGGTAGACGTCGCCACCCCTGCCGCCGTCGCCGCCGTCGGGCCCGCCCTTGGGGATGAACTTCTCGCGGAAGAAGCTCACCACCCCGTCGCCGCCGCGGCCGGCGGTCACCTCGATCTCGATCCGATCCCGAAACATTTCATAGAAAACCCCGCGAACGCCCGGGGTGGGGTCCGCGGGGCAAGGGGCGAAAACCTACTCGAGCGGGCGGACGCTCACGTAGCGGCCGAGCCGTCCCTTGTCGCGGAACTCGACCACCCCGTCCACCAGCGCGAACAGGGTGAAGTCGCGGCCCATGCCAACGTTCTTGCCGGGCTTGAAGCGGGTGCCGCGCTGACGCACGAGGACGTTGCCGGCCCGCACCACCTGGCCGTCGAACCGCTTCACCCCGAGCCTTTTCGCGATCGAGTCGCGGCCGTTCTTGGTCGAACCCAGACCCTTTTTATGTGCCATCGTCTACCCCCGGATCTCCTTGATCAAAAGCTCGGTGTACGGCTGGCGGTGGCCCTTCTTGCGGTGGTAGTTGATCTTGGCCTTGAACTTCTCGACCAGGACCTTCCTCGCCTTGCCGTGGCCCACCACCTCGGCCACCACCTTGGCGCCCTCGACCGCCGGGGCGCCGACCTTGGCCTCCTTGCCCCCGACGAACAGGGGCGAAAACTCCACCTTCTGGCCGGGTTCGAGGTCGAGCTTCTCGACGCGGATGCGCGCGCCCTCCTCCACCCGGTACTGTTTGCCGCCCGTCTCG
Organism: Thermaceae bacterium; assembly: GCA_027061845.1. GTDB lineage: Bacteria > Deinococcota > Deinococci > Deinococcales > Marinithermaceae > WFXV01. The sequence goes on from JAMOVS010000132.1 coordinate 6,160, forward strand.
ATGATCGCGTACATGG
>JAMOVS010000133.1 GCA_027061845.1 Thermaceae bacterium
TGGGCAAGAAGAAGGTCGAGGAGATGAAGCAGCACCGCGAGCGCTTCATCCAGGGGGCGGCCGAGCGGGGGATCCCCGAGGACGAGGCCAACCGGCTCTTCGACATGCTCGAGGCCTTCGCCAACTACGGGTTCAACAAATGCCTGCCCGCCTCCGCCCGGGTGGTGGACGCAAAGACCGGCCGCCGGGTCAGCGTGGGAGAGATCGTTCGCGGTGAAGTGAAGGAGGTCTTCGTCCCCTCGCTGGACGAGGCCACGCAGAAGATCGTGCCTCGCCCGGTGGTGGCCGCCTTTCCCAGCGGCCGCCGCCCGGTGTACCGGCTCAAGACCGCCAGCGGCCGTGAGCTCGTGGCCACCGCCAACCACCCCTTCTACACCCCGAAGGGCTGGCGCGAGCTCGGCCGTATCCGCCCCGGGGACTACGTGGCGGTTGCCCGCAGCGTGCCCTACCGGGGGACGCCGGCGCTCAAGGACGAGGAGCTCGACCTGCTCGCCTTCGCCCTGGCCGAGGGCAACCTGCGGCATCCCTCGGGGTTCTACCTCTATACCGGGGACGAGGCGGTGCTGGAGGCGATGCAAGAGGCGCTCGCCGCTTTCCCCAACACCCGGGCCCGGGTGGACCGGAAGAAAGCCGCGGTGGCGGTCTACGTGGGCCGGGCGCAAAGGAGCGAGGAGAGCGGGGCCCGAGCCTTTCTTCAAAAGATGGGCGTGCTCGGCCTGGCCGCCGGCGAGAAGTTCGTGCCCGAGCCGGTCTTCACCGAGCCCCCCGAGCGCCTGGCCCGTTTTCTGGGCCGGCTTTGGTCGGGAGACGGCGGCGTCCAGCCGGCCACCAAGCTGGTCCACTACGCCACCGCTTCAAAGCGGCTGGCGGAAGACGTGCAGCACCTGCTCCTCAGGCTCGGCATCCTCTCGAGCCTCAAGGAAAAGACCTTTGCCTACCGGGGCGGCGAGCGGAAAGGCTACGTGGTCTACCTCATTGGAGGCGACGCGGTGCTCCGCCGCTTCGCCGAGCGGGTGGGGCCCTACCTGGTGGGCAAGCGGGCCGAGGACTTGAGGCGGCTTTCGGCCCGGCTTTCAGGGGCGGGGCTCTCGGCCAAAGACGTCGTCCCCAACGACTTCCTGCCCCGGGTCCTCGCCGAGGTGGCCCGGGCGGCGGCCGCCGAGGGGCGGGGCTACGCCGCCTACCTCGAGGCCCGCGGCATTTCCAGCGGAATCCTTCGGCCCAACGCCAGCAAGCGGGGCATCACCCGGGAGACCGTGGCCCGGCTCGCGGCCCTGACCGGGAGCCTCTTGCTCTTGCGCCTGGCCGAGAGCGACCTCTACTGGGACCGGGTGGTCGAGGTCGTCCCCGCCGGCGAGGAGGAGGTCTACGACCTCACCGTCGAGGGGACCCATACCTTCGTGGCCGAGGACCTGGTGGTGCACAACTCCCACGCCGCCGCCTACGCCCTGATCGCCTACCAGACCGCCTACGTCAAGGCCCACTACCCGGTCGAGTTCATGGCCGCCTTGCTCACGGTGGAGCGCAAGAACTCGGACAAGGTGGCGGAGTACATCC
>JAMOVS010000134.1 GCA_027061845.1 Thermaceae bacterium
GCACGTCCTTTTCCTGGGCGTAGGCCCGCATCCAGTCCAAAAGCTCGGTCCAGGCCGAATAGAGCCGGTCCATGCCTCCATGGTAAGGGAAGGCTTGGGGCCGGTCGTCCCGGGTTCCTAAACTAAGGGGCGATGACGCTCTCGGACCTGCCGTCCCTGCCCGAGGCCCCCGGCGTCTACCTCTTCAAGCGCGGGGGCGAGGTCCGCTACGTGGGTAAGGCCAAGAACCTGAAGGCCCGGGTGACCAGCTACTTCCACGCCTTCGGGAAACCCGCCGAGATCGCCGCCGAGGCCGACGCGCTCGAGTTCATCGTCACCCGCGACGAGGTCGAGGCGCTCCTGCTCGAGGCCAACCTGATCAAGGCCTACCGCCCCTTCCACAACATCCTCCTAAAGGACGACAAGCACTACCCCTTCCTGAAGCTCACGAACGAGCCCTTCCCCATCCTCCAGATCGTCCGCCGGGTCAAGGAGGACGGCGCCAAGTACTGGGGCCCCTTCCCGAATGCCGGCGCGGTCCGCCGGATCAAGGCCTTCATCGACCGCACCTTTCCCCTGCGCAAAAACTCCGGCAGTCCGATGCGGCGCCGCAAGACCCCCTGCCTTAACCACGCGATGGGCCGCTGCCTCGCCCCTTGCGCCGGCCTCGCCGACCCCAAGGAGTACGCCAAGGTCGTGGCCCAGGTGGAAAAGGTCCTCTCGGGCGAGGTGGATGCGCTCCTTGAGGAACTAAAGGCCGAGATGGCCAAGGCCGCCGAGGAGCTCAACTTCGAACGTGCCGCCGAGATCCGGGACACGATCCGCTCGCTCGAGGCCTTCTTCGCCACCCGCCAGCAGGCGGTCTTAGGCACCCAGGAATCCCTCGACTTCGTCGGCCTCGCCCGCGCCGGGGGCTACGTCGCAGTGCAGCTTTTCCAGCTCCGAAGCGGCCGCATCCTGGGCCGGGTGGCCCGCTTCATGGAAGGCGCCGAGGAGCAGGAAGACGCCGAGATCCTTGCCGCCTTCCTCCGCGACTACTACCTCGAGGCCAGCCCCCTGCCGCCCCTCGTCCTCCTGCCCTTTCCCGTCCCCGACCAGGAGCTCCTGGCCGAGGCCCTCTCCCGCCGCGCCGGGCGCAAGGTAAGATTCCACGTCCCAAAGCGCGGGGAGAAGAAAAAGCTTTTGGAGCTCGCCGAGAAAAACGCCCGCGCCGCCCTCGAGACCGAGATGGCGCGGCTGGAACGCAAGGGCGACCACCCCGCCCTCAAAAGCCTCGCCGAGGCCCTCGGCCTCTCCGCCCGACCCTGGCGGATCGAGGGGGTGGACGTCTCCACCCTCTTCGGCGAGGCCACGGTGGCGGCGATCGTGGTCTTCGAGGGGGGCAAGCCCAAAAAGGGTGAGTACCGCCGTATGCAGATCCGCTCCGGCCCCGGCCACGCCAACGACTATGCCGCCATCGAGGAGGCGGTCTACCGCCGGTTTACCGGCCGGCTCTCACACCTCCCGGTCCCGGACCTCCTCCTCGTCGACGGCGGCCTGGGCCAGGTCCGCGCCGCCCAAAAGGCGCTCGAGCGCG
>JAMOVS010000135.1 GCA_027061845.1 Thermaceae bacterium
AGGATCCTCTTTTACCACGTACCACGCACTACCAACCACGCACCAACTCACGCGGGAGTAGCTCAGTTGGTAGAGCGTCTGCTTGCCATGCAGAAGGTCGCGGGTTCGAGTCCCGTCTCCCGCTCCAGGAAGAGCCCCCGGGCTAGCCCCGGGGGCTTTTTCTTTTAGCCTGGAGGGGATGGCGGAGCTTCTGCCCCTGCCCGAGCCCCGGTCCCGGGGTCCCTTGAGTCTGGAAGAAGCGCTCGGTCGCCGGCGTTCGCGGCGGGCGTTCCTCGAGGCCCCGCTCACGCTTTCCCAGGTGGCCCAGCTGCTCTGGGCGGCCCAGGGGGTGACCCACCCCGAGGGCTACCGCACCGCCCCCTCGGCCGGGGCCACCTATCCCCTGGAGCTCTTTCTGCTCGCCGACCGGGTGGCCGGACTGGCCCCCGGGGCCTATCGCTACCGGCCCGGCGCCCACGCGCTCGAGGCCTGGCACCCAGGCCGGCTCCTCCCCGCGGTCTACCAGGCCGCGCTTCGGCAGGACTGCCTGGCCCAGGCGGCCGCGGTCTTCGTTTTCGCCGCCGAGCCTGCCCGCACCGAGCGGCGTTACGGCCCCATGGCCGGGCGCTACGTTTGGGTCGAGGTCGGGCACGCGGCTCAGAATCTCTTGCTCGAGGCCACCGCGCTCGGGATCGGCGCGGTGCCGGTGGGGGCCTTCGACGAGGGGGAGTTGGCCGCGGCGCTCGGGCTTCCCCCTGCCTGGCCGCCTTTGTACCTGGTGCCGGTGGGGCGGCCGCGCTAGACTCGTTCCCAGCGGGATACGGCCATGGCTTGCAGGACGATGCGGCGGCCGTCCTCGCTGATCAGGTCGTAGTAGGTGTCGAGCATGCCGTTGTCGTAGTCGTCGTAGACGCGGACGCCGTAGACGAGGTAATACCGGCCCGCCTGGGGGTCGCGGAGGCGGTCGCCGGGGCGGAGGTTTTGGGCTTCGTCGCCGAGGTAGTTCGCCATGGCCCTTTAGTCTACCCTTTCTTCCCGAAAGCTCTGTAAGGCGGCGGGGATTTGGGCGGGGGGGAGCACGCCCTGGTAGCGGTCTTTTCCGCCGCCCCCCTTGGCGCCGAGGGCTTTGAGCCTTTCGAAGGCGGCATCGAGGTCGAGTTCGGAGGCGGGGTGCTTGCCCAGCACGAAGCGGGCCTTTTCGCCTTCCGGCGCGACCAGCAGGAAGGCCGCGCCGGGCCGCTCGGCGAGGCGTTTGGCGAGCTCACCGAGGGCGATGGCGGGCACCTCGGCGGCGACGTGGGTCCCCGGGAGGGATTCGTAGAGGAGGCCGGCGAGGGTGCGCTCGGCCTCGATCAAGCGGCCCTTGGTCTCGAAGAGTTCGCGCTCGAGCTTTTCCACCCGCTGGGGCACCTCCAAGGGGCGGCTTGCGAACTTGAGGGCGAGCGTTTTGAGCGCCTCGTGCTTTTTGAGGTAATCCTCGAGCGCCTCCCAGCCGGCGGTGGCGTAGACCCTCGTCGTGTGCTTCTTGAAGCGCTCGAAGCCAAGCACCTTGATCGGGCCCGCCTCGGCGGCACTCCGGAGGTGGGTGCCGCCGCAGGGGGCCAGGTCCCAATCCTCGATCTCGACGACGCGCACCGTGCCCCGCACCTTGGGCAGCCGGCGAAGCGGCAAAAGCGGCACCCGCGCCTCCTCGACGAAAAAGGCGCGTACCGGCAGGTTGGCGTAAACCGCCCAGTTGGCCAGCGCCTCGGCCTCCTTGACCACGGCCTCGTCCGGGGTCATGTCGAAGTCGATGGTGATCACCGGGTTTTTCAGGCTCACCGCCACCGTGTTCCACTTGCCGGCGCGAAGGAAGGCCTGGGAGAGGATGTGCTGGGCGGTGTGGCGCTGCATGTGGCGGTAGCGGCGGGCCCAGTCGATCTCGCCCTCGACCACCGCACCCTCCTCGAGGGGGCGGTCGGTGAGGTGGAGGACCAGTTCGCCGTGCTTTTCGTTCTCGTAGACGTCGAGCACCCGGGCCTCCCCCAGGCGGCCGGTGTCGTGGGGCTGGCCGCCCGAGGTGGGGTAGAAGAGGGTCTGGTCGAGCCGGACCTCGTAGTGCCTGCCCTTGGGGCGGACCTCGAGGACCCGGGCCTCAAAGCGCTTGGCGTAAGGGTCTTCCCAGAAGAGCCGCTTGGTCACGCCCCTGAGCTTAGCGCCTTTTTCCCCTTCTCGGTGAGGCGGTAGACGGGGGGCAGGGTGGCGGCCGGTTTTCCGGCGGCGGGACAGAGCCTTTTCAGGCTGCAGACTTGGCAGGCGGTGGTGCAGGTCTCGCTTTCGGGATGGGCGCGGCCAATGTAGCCGGCGGCCTCGAGCCGCTCGAGCAGCAGGCGCGTGGTGGCCTCCTCCACCCCCAGCGCCCGGGTCAGCTGGGCCAGGGTGCGGGGGCGGGTGAGCAGGGCGAGCAGTTTTCGGGTCATGGCAGGAGTCGGCTCGCCAGCAAGGCCGCGAGGTAGGCCACCGTGAGCTGGTAGGCCACGCTGAAGGCGGCCCAGCGGCGCCCCAGCTCCTGGGCGAGGGCGGCCAGGGTGGCGACGCAGGGGGTGTAGAGCAGGACGAAGACCAGGTAGCCGAGGGCCCCCCGGGGGGTGAGGACCTGGCTCAAGGGAGCCGCCAGGGCGGGGGCGCTTCCGCCCGCCTCGAGGCCGAGCCGGGGCAGCCCGAAGAGCGCGAAGAGGGCGCCGAAGGTCTCTTTCAGGGCCGCGAGGAAGGCCAGGGCGAGGTCGTGGAGCCCGGCCAGGAGGCCGAGCCCGGCGGCGGGCTCGGCGCCGAGGAAGCTCACCGCCAACGCCCCCACCACCACCTCCTTGGCGACGAAGCCAGGGATCAGGGCGCCGACCAGCCGCCAGTCGGAGAAGCCAAGCGGCTCGAACAGGATTGAAAGGGTTTGGGCGACCCGGGCATAAAGGCTCTCCTCGAGCGGGCCCGGAGGCAGGTGCAAGAGCGCCCAGATCAGCACCATCGCGATCAGGATCGGGCCGGTGGCGCCTTGGACGAAGTCCCGCGTGCGCACCCGGGCCTGGGCCAAAAGGACCCGAAGGGGCGGCCAGCGGTAGGGGGGAAGCTCCATCACCCCGCTTGCAGGCTCGGTCTGGGCCACCTTCCCCACCAGCCAGGCGGTGAAAAGGCCGAAGAAGAGGCCCAGGAGGTAGAGGCCGAAGACGACGTAGGTGGCGCGTTCGGGAAAGAAGACGGCGGCGAAGAGGGCGAAGACCGGCAGCCGGGCGCTGCAGGCCATGAAGGGGATGGCCAGCGCGGTCTTCAGCCGCTCGCCGAAGGACTCGAGGGTGCGGGTGGCGTAGATCGCCGGCACGTTGCAGCCGAACCCCAAGACCAGCGGAATGAAGGCGCGGCCGGAGAGGCCGACGGCGTGCATCAGCCGGTCGGTGAGGAAGGCCGAGCGGGCCAGGAAGCCGCTGGTTTCCAAAAACCCCATCGCCAGGTAGAGGAAGAAGAGCACCGGGGTGAAGGCGAGCACCGTGCCCACCCCGGCGACGAGGGCGCCGGTGAAGAACGAGGCGAGCAGCGGAGGCAGGGGAAGGGCCTGGGTCCAGCCCGCGAGCACCTCCTGCACCCGGCCGATGAAGGTCACCCAGGGGGCGGAGAAGAGAAAGGTGAAGCGGAAGACGAAGAGCATCCCGAGGAAAAAGAGGACCGGGCCCAGCACCGGGTGGAGGACCAGCCGGTCGATCCGGTCGGTCAGGGTGGGGCGGGGGTTATGGCCTTTGAGGGCGCGCTTGAAGAGCTCGCGGGCGCGGGCGAAGACGGCCCCGGTGAGCTCCAGGTAGGGGTCGAGGCCGAGCTCAAAGAGCGCGGCGCGGGCAAAGCGGGCCGCCTCCCGGGCCTCTTCCGGCGCCGGCAGGTCCTCGCCGGCGAGCAAAAGCGCCGCCCTTGCCCGCCTTGCGGGGCCCTCGAGGTGGGCCTCGATGGCCCGAAGGGCTCGCTCGAGGGCGGGCGGGTAGGCGAGCGAGGACCTCGGCACCGCGGCGCGGTCGAGGGCGGCCTTGAGCGCTTTGATCCCCTCGCCGCGGCTCGCCACCACCGGGACCACCGGCACCCCGAGCTCGGCCTCGAGGGCCCCGGGGTCGAGCCGGTAGCCCTTGGCCCGGGCCTCGTCCATCAGGTTGAGGGCCACCACCGTGGGCAGGCCGAGCTCGCCGGCCTCGAGCAAAAGCGGCAGGCTGCGTTCGAGGTTGCCGGCGTCCAGCACCACGAGGAGCACCTCCGGCGGGTCCTCGAGGAGCGAACGGACGGCGATCTTCTCTTCCGGGGTGGTGGCGAGCAGGCTGTAGGCGCCGGGGAGGTCGACGTAGGTGCGTTCCCCTTCCCGGGCCAAAAGCCGCTCCACCGTCGTCCCCGGCCAGTTCCCTACCTGCAGCTGGGCGCCGGCGAGGGCGTTGATCAGGGTGGACTTGCCGGTGTTGGGGTTGCCCAGGAGGGCGACGCGCCGGGCGCTCATCGCTCGTCCTCGAGTACCACGCCGGCGGCCTCGTGCTTCCTGAGCGCGACGAAGCTCTCGCCCACCCGGACCTCGAGGGGGTCGCCCAGCGGGGCCCGGCGCAAAAGGCGCACCCGGGCTCCCGGGCGGAGGCCCAGGGCGAAAAGCCGCCGGAGCAGCCCCTTGGGGGCGCTCACCCGCTGGATCCGCCCTTCCTCGCCGGGGGAGAGCTCGTCGAGCCGCCGCATCGCCCGGATTGTAGGCCGGACGAGGTAAATCCGTCAATACCGGTCGGTTTTCTTGGTTTTAAGAATGACAATGGTTCGTAGGAAGGGGCGCGGCCCGGGCCGCGCCCCTGGCCTAAAAGACGTAGCGGAGGCCGAGGCTGAGTTCGCCGTTGTCCCGCCAGACGCCGAACTCGCTGGTCCCCTTGCCGTAGAGGAAGGAGAGCGAGGCCCGGGCCTCGAGGCCCTCCGCTAGCCGGTAGCGCACCCGCGGCAGCAGCACCCCCGAGCCGTCGCTGAGGTTTTGCACCCAGGCGCCCTCCAGGGTGAGCGACTCGTTGGCCTCGTAGTAGGCGGAGAGGGCGAGGTGGTGGGTCCAGCCCGGGGCCTTGGCGTAGCGGCCGTGGTAGAGGAGGAGCACGGTGGGGCCGTCGGGGAAGGGATGCTCCAGCTCCAGGACACCCTCGAAGTAGGAGTCCTGGACCAGCGGGTTTTGCCCCTCGAGGTCGCCGGTGAGGCCCAGGGCGGCCTCGATCCGGGCGATGAACCCGCCCTCGATCTCGGGAAGCGAGAAGCCGAAGGTCAGGTCGCCGCCCACGAGGGTCAGCCGGTCGTAGCCCAGCACCGCGATGCAGGGGCCGGTGCTCGGGTCGGGGCAGGGGCGGCTCGGGTCGCTGGCGTCGAGCAGGGCCTTGAGCCCCGGGAAGGGGGTGTAGGTGTAGAGGAGGAGCGCGTTGACGTCGAGCCCCTCCAGGACGTCGAAGCTATAGAGCCCCCGGACTCCGAAGACCCCGTTTTCCAAAAGCGGGCCCGGGCGCGCCGTCTCCACCTTTACTACCCCGGGGGGAAGCGGGTTCGGACGGGCCCAGATCCCTTCCGGCGGGGTCGAGGGGACGAAGCGGGGGGCGTAGTAGAGCTCGACCGAGGCCCGGGCGTCGGTGGGGTAGTAGACCAGCCAGGCCCCCTCCACCGGCACCTTTTGCTCTTCTGGCGGCGCCAGCGGGTAGGAGTAGTCCCTGGGGTTGAAGGCGTCGAGCGGGGAGTAGAGGTCGGTGCGGCCGGTGGTGAGCAGGATGCGACCGAGCATCAGGTCCACCGGGCCCAGGTAGGCCTGAGCGTAGGCTTCGCCGAGCCGCACCCCGCGGGCGTCGGCCCGGAGCTCGACCGAAAGGTCGGCGTAGTCGGCGCCGGTTTCCAGCCGCAGGCGGAAGCGGGTGGCCGGCTCGCTCTGCGAGAGGTCGGCGTACCGCAGGCGGAACTCGGTCTCCAGCTGGCCGAGGAACTGGAGCTCGCTCTGGGCCAGGGCCAGGGTGAAGAGGGCCAGGAGGGCTAGCACTCGTTTCATCGGTTCCCCTTTCTAGCGTCGCATAAAGCGCTCGCTAAAGACCGAGTCGGGAATCGGCCGGTCCACCTCGATCTTCTTCTGCAAAAGCACCGTCTTGTGGCCGGTCTTCTTGTTCTCCATGGTGAGCTTGGTGGGGATGCGGTACTTCTCGGCGAAGGTCTGGATCTCGGCGAGGGTCATCACCTTGTAGAGCGCGCCCTTTTGGTAAAACTCGATCTTCACCACGTCGAAGTGGGGCTTTTCCACCCAGATCAAGAGCCGCTCGTAGGCGCTCTCCACCCCCGGCTTCGGGGTGGCCTCGACCAGGTAGTGGCGGGCGTCTTCTTTTAGGAGCTTGTTTTTGTAGTTTTCCCGCTTCAAGCTCCCGAGCCTCGCGATGTCGTCGTAGGTGAAGTCCGAGCCCATGAAGCTCCCCTTCTTCTGACCCCCGGCGATCCGCCGCACCTTTTTGAGCGCGGGCAGGTAGAGCTTCATCTCCTCCCTCTCGCCCTTTTTGATCGCCAGAAAGGCGGTTCCCCGCACGTCGGGCGGCGCCAGGAACTTGATCAGCATCTTCTCGACCTCGCCCTCCTTCTTGGTCCAGAGCTCGAGCTCGCGGGTGGTGACCTTGCCCCTTTTATTGATGAGCTGCATCTCGAGGACGCCGTGGAAGGTCTTGGGCGTCGGTCGCGCCTCCACCCGCGCCATCACCTCGTCGCCGCTTAGGGCGAAGGCGGGGAAGAGCAGGAGTCCCAAAAGAAGCCAGGCCTTGCGCACGTCTATCCCTCCTTTCGCGCGCCGCGCACGAAGGTAAGCAGCGCGGCGGGCAAGACGGTGAGCGCAAAAAGCGCGGTGGCGCCCACCGTAAACCCCATCAGGACCGCGAAGGTGCGGATGGGCACGAAGCCCGAGAAGAGGAGGGCAGAAAACCCTCCGCCGATGGCCAGGGCGGTGAAGAAGACCGCCCGGCCCGAGACCACCAGGCTGGTCTTAAGGGCGGCCTCGGGGCGCCGCCCCCTCCGGAGCTCCTCCAGGTAGCGGACGATGACGTGCACCGAGTAGTCGCCGACCCCGATGGCGATGGCCGCGATCAGCGCGGTGGCGCTATCTAGGGGAATCCTGAAGAGCCCCATCAGGCCGAACTGACCGGCGATGGTGAGGGCGAGCGGCAGCACGCTCACGAGCCCCACCCGAAGCGAGCGGAGCAAGAGGGCGTTGAAGAAGGCCACCAGGACGAGCGCGAGCAAAAGGGAGACGTACTGGTCGTGGAGGATCAGGCGCATGACCTCGATCGCGAGCACCGAGGAGCCGGTGAAGCGGACCGCGTCGGCGTGGGGGGCGAGGGTCCGCTCGGCCTCCTGCTTCAGGGTTTGGACCACGGCCTCGAGCTTCCTCGAGGGGAGCGAGCGGAGCTGGACCACCAGGAGCGCCTCGCTTTGGTCCTCGGTGATCAGGCTCGAAAGCTCGGCCGGGTCGCCGGAGAGCTGGTAGAGCAAGAGCTCCTGGGCCACCGCCTCGGGGGTGCCCGGCAGGCCGTCCTCGCCGGTGAGCGCCCGGTGGATCTCCCGGACGATGTCGGCGATCGAGATCGCCGAACCCACCTCGGGAAGCGCGCCCGCTTTTTCCTCGAACGCGAGCAGGGCCGAAAGCAGCGCGGGGTCCTTGAGGTCGCCCTCGATCAGGATCTCCAGGGTGTCGGTGCCGCCGAAGACCCGGTCGGCGAGCTCGGTGGCCACGCGGGGGGCGGAGTTTTTGGGGAAGTAGGCGAGCAGGCTGGTCTCCACCGGCACCCGGGTGGCGAGCGCCGCCATCAGCAGGAAGAACCCGAGCGCCGCGATTAAGATTGCGCGCCGGTTTCGGGCCACCGTCCCCGCCAGCCGGCCCATCGCCTGGGCGGTGGCGTCCGGCCGCTCGGGATCGGGGAGGCGGCGGGGGTTTTTGAGCAGCGAAAGCAGCGCCGGGGTCAGGAAGTTGGCGGTGAGGAAGGCGACCAACACGCCGAAGGCGGCGAGCACGCCGAAGGACTTGATCTGGGGCACGCTCGAGGTCGCCAGCGCCGCGAGCCCCGAGCCGGCGGCCAGCGCGCTCACCACCACCCCGAGCCCGGTCTCCCGGGCGGCCAGCCGGATCGCCTCCCCGCGGGGCTTGCCCGCGGCGAGCTCGTGGTAGAAGCGGTTCAGGATGTGCAGCGTGAACGAGCTCCCCACCGCCAGCACCACCACCGGCAGGATGGAGCTGATCGAGCCCAGCTTGACCCCGAGCCAGCCGCCCAGCCCGAGCGACCAGAAAAGCGCCACCGAGACCGTGAGCAAGGGCAGCAAGACCCCGCGGGCGCTTCGGAAGTTCAGAAAGAGCACCAGCGCGATCAAGAGCGCGGCCAGGGTCATCTGCACCGGCAGGTCGCGGCGCAGGGTCTCGAGGATGTAGCCGGAGAGCGCCGGCGCCCCCGCCAGGTAGACCGGGCCCGGCCAGTGGGCCTTGAGGGCGGCCTCGAGGCCTTGGGTCAGGGCCAGCTCGTCGCCGCCGGGTTCGACCTCGAGGATCACCGCCGCGTAGCGCCCGTCCTCGCTCACCAGCCGCCCGGCATAGAGCGGGTTCTCCTCGACGTAGCGGCGGATCTCGGGGATCGCTTCGGGGGAGGGCGCCTTTGGAATCAGCTCCTCGATGACCAGCTCGCCCTCGACCTCCTCCATCCGCTTGGCGCTCGCCAGGCTGGTCACCCGGAGAACGCCCGGGACCTGGGCGGCGGCTTCGCTGGCGGCGCGGAGGGCCCCTAAGCCCTCTGGGGTCCAGACCTCGCCCTCGAGCACCGCGATCGCCAGCTCGCCGCTGCCGAAGGTCTCGCGGACCTCGTCGTAGAGGCGTTTGGCCGGGAGGTCCGGGGGGACGAACGACGCCAGCGAGTTGTCGTAGCCGAGCCGGGGCAGCCCCAGCGCGAAGAGCGCGGTGACCAGCGCGAAGGCCAGGATCACGAGCCAGGAACGCGTTCGCTCCCGCACGCCCGCATCCTATGCGTGTTCTTTACACGATGTCAACTTCATAGTCAGCGCGTAAACTTTGGCATACTAAAGGCAGTGGCGAAGGCGCTTAAGGAAAAGCGGCGCGAGCGGCGGGTGCGGGAGATCCTCGAGGCGGCGATGGCGGTCTTCGAGGAAAAGGGCTACTTGAAGGCCACCATGGAGGAGATCGCCGAGCGGGCCCTGCTCTCGCGGGTGGCGCTCTACCACTACTTCCGCGACAAGGAAGAGCTCTTGAAGGCGCTCTTGCTCTGGAAGCTGGAGGAGCTCACCGAGCGGCTGGCGGCGGTCTCGAAGGGCCCCTACGCCGAGGCGGTGGCGGCGATGGCGCGGGCCGGGGTCGCCTTCCAGGAGGAAAACCGCGGTTTCCTGCGGGCGCTTTACTCGGCGAGCGCCCTGCCCGAGCTGGTCCGGGACCGGGAGTTTCAGGCCAACAAGGGGCGGCTCGTCCGCCTGGTGGCGTCGGTGATCGAAAGGGGGCAGGCCGCCGGCGAGGCCCGACCCGGCGACGCCGGGGCCTGGGCCGAGCTCTTTTTGAGCCTGGTCTTCTCGGCCACCGCCAAGGACTACTTCGAGCCCGAGGGCCCGCCCAGCTACGACGCCACCCCGATCGTGGACCTCTTCCTAAAGGGCACCGCCAGGGCGTAGGCTCAGGGCATGCAGCTCGGTTTTTCTCCCTGTCCCAACGACACCTTCATCTTCTACGCCCTGGTGCACGGCAAGGTGCCGAGCCCGGCCCCGATCGAGCCGGTGCTCGCCGACGTCGAGACCTTGAACGCCTGGGCCTTCGAGGGGCGCCTCCCCGCCAGCAAGCTCAGCTACGCCGCCTTCGCTCAGGTCAAAGACCGCTACCTGGGGCTTAGAAGCGGGGGCGCGCTCGGCCGCGGGGTCGGGCCCTTGGTGGTGGCCAAAGAAGAGCGCCCCCTCGAGGCCGCCCGGGTCGCCCACCCCGGCGAGGCCACCACCGCCTACGCCCTCTTTCGCATGTACCTGGGAGACCGGCCCTTCACCCCGGTGCCCATGGTCTACAGCGAGATCATGCCGGCGGTGGCCCGGGGCGAGGTGGACCTGGGGCTGATCATCCACGAGTCGCGCTTCGTCTACCCCGAGTACGGGCTCAAAAAGCTCCTCGACCTCGGCGAGTGGTGGGAGGCCGAGACCGGCCTGCCGCTCCCCCTGGGCCTGATCGCGGTGCGCCGCGACCTGGGCGAGGAGCTCGCCCGGGCCCTCGACCAGGCGATCCGGGAGAGCATCCGCTACGCCTGGGACCACCCCGACGAGGTCCTCGAGTACATGAAGGCCCACGCCCAGGAGATGGGCGAGGAGGTGATCTGGCAGCACGTGCGGACCTACGTCAACGAGTTCAGCCTTGACCTCGGCGAGGAGGGCCGGCGGGCGGCGGAGGCGCTCTTTTCCCGCATGGCGGCGGTGGCGCTGGCGCCGGTTGGGGACCGGTCCGATTGGCTGGTTTCGGGGCGTTAAACTTAAGGCCATGGCTCCCCGGATCCTCGAGGCCCTGGACGACCCCCCCAAAGGCATGCTCGAGGAGCTCTTCAAGCCCCGGCGGGCCCGGCGGGGCCGGGTCTTCTTCCGCCCCGGCGACCGGGCCGACGACGTCTACTACCTGGAGGACGGCTGGGTGCGGATCTACGCCCCGACCGAGGACGACGGCGAGATCACCCTGGCGGTGGTGGGGCCGGGGGAGATCTTCGGCGAGGCGGCGCTCCACGGCGACCGCGAGTACGGGGTCTACGCCGAGGTGATGAGCCCGGGCCAGGTCTACCTGGCCCCGGGGCAGAAGCTGCTCCGGGTCGCCGCCCGCTACCCCGAGGTGGGGGCGCTGGTGGTCCGGCTTCTGACCGAGCGGCTCTGGCGGCTGCAGAACTGGATGAAGGAGCTCCGCTACCGGGAGGTCCGCCCCCGGCTGGTGCGGACGCTTCTAAACCTGATGCGGGAGGGGGAAGGGGGGCTGGAGGTGGCCCTCTCCCACCAGGACCTGGCCCACCTGATCGGCTCCACCCGCGAGACCGTGACCAAGATCCTGGGCGAGCTGGCGGCGGCCGGGCTCTTGGAGCTCGGCTACCGCAAGGTGATCGTCCGCGACCCGGAAGGGCTCGCGGCCTACGGGGAAGCATGAGGCGGATCGCGGTCCTTTTTCTCTGGCTCTTGGCCTCGGCGCTCGCCCTCGAGGTCCGGGTGCTCCTCGCCGAGACAAGCGAGGGCGAGGTGGTGCTCCCCGGCGGCCACGCGGTCTGGGGACCGGCCGGGGCGATCTTTTCCAAGGACGGCCCCGGTCGCTACCGGGTCCGCCTCGAGCGGGGGCAGATCTGGCTCGAGGGCCGGGCGCTCGGGCGGCGGGTCTCGTTCGTGCCCAAGGGCGGGGACTTCCTCTTCGGTTCGCGGCGCTACCCCGGGTTCTTGCGGCTGGTGGTCCGCGACGACCGGCTGCTTTGGATCAACGTGGTGGAGATCGAGGACTACCTCGAGGGCGTGCTCCCCGGCGAGATGCCGGCCTGGTTCCCGCTGGAGGCGCAAAAGGCCCAGGCGGTGATCGCCCGCACCTACGCCATCGAGCGGCTGGGCAGCCACCCCGACTACGACCTCTGCGCCAGCAGCCGCTGCCAGGTCTACCTGGGGCGGGCCGAGGCCTCGTCCGCCTACCGGCCGGCGATCCGGGCCAGCCGCGGCTACCTGCTCGCCTACCAGGGCCGGCCGGTGAAGGCGGTCTACCACGCCGACTCCGGGGGCATGACCGCCTCCAGCCAGGAGGTTTGGGGAAAGCGCCTGCCGTACCTGCGGGCCCGCCCCGACCCTTACACCCGCGCCCGCAGCTGGCAGCGGACGCCCAGCCCGGCCCAGGTCGAGGGGGCGCTCGCCGAGCTCGGCACCTCGGTGGGGACGTTCTACGGGTTTCAGGTGCTCTCCCGCACCACCAGCGACCGCATCGGGGGGCTTTTGGTCTGGGGCAGCGGCGGGCAGGTGGAGCTCGGCCTGCCCGAGGTCACCCGCTTTCTGCGGGCGCTGGGGCTGCCCTCGACGATGGCCTGGGTCGAGGACGGCCGCCGTTTTTCGGGGCGCGGCCTGGGCCACGGCGTCGGCCTCTCGCAGTGGGGGGCGCGGGGGCTCGCCCGCCGGGGGTACGACTACCGCGAGATCCTCGGCCACTACTACCCCGGCACCGTGCTGGCGCCATACCAGGTAAAGGCGCTAAAGTAATCAACCTCAAGCAGCTTGCTAAAGGCTCTTGCTTGAGAGTAGGCTAAGGCCGAGGTCCGCCGGGGGCGGCCTGGGTATGGAAAAAGTTGCCATATTTATTGACGGCAGCAACCTGTATAAAGGCCTGGTCAGCGAGGTCTCGTCCGACTACCGCCTCGACTTCGGGCGCTTCATCGAGCTCTTGGTGGCGGGGCGGAAGCTTTTGCGGGCCTACTACTACAACGCCCCGCTGCCGCCGGAGGACCCCGCCGCCAAGGCCCACCAGAGCTTCCTCAACTACCTGCGGCGGATGCCCTACGTCTCGGTGCGGCTGGGCCGGCTCGAGCGCCGCGGCGAGGGCTTCGTGGAAAAGGGCGTGGACATCCAGATCGCGGTGGACATGCTGCGGCTGGCCTACGCCCGCGCCTTCGACGTGGCCATTTTGGTCTCCGGCGACGGCGACTTCGCCGAGGTGGTGCGGGTGATCCAGGACATGGGCATGCAGGTGGAGAACACCACCTTCCACGCGCTTTCCTCCTACCGCCTGGCGCAGCAGGCGGACCGCTTCTACCCCCTCGACGACTTCCCCTGGGACGAGCTCAGGGCGCCGCCGAGCGAAGGATGAGCCAGACCCCGACCAGGGCCAAAAGCAGGTCGGCAAGCTTCCCGAAGGCGGGCAGCCGCCCGGCGAAGAGGGCGAGCAGCACCTTGCTTCCCACCAGGGTGAGGTAGAACCCCAGCAGAAAGAAGACCGCCCGCGCCCCCAGGTCGGCGAGGATCGGCGTTCCCACCGAGAACCAAAAGAGGTACATATGGGGGTTGGCGAGGTTGGCGAGCACCCCGGCCTTGAGGCTCGCGGCCCCCGGTACCGGCGTTTTCTTGGGCGGGGCGAAGAGGCCGCGGGCCCCGGTGTAGAAAAGCCAGAGCCCGCCGAAGACCCCCACCAGCCGGAGCCACTCCGGCGGCAGCCGCGCGGCCAGCAGCCAGGCCGCGGCCACCACCGGGGCGTCGGTGAGGAGGGGGGCGAGGGCGGCGAGAACGCCGGCCTTGGGCCCCTTCTGGGTGGCCTCGCGGAGCACCAGGAAAAGCAGAGGGCCCGGGCTCAAGCCGGCGGCAAGCCCGAGCGAGAGCCCGAGCAAAAACGCGTCCACAAGGGGATGTTAGCGCAGGCGCATCAGGTGGAAGACGCGGCGATCCCCCTCGGCGCAGGCGTAGAGCAGGAAGATCCGGCCCGCTTCGTCCTTGGCGGTGCGGGTAAAGCCGTAGCAGGTGCCCTCGAGGCGCAGGAAGTCGTAGCCGCTGGGGGAGGTGGGGTCCAGGGGCGGCACGTCGCCGAGCCGCACCACCCCGGCGTAGGAAAAGCCCTCGTCCTCCTCGCGCCGGAGATAGGCCAGGGCGTAGTCGCCGCTACCGGTGAAGAACCAGTAGAGGAAGGGGTCGGCGTAGTGCTCGTCGAGCGCGAGGCCGGGGTCGTAGGTGCTGAGGGTGTCCGCCCGCACCCACATCCCCTTGGTGCGGGTGGTGTAGAGGTAGCCCCGGGTCGGGTCGGCGTCGCTTTCGGCGGGGTTGTTCACGAACTCCACGTAAAACCCCTGGTCGTTGGCCGGGCCGAAGTAGTAAAAGGAGCCGGCCAGGGGGGAAAACCGCCCCGAGCCCCGAACCCGCGGGTCGCTGCAGACATTGTCCGGGGAGTGGAGGTAGGCGGCGCCGGACAAGTTCTCGGCCGAGAGGCGCAAAAACCCCAGGCAGCCGAGGTGGACGTCTTCCTCCCGGTGGTACATGGTGCGGTAGGCGAAGGGGACGAGGAGGGCGTCGCCGATCGGGTGGATCGCGAGGGCGCTCGAGGTGTTGCCGTGGCAGACGTAGGCGCTCTCATAGACGTCGCCGGGACCCGCCTGGTAGGTAAAGAGGGGGTTTCCCTCGAGGTCGAAGCTCGCCAGGGTGAGCCGGAAGTGCTCGACGTTTTGGTACTTCGAGCGGGTGCAGTCGTAGCCCTCCTCGGGCTTTTTGGGCCGGTCCTCCAGGGCCACGAACCGCCCCCCGCCGACGAAGAGGCGCTCGCCGCTCGCCGCGATGGCGCCGCTGGGGCGGAAGTCGAGGGGGACGTTTGCGATCCGCTGCAGCGACCTGAGCTCGTAGATCGAAAGCCAGCCGGTGGTGGGCTGGTCGTTGTAGGTGAGGTAGAGCCGGCCGCGGTAGGGCAAAACGCCCTCGACGGAGAGGGTGAGTCGGGGGTCGAGGTCGCCCACGGTGAGGGTGAAGTCGAGACGGCCGTCTTCGGCCCGGTGGCAGGCGAGCTCGCCACCGCCGCCGTAGCAGACCAGGCCCTCGCCGGCGCCGAAGGCGAAGAAGGGCTCTTCCATCTCGGCGATGCGGGCGGTCCAAAGCGGAAGTACCCGGCGCAGACGGACCGGGTCCGAGACCGCGAGCGCGCGGGCCCCGTCGGTCACCCGGAGCCGCGCCTCCTTGCCCAGCTCGTCGAGCCCCACCGGCCAGGCGGGCTCGAAGGCGGCGCGGGCGGTGTTCCCCGCGATCGCAAAGGAGGCGACCCGCTGCCAGGCGCCCCAGTCGCCCCCCGGCAGGCGGTAGCTCGCTTCCAGGTAGAGGGGTCCGGAAAAGCCCAGGGGCAGCCGGGCGGTGAGCTCCGCCTCGGTGCCGTCGGCGGCGGCCGCTTCGAAGGGAGCGAAATCCACCGTCAGCGAGGAGCCCCCGCCGCCTCCGCCGTTGCAGCCGGCGAGCAGCAGGACGAGGGCTGCCAGGACCGTCCAAGGGAGTCGTTTCATCGTCCCACCCCACCTTGGTTTTAGGAAACCGGCCCTTAAAGGAGGCTTAATCGAGCAGCCCGGTGAAGCCCACCGGGTCGGGGTCGAGCTTGAGCCGGGCGGGGCGGGGCGGGGGCAGGTCTTTTAAAAGTTCGAAAAGCCTTTCGGGGTCTTCGCTTTTCACGATCAGGTGCCAGAGGTAGCGCCCCTTGATCCGGGGGATGGGGGCGGGGGCGGGGCCCAGGAGCTCGCCCTCCTGGGCCCGGGCGGCGAGGGCTTCGAAAAGCCGGCCGGCGGCCTCGCGGGCGGTGCTCTCCTCCCGGTGGCTGACCTCGAGCTTCACCATGCGGGAAAAGGGCGGGTAGGAAAGCGCCTTTCGCATCGCCAGCTCGGACTCGGGGAAGCCGAGGAGGTCGCCTTTCAAAAAGCCCTCGATGGCGGGGTGGTCGGGGTGGTAGGCCTCGAGGACGAAGTAGGGGTTCTTCCCCGGCACCAGGTCGCGAAGCTGCCAGAGCATGGCGAAGAAGCGCTCGGGGGCGTGGAAGTCGGACTCGGGGAGGAAGCCCTCGACCCAGGGGAGGGCGATCAGGGCGAGGTTTTTGAGGGGGTTCTTCCGCAGCACCCGGGTGGTGGCCACCAGGATGCCGGGCGCCCCCTGGCGGAGGGGTTCGGGGAGGTCCTCGAGGCCGCCCGAAAGCCGCCCCACCGGCGTCTCGGGGAAGCTTCTCCGCAGGGATTCGGCCAGCCAGTCGAGCCCCGGGCCTTTGGCCTCGATCAGCTCGCTCTGGCAGCGGGGGCAGACCGGCGGCGCCGGCTGGCGGTGGCCGCACTGGTGGCAGACGAGCTCCCCGCCCCTTTTCTCCTTGTAGTAGCGAAGCGGCAGGGCGCAGTTCGGGCACTCGGGCTGGTAGCCGCAGCTGGCGCAGTGAAGCCGCGAGGCGTAGCCCTTGCGGGCGGCCAGCACCAGCACCTGCCGGCCGCGCTCCAGCGCCTGCTGCACGAGCGCCCGGGTGCGGCCCGCCAGCAGGCCGCGGGACTTGGCCTTGGGAACCGCCTGGCCGCGCACCCGGGGCGGGGCGAAGAAGAGCGGGCGGCCCCGGCCCTCGGCGAAGTAAAGCGCGTGGGCGCTGGGGGCGGCCTCGAGGTAGAGGGGCTCCATCCCCAGCGCCTCGACCAGCGCGGGCAGGAAGGCCCGCGTCCCCGAGGCCAGCTTGTGGGCGTCGGAGGCCGCCTCCGCCACCACCACCCGGAAAAAGGGCCCGGGAAAGAAGAGCGCCTGGGCGCTGCCGAGCACGCTCTTCCCCCGCGTCTGCCAGAGCCGCCGGCGGAGCAGGGCGGGAAGCTTTCCGTAAAAGGGCAGGGCCTCGGGCAGGTAGGGCCAGGCCCGCTCGATCATCGAGCCCTCGGGGAAGAGGACGAGCAGCGGCCCTTGCTGCATCAACCCTTTAAGGGCGGCCAGGCGCTCCCGAAAGCGGCCGCCCTGGATGCGGCTCGGGGGCTCGGGCGGGGGAAGGGGGGCGAGCCGCCGGGGATGGGGCTCGGGCAGCTCGGGGACCGCGGGCACCTCCTCCACCCGGACGTAGCCGCGCTCGATCAGGGTGCGCACCACCCCGCTCCCGGTGCCGGCCCGGCGGGCCAGGTCGGCCTGGCTCTCGGCCTCGCCCAGCTGCCAGAGCACCCGGAGGGCCTCCGCCGCCTTGGGGCCGATTCCCGCGTCCGGTGGGCGCACCGGCAAAAGCCGCGGGCGGCGGGGGAGGGCTTCCGCCACCCGCTCCTCGAGGACGCCGCCCTCGCGCAGGGCGTCCAAAAGCTCGGGGGCGAGGGCCTCGGCCGGGGTCCAGTCCCGGAGCTTTTCCAAAAGGGGAGCTTCCAGCGCCTCGGGCCGCGCCCCGGGAACCAGCCGCACCCGGTGGCAAAGCGGGGCCTCGATAAAGGGCAGGAAGTCGGCCACCACCTGGCCCAGGGGGGCGAAGAGGAAGCGGGCGGCGGCGAGAAGCCGCTCCACCCCCAGGGGATCGAGGAAGGGGCCTTCGTCCAGGTAGCCGATCGCGTGCCGCAGGGCGTGGCCGTGGGGGGTTTCCTCCTCACCCACCACCAGCCCGACGCGCACCTCCTTGCGAAAGGGGACCACCACCCGGGCCCCGAGCCGCGGCCCCTCCCCCAGCGGGGGCAGGTAGGAAAGCGGTTCCAGCGCCAGCGGCAGGGCGACCCGGATCGCCTTCAAGGGGACTCCCCCAAAAACGCCCGGGGGTCCTGGGGCACGCCGAGCAGGCGCACCTCGAAGTGCAGGTGGGGGGCGGTGGAAAGCCCGGTGTTGCCCACCTTCCCCACCACCTCGCCGGCCTGGACCTCGGTGCCCACGGCGGCCCCGATCTCGGAGAGGTGCTGCAGGATGCTGCAAACGCCCCGGCCGTGGTCGAGCACCAGGGTCTTCCCCCGCACCTTGAACTCCTCCGCCAGCACCACCCGGCCGGGGGCGGGGGCGAGGACCGGGGTGCCGGCCTCGGCGGCCAGGTCCATGCCGGCGTGGTAGCCGCCCGGGCGGCCGTTGTAGCGGCGGCGCTCGCCGAAGGGGGCGGAGACCACCGCGCCGGGCAGGGGGGTCCGCCAGGGGCCCCGCCAGCGCTCGGGGGCGGCCGCGCTGCCGGCGCAGGCCTTTAGGATGGCGGCGCGCTCTTTGCGGATCGCCTCGCGGTCGAAGAGCGAGGCCTTCTCACCGCTCAGGGTGAGGTCGCGGCGGCCGTAGCCGCCGGCCACCACCACCACCGGCACCCGGCGCTGGTCCAGAAAGAGCCCGTGCTGGCCGGGCTCGCTCAGCGCCCCTACCGGCACCAGGGCCCGCCCGGCCAGGACCGGGGCCCGGACCCCGTCGAGCCGCACCACCCGCACCCCCGGCGGGGGCTCGACCCAGACCGGCCGCCCCTGCACCAGGGGGTAGGGGTCGAGGGCCACCCCCGGGGGCGGCTCCAGCGCTCCCGGGATCACCAGCCGGGTGCCGGCGAGGAGGCGGTTGGGGTCCTCGAGGCCGTTGGCCTTGGCCAGCGCCTCCACGCTGGTGCCGAACCTCTGGGCGATGGAGTAGAGGGTGTCGCCGGGCTGGACCCGGTAGTAGCCCCCGCCCTGCGCCAGCGCCAGACCCAGAAGGATCCACCAGAAAAACCGCCGCATCCCCTTAAGGCTACGATGGAAGGGTGCCCTTTGCCCTCTTGATCTCGGGAGCCCTGGTCTACGCCGCCCTCTACGCCCCCCAGCCCCTGCTTCCCGCCATCGAGCGGGTGCTTGGGGTTCCCCCGGGGGCGGCCGGGCTGGGGATGGCGGCGCCGATGCTGGGGCTGGTCCTGGGCCCCTGGCTGCTCTCCGCTCGGGTGCCGCCGGGCCGGGCGCTTTTCCTCGGACTTTTGGGGGTGGGCGGGGGTTCGCTCCTGGCCGGGCTCCTGCCCGGGTTTTGGCCCTGGGTGGGGCTTCGCTTCCTGGTCGGGGTTTCGCTCTCGGCGGTGGCGGTCTACGGTTTCGCCCTTTTGCCCCGCCTCTTCCCCGGCCCCCGGGCGGTCTCCGCCTTCGTGGCCTTAAACGCCCTCGGCGGCACGCTGGGGCGGAGCGCCGCCGGGGTGCTGGCCGAGGCCTTGGGGGTGCGGCCGGCGCTCCTCCTGCTCGGGGCCCTCCCCCTCCTGCTGGTGCCCTTTTTCTTAAAAGGCGAGCTGCCGGCCCCGCCCCGGCCCGCGCGTCCCCGCCCGGCGCGGGCGATGTTCGTGGGCGGGGTGCTGCTCTTTGCCAACCTCTTCCTGGCCAACCTCCTGCCCTACCGCCTCGAGGCCGCCGGGGTGGACCTCGCCGGCATCGGGGCCTTCTACCTGGCCTACCTGGGCGGGCTCTTCGGGCCCTTCTTGACCCCGGGCGCGGCCCTGGCGCTGGTGTTCGCCGGCGGGGCCCTGCTGCTCTCGCCGGCGGCGGCGATCGGCTTCTTCCTCTTCCTGGCCGGGGTCTTCGGCCTGCACGCCCGCTTCGGCGAGGGCTTCGGCCGGCGGGGGGAAAGCCCTGCCTACGTCAGCGGCTACTACCTGGGCGGCATGCTGGCGGGGCTGGTCTACCCCCTCTTCCTAGGCCTGCCCTTCGCCGTTTCCACCCTGCTGGCGGCGTTCTTGGTCTCGCTCGGCTACCGGTACAATCCCAGCAGGTGAAGCGCCTGGCCTCCTGCCCCCAGGACTGCCCCGACGCCTGCCGCCTATTGGTCACCGTCGAGGGCGGCCGGGTGGTGGCGGTGACCGGCGACCCCGACCACCCCGTCACCCGGGGCTTTGCCTGCGCCAAGACCACCCGCTACCCCGAGCGGCTCTACGCCAAAGACCGGCCCATCCACCCCTTAAAGCGCGTGGGCAAAAAGGGGGAGGGGCGCTTCGTGCAAGTCTCCTGGGAGGAGGCGCTCTCCGAGATCGCCGGCAGGCTCGAGGAGATCCTCGACGCCCACGGCGGCGAGGCCGTGCTCCGCTACAACTACGCCGGCACCATGGGGCTGATCCAGGGAAGGCGGCCGCTTCTCTTCTTCCGCGCCATCGGCGCCAGCGAGCTCGACGAGACCATCTGCGCCGCCACCGGCGAGGCCGCCTGGGCCGAGATCTACGGCCCGGAGAAGCTCGGGGTCGACCCCGAGGACGTCCCCAAGGCCAAGACCGTCGTCCTTTGGGGGGCCAACGTGGTCTCGACCAACAGCCACCTGGTGCCCTTTCTGCGCGAGGCCCGCAGGCGAGGAGCCCGGATCGTCGCCATTGACGTCTACGAGAACAAAACCGCCCGCTTCGCCGACCGCTTTTTTAAGGTGCGCCCGGCCAGCGACGGGGTGCTGGCGATGGGGATAGCCGGCGAGCTCTTCCGCCGGGGGGCCGCCGACACCGGCTACCTCGCCCGCTACGTCGAGGGATGGGAGGCCTTCCGGGAAGCGGCGCTTTCCTACCGGCTCGAGGACGCCGCCCGGGCGAGCGGGCTCGCCCCCGCCGAGGTCGAGGAGCTGGCCGAAACCCTCCTCTCCGGCGCCCCCCAGCTCTTCCGCGTCGGCTACGGCATGACCCGGCACGAGTCCGGCGGGGCCGCGCTTCTTGCGGTGCTCGCGCTTCCCGTGATCCTGGGGGCCTGGCGGCATGAGGGCGGCGGGGCGCTGCTTTCGACCAGCGGTGGCTTCCGGCTGAATAAGCGCCGGCTCACCGGCCTCCAGTTTTGGAAGAACGCCCGCCCCAAGGGCTACTTCCGCCCCAACCCCTACGCCCGCCACGTCAACCAGATTCAGCTCGGCCGGGCGCTCACCGAGCTCAAGGATCCCCCCGTCCGGGCGCTCTTCGTCTTCAACGCCAACCCCGCCGTCACCGCCCCGAACGCGGGGCTGGTGCGAAAGGGACTCTTGCAGGAGGACCTCCTCACCGTCGTGCTGGAAAACGCGATGAGCGATACCGCGCGCTACGCCGACTTCCTGCTTCCCGCCACCCACCCCCTGGAGCACCAAGACCTCTACACCTCCTACGGCCACTACTGGCTCTCCTGGTCGGAGCCGGTGGCCGATCCCCCGGGCGAGGCCCGGCCCAATACCTGGATCTTCGCCGAGCTTGCGAAAAGGCTCGGCCTCGACCTCCCCGAACTCGAGGAACCCCCGGAAAAGACCGCCCGGGAACTCCTCGACACTGCCCATCCCTTCCTCATCGGCATCGACTTCGAACGCCTCCGGCGGAAGGGGAGCCTCAAGCTGGCGCTGCCCAGGCCCTTCCTGCCCTACGCTCGGGGGCGGCCGGACGGGAAGAGGCTCAGACTGCCGGTGCCCCGCTTCCCTACCCCGGAGCCCGACCCCGCCTACCCCTACCGCCTCCTCACCCCGCCGGCCCACCACTTCCTGAACACCAGCTTCGGCATGATCCCCGCCCTCCGCGCCGCCGAGGGCGGCGAGCCCCGGGTGATGCTCCACCCCGAAGACGCAAAACGCGAAGGGCTTAGAGACGGCGAGTACGTCGAGATCAAAAGCCCCCGGGGCCGGATCGTCCGCCGGGTCCGGGTGACGTCTTGGGTGCAGCCCGGGGTCTTGGTGCTCGAGGGCACCTGGCGGGCGGCCGACGCCCCCGACGGCAAATCGGTCAACGAGCTCACCCCCGACGACGAGAGCGACCTGGGCGGGGGCTCGGCCTTTAACGCCGCTTGGGTATGCTTGAAAAAGCGATGAAACGGCTCGGGCTTGGCATGCTGGCCGCGCTCGTTTTGCTCGCGGCCTGCTCCGGGCCGCCGGCCGAGCTCGAGGACCCGGACCTCGTCGCCCTCTTCCAGGCGATCAACGAACTTCGGGCCAGCGGCGGCCGCTGCCCCAGCGGCGAGATGGACCCGGTCGACCCGCTCCGCCTCTTTGGCCCGATCATTATCGCCGCCCAGCACCACGCCGAGGACCTCGCCGCCGCCGGCGTGCTCAGTCACGAGAGCCCGGCCGGCTCCCGCTACTACCCGCCGGGCAGCGGCCCCCTGGACCGCCTGCGGCGGGAGGGCTGCGCCTGCCTGCGGGTGGCCGAGAACCTGGCCGAGGCGGGCAGCTGGCGGCAGGCGCTTTCGGCCTGGCAGGCGAGCACCGACGGCCACTGCGAGGCCCTCTTCGACGTCCACCCCGAAACCGGCAAACGCCTGGGGCTGACCGCCGCCGGCCTCGGCCACGTCGGTCGCTACTGGGTCTTGGACATGGCCCGGCCGCGGTAGACTCTAGGGCGTGAAGCGAAGCCTGGCCTTCCTTTTCCTGCTGCTGCCCGCCCTCGCCTGGGGCCCCAAAGGGCACAAGGCGATCACCCAGTACGCGATCTGGAACCTGCCCGAGGGGGAGTTAAAGGCGCTCTTTACCGGTTGGCAGGAAGCGCTCAAAGAGGCCTCGCTCGACCCCGACCGCCGCCGCAACCAGGTGCCCGGCGAGGCTCACCGCCACTTCTTTAGCGCCGAGCTCTACGAGCCCTGGCCCTTCCCCAGCTTCCCCATGACCCTAGAAGAGGCCAAGGCGCGCTTCGGCGAGGCCACGCTGGAAAAGGCGGGCGTTCTTCCTTGGGCGATTGAAGAGAGCTACCAAGCTCTTGTTCGCGCCTTTCAAAGCGGGGACCAGGCGGCCATCCTGCGAGCCGCCGGCGACCTCGCCCACTACGTCGGCGACGCCCACCAGCCGCTCCATACCACCCTCGACTTCGACGGCCAGTCCTGGCTGAACGGCGGCATCCACGCGCTCTTCGAAGCCACCCTGCTGGACGCCTACTTCGATGAGGTCGCCGAGTACCGCCCGCGGCCGGCCCGGATCGTGGACGAGGGGGCGCTGGCGCTGGCCTTCGCCATCATTCGCGAGGACTACCCCCTGGTGCGCACCCTGAACCAGGAGCTTTGGAAGGTCAAGAGGCTTTACTCCGAGTTCGACCGCCGCTACTACCAGACCCTCTGGCAGGGGCTCTTCGGTGAGGTCGCCCGGGTGCAACTCCGGCGCGCCGGGGGCCGGCTCGCGAGCCTCTACCTCACCGCCTGGCGGGAGGCCGGGCGGTAAAGCCCTAAACGGCAAAGAGAAAAGACGCCGGGGACCGCCGATCGAGGGCCGCCTCGGCCGCAAGGCGGTGGCTGAATCCGGGAAAAACGGGGGAAAAGCTCAAGCGTTTGCTTGCGGAGGGGTGGGGCGAGGGCGGCGCTTGGCGACGCTTTTTAAAACGGTCCTTAACGGAGATCGAAATGTCGTAGGGCAAATACCCGTGGGATGTTTGGTAGGCAATGTAATTCAGCACCAAAACCAACCCCGGCATCCCCGGGTGCACAGCCAAGGCCCGGCAGTAGTAGTGGTCCTCGTCCTTATCGGTGACCTCGACGGCTCCCAGTTTGAACTCATGTTCAATAATGCTTTGAATTTTTTCTAAAAGGGGCCCTTGTGCTTCGCGTGGGATGCCGTAGGCGTCGAGCGGGGTGAGCGCGTCTCCGTACTTTTTCAGGTTTTCCATGCTGGCCTCGACGTCAAACCGGTCTAATAGCTCGTACGGGTCGTCGACGCCGTAATAATCCATCGCCGCTTGCAGGAGGGCGTAGCGTTCGAGCTCGGCGTTGAGGTCAAGGAGCGCGTGGCTGGCCGCTTCGCGGCAGGCGCGCTCGCCCTCGTGGA
>JAMOVS010000136.1 GCA_027061845.1 Thermaceae bacterium
TCGTACGGGTCGTCGACGCCGTAATAATCCATCGCCGCTTGCAGGAGGGCGTAGCGTTCGAGCTCGGCGTTGAGGTCAAGGAGCGCGTGGCTGGCCGCTTCGCGGCAGGCGCGCTCGCCCTCGTGGACGAGCCGGTCCCAGTAAAGGTAGAGGCTTCCTGCGACGACCACGAGCAGCACGAGGAGGCCCATCGGGCTGACCTTTTGCACCGAAACCACTATAAGAAAGGGCCGGAGCGCGCTCCGGCCCTTTTTGACCTGGGAGCGTCCCTAGCCCTCGGCCTCCTCGAGCTCGAGCTCCTTCAGGAGGTCGCCGTAGAGGTCGCCCAGCTTGACGCTGGTGGTCGAGGGGCTGGCGATGCTGGCGTCGTAGGTCTGGTAGGCGGCGGTAGCCCCCACCTCGGCCGGGCGCGGCCGGGGACGGCGGTCGGGCCGGCCCTTGCCCTTGGCCTTGGCGGGCTTCTTCTTCTTGGGCTTTTTCTCCTCGGTGGGCACCGGCGGCTCGAGCAGGCGCTTCCGCGAGAGCGAGATGCGCTGCTCGGCGGGGTCGATCTGCAGGATGACCGCCTCCACCTCGTCGCCCTTCTTGACCACCGTCGCCGGGTTCTCCACCCGGGCGTGGTCGAGCTCGCTGACGTGGATCAGGCCCTCGATGCCGGGCTCGATCTCGACGAAGACGCCAAAGGGGGTGATTCCGGTGACCTTGCCCTTGATGATCGTCCCCGGCGGGTACTTCTCGGGGAGCTCCTTCCAGGGGTCGGGCATGAGCTGGCGCAGGCCCAGCGAGAGCCTTTTTTCCTCGGGCTCGATCTTGAGGATGACGGCCTCGACCTCCTCGCCCTCCTTGACCACCTCGGAGGGGTGCTTGGGCCGCTTGGTCCAGCTCATCTCGCTGATGTGGATCAGGCCCTCGAGCCCCGGCTCCACCTCGACGAAGGCGCCGAAGGGGGTGAGGCCGACGACCTTGCCCTTGATCTTCTGGCCCACCTGGTACTTCTCGCCGACGACCTCCCAGGGGTTCGGGGTGGCCGCCTTGATCGAGAGGTTGACCCGCTCCCGCTCGGGGTCGACCGAGACCACCTTGGCGCGGACGGTGTCGCCTTCCTTGACCACCTCGCGGGGATGGGAGAAGCGACCCCAGCTGAGCTCGCTCCGGTGCACCAGGCCGTCCACCGGACCCAGGTTGACGAAGGCCCCGAAGTCGGTGACCTCGACCACCTGGCCCTCGACCTCCTGGCCGGGTTCCAGCTGCTCCAGGACCTCGCGCTTCCTGCGCTTTTCCTCCTCCTCGAGGAGGACGCGCCGCGAGAGGATGATCCGTCCCTTCTTGCGGGAAAGCTCGATGATCTTGGCCGGGATCGGCTTGCCGACGAACTCGTCGAGGTTGACGTTGCGCTTTAAGTCCACCTGGGAGGCGGGGATGAAGGCCCTAAGCCCCTCGACGTAGGCGACCAGCCCACCCTTGACCCGCTCGCTGGGGACCACCTCGATGGGCTCGCCCTTCTCGTAGAGCTCGGCGACCTTCTTCCAGGCGCGGTCGGCCTCGACGCGCTTCTTCGAGAGCAGGATCTGCCCCTCGTCGGGGTCCACGCGGAGCACGTAGACCTCGACCTCGTCTCCCGGCTTGAGGAGCTTCTTGAGCTCTTCCTCGGGGAGCTCCTCGTTGGTCAGCTGGGAGAAGGGGATCAAGCCCTCGACCTTGGTGCCGACGTCGACCGCGACGCCATCGTGCCCGACGAAGACGACGCGGCCCTTGATGATCTGGCCCTTACGGATCTCCTTGGAAAGCCGTGCTTCCGCCTCCTGGAGCGCCGCTTCCATGCTGACGGGAGCGGCCTGGTTCTCGGTTCCGGCGGTATCCGCCGGCGCTGGGGTCTTTTGGTCTTCCATCCGCCTGTATCCTCCTCGCGCCGCGAAAGTTCAGCGGGTGGTTTCACACCCCCGCTTGGTCGTTGCCGCCTAGGCGGCCGGGTTTTTCGCGGCGTGCCCGATGGGCATACCCTTAAAGCTTAACACAGGCCGGGGGGCCTGCCAAGGGTCAGTCCCCCTTCCAGAGGATGCGGCCGCAGGAGGGGCAGCGGACGAGCTGCTTGCCCTGGTAGACCTTCTGGGCCACGTGGGTGGGGAGCTGCACGCTGCAGGCCTCGCAGCGGAAGGTCTCGCCCACCTTGATCATCCGGGCCACCCCCAGCCCCCGCCGGGCCCGGCGGATGGCCTCGTACTCCCGCAGTACCGGGACCGGGATGCCCTTGGCCATGGCCTCGCGCTCGGCCCGTTTCTCTTCGAAGGCGGCCTTGAGTTCCTGGATGCGGGCCTCGTTTTCGGCCTCGAGCTCCTCGAGCTTGGGCTTGAGCTCGGAGAGTTCGGCCTCGAGGGCCCCGATCGCCTCCTCCAGCCGCTCCATCTCCTCGATCAGCGGCAGGGTCAGCTCGGTGAGCTCGTCGATCCGGGTGGAGAGCTGCTGGATGCGGTTTTCGTACTGGGTGACTTCCCGCGCGCTCTCGGCCAGGAGCTGTTCCTCCTGGGCCTTGCTCCGCTTTTGCGTGAGGTCCTTGAGCTCGAGGTCGTTCCGCTCGTACTCGCGGCGAACCTGCTTGAGCTGCTCCTTGAGCTCGGTCAGGCGGTCGAGGCGCTCCTCCCACTGGGTGCGGATTTCGGCCAGCTCCGGCGGGAGCTTTTGGATTTCCTCCTCTAGCTGATCGAGCTCGAGATCCTTGGCTTGCAACTGAAAAAGCTCGGCAAGGGCCGCGGCGACGTCCACGTCACCATCTTAACCCGCCGGCCCTCGTTTTTGCCGAAAAAGCCCGCGCACCCCGGTATAGTGGCCGGTATGGGCGTGAAAAACGACCGCTGGATTCGGGAGATGGCGGAAAGGGGTATGATCGAGCCCTTCGAAGAGCGGCTGGTGCGCGAGGGCGTGATCAGCTACGGGCTTTCCTCCTTCGGCTACGACCTCCGGGCGGCGCCCGAGTGGAAGGTCTTCACCGACGTCTACGGCGCGGTGGTGGACCCCAAGAACTTCGACGAACGCGCCTTCGTCTCCATCGAGGCCGACGAGGTGGTGATCCCGCCGAACTCGTTCGCCCTCACCCGCTCGATCGAGTACCTGCGCATGCCGGAAAACGTCCTGGGGATCGCGCTCGGTAAGTCCACCTACGCCCGTTGCGGCATCGTGGTCAACGTCACCCCCCTGGAGCCTGGCTGGGAGGGGCACGTCACCCTGGAGATCTCCAACACCACCCCCCTGCCGGCCAAGATCTACGCCCACGAGGGCATCGTGCAGATCGTCTTCTTCGAGGGCGAGCGGCCGGAGATCACCTACAAGGACCGCCAGGGCAAGTACCAGGGCCAGCGCGGCGTCACCCTGCCCCGGGTGTAGCCTAGGGGGCGTGCGAAGGGTTGGGTTT
>JAMOVS010000137.1 GCA_027061845.1 Thermaceae bacterium
GTGGCGCTTGAGCTCGGCGATCGCCCGGGTAAAGAGCACCGCCTCGCCCGCAGACGGCCGCGCCTGGGCCTCCTCGGCCAAGACCGCGGCCACCAGCGCCACCCGGCCGGCCCGTCCGAGCACCGGCAGCACGTCGGGAAAGGCGGTGACCACCCGGTGGTAGAGCTGCTGGGTCTGGGTGACCTCGAGGCCCAGCCTCGGCCCCGCCGCCGCCAGCCGCCAGAGGTAGTAGCGGCGCTGGGGCGGCAGCGTCACCCAGGTGACGGGCCCCGGCTCCGAGCGGGCGGCCTCGAGCAGCCGCTCCTCCACCCGCCCGGGAGCCCCCTCCCAAAAACGAACGCCCACGACGCGAGTTTACCGGAGCCCGGCGGGCCAACCCGGGCCCCTTGACAGGGGTCCGCCGGCAGGCTACCATTGACTTCGGAGGTGTAATGATTATGGAAGTCAAAGAGACCCTCACCCCGGAACCCTCGCTGCCCAAGATCGGCGAACCGGCCCCCGAGTTCGAGGCCAAGACCACCAAGGGCATCGTCAAGCTCTCCGACTACAAGGGCAAGTGGGTGGTGCTCTTCTCCCACCCCGCCGACTTCACCCCGGTCTGCTCCACCGAGTTCATGGCCTTCGCCAGCCGCCAGAAGGAGTTCGAGGCCCGCAACGTCCAGCTGATCGGCCTCTCGATCGACTCGATCTACAGCCACCTGGCCTGGATCAAGGACCTCGAGGAGATGAGCGGGGTGGCGATCGAGTTCCCGGTGATCGCCGACCTGGACATGAAGGTCTCCAAGAAGTACGGCATGATCCACCCCGCCCAGGCCGAGACCGCGGCGGTGCGCGCCGTCTTCATCATCGACCCGGAGCAGATCGTCCGCGGCATCCTCTACTACCCGCTCTCGACCGGCCGCAACATCGACGAGATCCTTCGCTTCATCGACGCCCTGCAGTTCACCGACAAGACCGGCCTGGCCACCCCGGCCAACTGGCAGCCGGGCGAGCCGGCGATCGTCCCGCCGCCCGCCACCATCGACGACGTCAAGAAGGACGAGGCCAAGAAGGACGAGTACGCCGAGTTCAAGCGCTGGTACCTGCGGTACAAGAAGGCGTAAGTCGTGCGTAGTGCGTAGTACGTAGTGCGTGGTGGGGCGCCCGAAAGGGCGCCCCTTTAGTTTTTCTCGGGCAAACCTAAGGGAAAGCGGGCGATTTCGACGAGCTCGCCGTCGTCCACGTCCTGCACCAGCGCGACTTCCTTCACCGTGAACGACTTGATTGGGGGCGGCGGCAGCTTCCTCGCGAGCTCCTCGGCCTCCTTGGGATCCAGCCCCAGCGCCAGCGTCAGGTGAGGGATGTAGGAAGGCCCCTCGATCTCGGCCTCGGGCGGGGCCAGGGGCTCGAGCGCCTTGTGCAGCCGGTCGAAGGCGGAGCCGCCATAGGCCCGGAGGTAGACCACGCCCGAGTTAAAGGTGCGCCAGTCCGCCAGCTTGACCCGGAAGGGAGCGTGCCCCCGGACGATCCCCTCGACCCCGCGCTTCAAGG
>JAMOVS010000138.1 GCA_027061845.1 Thermaceae bacterium
AGGCCCTGGTAGGCGGCCCCGGAAAGGCCGAGCAGCGCCCCCACCAGCATCGCCCCGAGCACCCGCGGCAGGCGGATCTCGAAAACCACCGGCGAGCGCTCGGGGCCAAATAGACCGGACGCGACCTGGGCCAGGCTCAAAGGCACCGCCCCCACCGAAAGCCCGAGGAAAAGGGCCAGCAGCAAGAGGGCGAAAAGCCCGAGCCAAACCCAGGTCCGCCGGGTCATCTACTTCAGGACCTCAGGGTGAATGCAGCGGATCAAAACCCGAAGCCCCTCGGGAACCCGCGGGCCGGGGCGGTGGACGACGTCGGTCTCCTCCTTGGTGAGCTCGCAGACCCGGCCCTCCTTGACCGCCCGAATCTTGTCCCAGCCGGGGCGCTTCTTGAGGGCCTCGAGGTTCACCCCGTAGGGGGCGTCGCCGAGGATGATCACCTCGGGGTTTTTCTCCACCACGAACTCGGGGCTGATCTTGGGGAAGAGGCCGAGCTCCGGGGGCACGATGTTTTCGCCCCGCGCCTTCTTGATCAGCACCCCGATGAAGGAATCCGGCCCCACGGTGTAGGGGGTGGCGTCGATCTCGTAGTAGACGCTGGGGCGGGTCTTGGCCTTGGCCGCCTTGGATTCCAGCGCGTAGACCTGGGCCTGGATCTTCGCGATCAGGGCCTCGGCCTGGGCCTCGCGGTTTAGGATCAGGCCCAGCTTGCGGGCGGAGGCGAAGATGTCTTCGAAGGTCTCGGTCTTGACCGCGTAGGCCGGGATGCCGGCCTTTTCTAGCCGCTCCACCAGCTTGCCGTACTTCGAGGCGATGACCAGGTCCGGCTTCAAGGAGACGATCAGCTCGACGTTGGGGTCGTAAAGCCCGCCGGCCTTGGGGAGCTTTTTCACCTCCTCGGGCCAGTTCGAGTAGTTGTCGGTGGCGACGATCTTCTCGCAGGCGCCGATGGCGCAGATCGTCTCGGTGGCCGAGGGCAGCATCACCACGATGCGCTGGGGCTCGGCGGGGAGGGTAACCTTGCGCCCCAAATCGTCGGTGACCACGAGCGGGTAGCTCGTCGCGAGCGCCAGACCTAAAAACCAGAAAACCGCCAGAAACCGCTTCCACATAGGCTCCACCTCCTCTTCGCGAGGCCGCCCCGGAGGTGGGGAAAGGGAAACGCCCCACCGGGGAACGGCGGGGCGAAAAAGCCAAGACGCTTTTTACCCCCGATTCCCCTCTTCCGCGAGAGGTGCCCGGGGCGGGGACCCCAGGGCTCCCCTGGCAGGTATTCGGGCTTCCGGGCAGGACGAAAGGGCTAGACGTGCGACCCGGTTACCGCTGCGGGACAGCGCCGGACTTTCACCGGACTTCCCCACTTTAAGCCTGGGCTACGCGCCCAGGCACCAGGGGCCTCGTAGGCGACCTCGCTCCCCCTAGCGGGGGCACCCCCAGCCTATCACTTGGTGGCGCCTCCGACGAGCCCTTGGATGTAGTAGCGCTGGAGAAGGACGAAGACCAGAACCGGCACCAGCATGGTCAGTACCGCCCC
>JAMOVS010000139.1 GCA_027061845.1 Thermaceae bacterium
GGGGTGACGCTCGGGCGGCGGTGACCCAGCGGTTTATCCTGGAGGCGATGAAACCCCCATCCCTGCCCGGGGACGCGGAGACCGTCGTCCTGGCCTTTCCCGACCTCTACGGGAGGCTGGTGGGCAAGCGGTTTACCGCCGAGTTCTTCGCGGAGGCGGTGCAGGCGGCGGGCACCCACGCCTGCGACTACCTCTTCGCGGTGGACATGGAGATGAACCCGGTCCCGGGCTACGCCTTCGCCAACTGGGAGCGAGGATTCGGCGACGTGCACCTGGTGCCCGACCTCGCCACCCTGCGCCCGGCCGCCTGGCTGGAGAAGACCGCCCTCGTCCTGGCCGACGTCTTCGACCGCGAGGGGCGGCCGGTCGAGATCGCTCCCCGGCAGGTGCTGAAGCGGGCCCTGGCCTACGCCCGGCGGCTCGGGTTCTCGGTGCGGGCGGCGTCGGAGCTCGAGTTCTACCTCTTCGAGACCCCCTACCGCGAGGCGGCGCGGCAGGGCTACCAAAACCTCGAGCCCGCCGGCCACTACCTCGAGGACTACCACGTCTTCCAGGGCGGCCGCCACGAGCCCCTTCTGGCCGAGCTCCGCCGGGTACTCCTCGCCTCCCAGGTCCCGGTGGAGAGCAGCAAAGGGGAGTGGGGGGTGGGCCAGCACGAGGTCAACCTGCGCCACGCCGAGGCCCTCGAGGCCGCCGACCGCCACCTGCTCTTCAAGGAGGCGCTCAAGACCCTGGCCGACCGGATGGGAAAAAGCGTCACCTTCATGGCCAAGCCCTTTAGCGGCCAGGCCGGCTCCAGCGGCCACGTCCACCTCTCCCTCTGGCAGGGGGAGACCCCCGCCTTCGCCGGCAGCGAGGCCTTTGGCCCGGTCCGGGGCTCCCGCGTGTTCGGTTCCTTCCTCGCCGGGCTCCTCAAGTACGCCCGCGACTTCATGGTCTTCTTCGCCCCCACGGTGAACAGCTACAAGCGCTACGAGGACGGCTCCTGGGCCCCCACCCGGATCGCCTGGAGCTTCGATAACCGCACCGCCGGCTTCCGGGTGGTGGGCGAGGGGAAGAGCCTGCGGGTGGAAAACCGCATCCCGGGAGCGGACACGAACCCCTACCTGGCCTATTCCGCCATACTCTTCGCCGGCCTCAAGGGCGTGGAGGAGGGCCTTTCGCCCCCGCCCCCCTTCGAGGGCAACGTCTACCAGGCCGAAGCGCTACCCCGGGTGCCCTACACCCTGGAGGAGGCGACCCGCGACTTCGCCCAAAGCGCCCTCGCCCGGGAGGCCCTGGGCGCAGCGGTGCACGACCACTACCGGCACTTCTTCGAGACCGAGTGGGCCGCCTACCGGAGCGCGGTCACGGATTGGGAACGCGCCCGCTACTTCGAGCGGATATGAAAAGGCTGCTCCTTGCCCTTCTCCTTGGGCTACCCGCCCTCGCGCTCAGTCCCAAAGACTACGTCGGCCGGCTCGAGATCGGCGTCAACGTCAACTGGGCGACCTTCAAGAAGGTGATGCGCGCCTACGACGCCCGGAT
>JAMOVS010000140.1 GCA_027061845.1 Thermaceae bacterium
CCTGGAACTTCGTCGGCGATGGGCTGAGGGATGCCTTCGACCCCCGGAGGCGCAAATAAGGGTATAAACTTTAGGGAGCCGTGATGGACGAGACCCGCTTGCTTGAAGTCGACAACCTGAAGGTCCACTTCTTCACCGACGAAGGCGTGGTCAAGGCGGTGGACGGCGTGACCTTCCACATCAACAAGGGCGAGACCCTCGCGGTCGTCGGCGAGTCGGGGTCGGGGAAGTCGGTGACCTCGCTGGCCATCATGCGCCTGATTCCCTCCCCGCCGGGACGGATCGTGGACGGGAGCATTCGCTTTCGGGGGAAGGACGGGGTGGAAAAGGACCTGGTCCGGCTCTCCGAGCCCGAGATGCGGAGGATCCGCGGCAACGACATCGCGATGATCTTCCAGGAGCCGATGACCAGCCTGAACCCTGTTTACACCGTGGGCGATCAGATCGCCGAGGCGATCATGCTGCACCAGGGCAAGACCAAGAAGGAGGCCCTGGAACTGGCTGCCGAGATGCTCGCCCTGGTGGGGATCCCCGAGCCGCAAAAGCGCCTATCTAACTATCCCCACCAGATGTCGGGCGGGATGCGCCAGCGGGTGATGATCGCGATGGCGCTTTCCTGTAACCCCAGCCTGCTGATCGCCGACGAGCCCACCACCGCCCTGGACGTGACCATTCAGGCCCAGATCCTGGAGCTGATGAAGCAGCTCCAGGAGGAGATCGGCATGAGCGTGCTCTTCATCACCCACAACCTCGGGGTGGTGGCCGAGATCGCCGATCGGGTGGTGGTGATGTACGCCGGGCGGGCGGCCGAGGAGGCCGACGTGATCCCCACCTTCAAAAAGCCCTTGCACCCCTATACCAAGGGGCTTTTGAACTCGGTTCCCCGGGTGGACCTGGCGGCGGAGAAGCAGGAGAGGCTCGAGGCCATCCCCGGCAACGTCCCCAACCCGCTTTTCCTGCCGCCCGGTTGCGCCTTCCACCCGCGCTGCCGCTGGCACAAGCCGGGGCTCTGCGACGTCGAGGTGCCCACCTGGGAGGAAGCCGAGCCCGGCCACATGGTGCGCTGCCACCGCTGGCGTGAGATCAGCGAGGGGGTGGAGCGATGACCAACGGCACCCTCCTCGAGGTTCAGAACCTCAAGACCTGGTTCCCGATCAAGGGCGGCATCCTCTCCCGCACCGTCGGCCACGTGAAGGCGGTCGACGGGGTCAGCTTCTTCATCAAGAAGGGCGAGGTGCTGGGTCTGGTGGGCGAGTCGGGCTCCGGGAAGACCACCGTGGGCCGGACCATCCTCCGCCTGATCGAGCCCACCGACGGCAAGATCATCTACGACGGCAAGGACATCGCCAGGATTCCCAAGGGGGCGCTCCGCCCCTACCGCCGGCGCATGCAGATCATCTTCCAGGACCCCTTCGCCTCCTTGAACCCGCGCATGACCGTCGGCGACATCATCGGCGAGCCGCTGGTCATTCACAAGCTGGTGCAGAGCCCCAAGGAGCGGGTCGAGCGGGTGGCCGAGCTCCTCAAGATGGTGGGCCTCGCCCCCGACCATATGCGCCGCTACCCCCACGAGTTCTCCGGCGGCCAGCGCCAGCGGATCGGGATCGCCCGGGCGCTGGCGGTGGACCCCGAGTTCATCGTCGCCGACGAGCCGGTGAGCGCGCTCGACGTCTCCATTCAGGCTCAGGTGGTCAACCTGCTGCAGGACCTGAAGGAGGAGCTCGGGCTGACGCTCCTCTTCATCGCCCACGACCTGGCGGTGGTGGAGTACATCTCCGACCGGGTGGCGGTGATGTACCTGGGCAAGGTCATGGAGATCGCCCCCGCCCGCGAGCTCTACAAGAACCCCCAGCACCCCTACACCGAGGCGCTGCTCTCGGCGGTTCCCATCCCCGACCCCACGATCAAGCGCGAGCGGATCGTGCTCGAGGGCGACATCCCGAGCCCCATCAACCCGCCCTCGGGCTGCGTCTTCCGCACCCGCTGCCGCTACGCGATCCCCGAGTGCGCCACCACCACCCCCGAGCTGCGGGAGGTGGCGCCCGGTCACTTCAAGGCCTGCATCCGCGACGACGTCCCCTAGCCGGACCCTAGTCGCCGAGGCGCCGGCTGGGCCGGCGCCTTTTGCTAGGCTTTAGGTATGACCAAGAAATGGGTTTGGATGGCCCTTTTCGGGCTTCTGGCCTGGGTCCACGCCGCCGGCGTGCGGGTAACGCTCTACGCCTCGTTTGCCGAGGTCCAGACCCCGGTCCGGCTGGATCACGGGGTGTACGTCTGGCAGCCGGGCGAACGCGCGCTGGGCAGCCTGGTCGAGGACCTGGTCTGGCTGAGCGGGGTCGAGGTCAAGCGTCGGGTCTGGCGCAAGGGCGCGCTCTGGTTCTTCGCCCAGGGCGATCAGGCCAGGTTGCACTACCTGACCCGGGGCCTCTCCGGCTCGGTACGCTACCGTTTCCTCCTGGATCAGGGCCGGCTCGAGGGCTGGCTGCGGGTGCGAAATACGCTCGACGAGCCGGTCGAGGTGGAGGCGCTTCGCTTCCTTTCCGGCAACGTACCGCTCTCGGCCCGGGCGGTGGGCAGGGTCGGTGACAAGCAGGTGCGGGCCCTGGCGGTGGCCAAGTCGGCGCCGGTGGAGGAGGGCTTCGTCGGCGCCCAGGGCGGGGTGTTCCGCTACCAGCTCGCGGGGCCCCTGCGGCTCGAACCCGAGGTCACCGAGCTGCCGCTTTTTGAGGCCCAGGCGGATCCGGTCTTCTTCTGGCGCTACCGGGGCGGTTTCGTGCGGGGGCGGCGCCTCCCGCTGGAGCGCGGCTACCGTTTCCAGGCCACCGCCCCCCTGGCGGCGGGAGTGGTGGACCTCTTTCAGGCGGGGGACTTCCTGGGCCGCCTTTCGATTCCTGACCGCTACCCCGGCGAGCCGGTCGAGCTCCGCCTCGGCCCTGCCACCCGTGCCCGCACCGAGCGGCAGGTGGAGGCGCTCGCCGAGACCCGGGAGCTAAGGCGTTACCGGGTGACCACCAGGGTGAGAAACCCTGGCGAGGAACCGGTCCGGGTGGAGATCGAGGAGCGCTTCTCCGCCGACGCCATCGAGATCACCCTTTCCGGGGGCGAGCGCATCCCGCAGGGCTACCGCATCGTCTTCGACCTGCCGCCGGGGGGCGAACGCACCTACCAGTACACGGTCACGCTGCGTTATAAGAAGCGTCCGTGAAGCCCCGGGCGCGCACCCTCGGCCTGGCGCTGGCCGCGCTCGGCGTGGTCTTCGGGGATATCGGTACCAGCCCCCTCTACGCCGTCCGCGAGTCGCTCTCGCCCCGCTACGGCCTCTCGCCCGACCGGGACGCCGTCTTGGGGGTGCTCTCGCTGATCTTCTGGTCCTTGATCCTGGTGATCTCGGTCAAGTACCTGCTCTTCGTCATGCGGGCCGACAACCACGGCGAGGGCGGGATCATGGCGCTGACCGCCCTGGTCATGCCCCGGGAGGGGAGCCGGGAGCGCTGGCGCTACCTGGCGGTGGTGCTGGGGATCTTCGGCGCCGCCCTGCTCTACGGCGACGGGATGATCACCCCGGCGATCTCGGTCCTGAGCGCGGTGGAGGGGCTCAAGGTGGTCTCGCCCGGCCTCGACCCCTACGTGATCCCGCTCACGGTGGCGATTCTGGTCGGGCTCTTCGCCCTGCAGCCCCGGGGGACCGGCGGCGTGGGCAAGCTCTTCGGCCCGGTGATGCTGGTCTGGTTCGCGGTCCTGGCGGTGCTCGGGCTGCGCCAGATCGCGACCAACCCGGGGGTGCTGCAGGCGGTGCTTCCCCACCACGCGGTGCGCTTCTTCCTGGAGCACGGTTTCCGCGCCTTTCTGGTCATGGGCTCGGTCTTTCTGGTGGTGACCGGGGGAGAGGCGCTCTACGCCGACCTCGGCCACTTCGGCCGGACCCCCATCCGCCTGGCCTGGTTCTTCTACGTCCTGCCGGCGCTTTTGCTCAACTACTTCGGCCAGGGGGCGCTGGTTTTGCGCGACCCCGCCGCCCTGGCCAGTCCCTTCTTCCACATGGCCCCGGACTGGGCCGGCTACCCGCTCGTCTTCCTGGCGGCGGCGGCCACGGTGATCGCCTCCCAGGCGGTGATCTCGGGTTCCTTCTCGCTGACCCGGCAGGCGATCCAGCTCGGCTACCTGCCCCGGATGCGGGTGGTCCAGACCTCGAGCACCGAGCGCGGGCAGATCTACGTCCCCTTCGTGAACTGGCTGCTGATGGTGCTGACGGTGGCCCTGGTGCTCGGCTTTAGGAGTTCCTCGAACCTGGCCGGCGCCTACGGCGTCGGGGTTTCCACCGACATGGTCTTCACCACCCTGCTCTTCACCCTGATCGCCTACCGCCTCTGGCGCTGGCCGATCTACCTGGTGGCGCCCATGTTCCTGGCCTTCATGAGCGTGGACGCGACCTTCTGGCTCACCAACCTGGTCAAGATCCCGGAAGGGGGCTGGGTGCCGCTTCTGGTGGCCGGCGTGGTCTACCTCTTGATGAGCACCTGGAAGCGGGGCCGCGAGGCCCTGGCCGAGGCCCTGCACGCGCGGACGCTGACCCTGGAGCGCCTGGTCGAGGGACTGCCCCAGCGCGGGATCACCCGGGTCCCCGGCACCGCGGTCTACTTCACCGCCTACCCCCGCTACGCCCCCGAGGTCCTGCTGGCGCACCTGGAACACCACCGGGTGCTGCACCAGCGGGTGGTGATCTGCACCGTGCGCACCTCGGAGCGCCCCCGGGTCCCGCTGGAGCGGCGCGCCCACCGGAAGCCGATCGGGGACGGCTTCGAGCGGCTGATCCTGGTCTATGGCTTCATGGAGACGCCGAACCTCACCGCCGCCTTCCACGACCTCGCCGACCTCGACCTGCCGCCCTACGAGGTCAGCTACTTCCTGGGCCGCGAGCTGGTGGTGCCCACCGGTCGCTACATGCCCCGCTGGCGCGAGCTGCTCTTCGCCTTCATGCGCCGCAACGCCGAGAGCCCGGTGATCTACTTCCACCTGCCGCCGGAGCGTGCGCTCGAGGTCGGCGTCTTCGCCCGCATCTGAGGGCGGTGGAACTGACCGGTCGGTCAGTATCATGGAGGGGTGCCGGGCTACCTCTACGCCATCCTCGCGGTCAGCCTCTGGGGGCTCAACTTCGTCCTCCTCAAACTCCTGGTCGGGGTGCTGCCGCCGCACGCGATGAACACCCTGCGCACCCTGGTGGCGGCGCTGGGCTTCGGCCTGCTCTTTTTCCGCGGCCCCCGGGTGCGGATTCCCTGGCGGGACGCCCTGCGCATCCTGCTGTACGGGCTGATCGGCAACGGGATCTTCCAGTGGCTCTTGATGGAGGGGGTCCTCCGGACCCCGGCCGGAATCGCCGCCGTGGCCAACGCCACCAACCCGGTCTGGCTGGCCCTGCTCGGCTACCTCTTCTTGCGGGAGCGCCTGGCGCCGCTGGGCTACGTCGGCATCGGCCTCGCCGCCTTCGGGGTGATCCTCCTGGGCGGCGGCGGGGGCGGCGGCGAGGTGGGCCTCGGCGTCTTCCTGCTGGTGCTGGCCTCGCTGGCCTGGGCGGTCTACTCGCTCTCCGCCCGCACGGTGGGTGCCCGCTACCCCCTCCTGGTCTGGGTGAGCCTGGGCTACGTGGCCGGAATGGCCCCCTACTGGCTGCTCAACCTGCCGGCGGTGCTGGCGCTGCCCTTCGGGCAGCTGCCCGCCTGGGTCTGGTTGGGGACCGCCACCAGCGGCCTCTTCGCCAACGTCGTCGCCTACCTGGCCTG
The DNA here is from genome assembly GCA_027061845.1 of Thermaceae bacterium. Classification (GTDB taxonomy): domain Bacteria; phylum Deinococcota; class Deinococci; order Deinococcales; family Marinithermaceae; genus WFXV01. The sequence goes on from JAMOVS010000140.1 coordinate 5,778, forward strand.
GATGCGGGCGGTGCAGCTGCTCGGCCCCAGCCGGGCCGGGGTGTGGCAGAACCTGGCCCCGGTGATCGGGGCGCTCGGCGGTTACCTCTTCCTGGGCGAGCGGCTTTCGGCCCCGGCTTTTCTTGGCGGGGCGCTGGTGCTTTTGGGGGTGACCCTCACCCAGCGGGCACGCGTTCGGGGTGGAGCGGGTTCCTAGCGGCGACCAGGCGGGCGATCAGGCCTTCGTCGGCGGCGCCCAGGGTGGCCAGCTCTCCCGGGCTCGCCACCGCCTCGTAGAGCCGTTTCACCTGGTGCTTCTGCAGCATTTCGAGCAGCTCGGCGAGGGCTTTCCTGCCCGCCTCGCCGAAGGCGGGCCCGAAGGCCGGCGGGGTGAGGATGGGCTCGGCGGTGCCCAGGATCATGGCGGCGTAGGCCGCCTGGGCCCGGTCGTCCTGGCGGGGGGCGATCAGGGTCAGGGAGAGCTTGGGCCAGTGGGCCCCCTTCAGGCTCTGGCTGAGCGCTTCCAGCGTTCTCTGCGGGCGTCCGATGCATCCGGCCATTCGCATGCCTCCATTTTCGCACAAGGGCGCCCCCACCCGCCGGCGGGTGGGGGCGCGGGAAGCGATTCGCCCTCAGGGGGTCTGCTCGAGGATCTCGAGGGCCTTGCGCAGGATGGCGTCGGTCTTGAGGTCGATCAGCGCCTGGCCGGGGACGTCGGAGAGCTTCCGCGGCGGGATCTCCTCGCTCTTGGAGAACTTGCCCTCCTCGTCGACCTCGGCCTTGAGCGTCTTGACCACGCGGCCGTCCTTGTCCCGCACGATCAGCTCGACCTCGCCCCCGGGGGGCGCGCCCAGCCCCTCGAAGGCCAGGGGCTCGGGGAAGCGGGTGTCCTTGACCGAGTAGTCGGGCTGGACGCCCTCCTCGTGGATGGCGCGCCGCTTGGGGGTGAGCCACTCGAAGGTGACCAGGGTCAGCTCGCCGCCGTTGGCCAGGGTGAAGACGTTCTGCCCCACCCCCTTGCCGAAGGTCTTTTCCCCCACCAGGGGCGCCCGCTGGTAGTCCTGGATCGCGCCCGCGACGATCTCCGAGGCCGAGGCCGAGTTGCCGTTCACCAGCACCACCATGGGGCCGTCCCAGAGGGTGTGGGGGCTGGCCTCGCAGTAGGGGCGGGTGACGTCGCGGGAGCGGGTGTAGACGATCACCCCGTGGTCGAGGAAGGCGTCGGCCACCTGGCAGCCCTGGTCCAGGAGGCCGCCGCCGTTGTCCCTGAGGTCGAGGACCAGCTTCTTGGCTCCCTGCCGCTTGAGGTCGGCGATCGCCGCCTTCAGCTGCTCGATCACCTTGACGTTGAGGAAGGTTTCGATGGCGACGTAGCCGACCCGGTCCGGGAGCATCGCCTTGGAGACCGAGACGATCTCGATCTTCTCCCGGGGGATCTTGAAGCGCAGGATGGCCCGGGAGCCCTTGCGCCGGATGCCCAGCTCCACGATCGTCCCCTTGGGCCCCCGGATCTTGGCGACGATGTCGAAGAGGTCGAGATTGGTCACGTCCTCGCCGTCGACCTCGACGATCTCGTCGCCGGCCTTGAGCCCGGCGCGGTAAGCGGGGCCGCCGCGGAAGACGGTGATGATCTTGGCCCCGGTGCCGTCCGGCCGCGCCGCCTGGATGACGACGCCGATGCCGTAGAACTCTCCCTGGACGTCCTCGTTGCGGATCTTGGTGTGGCGCGGCGGGCTGTAGCTGGTGAAGGGGTCGTCCAGCGCGTCCACCTGGCCGCGGATCGCGCCCTCGAGGACCTTCTTGAGCTCGTCGGCGGAGAGTTTCTTCAGGTAGTGCTGCTTGATGATGCTGTAGGTCTCGATCGCCGCCCGGCCGTTGGGGTCCTCGGTGAAGTCCTGGGCGGCCAGCGATCCGAACTGCGCGATGCCGATCGCCGCGATGGCTGCGATCAGCGCGCCAAAGACGCGACTGGGCTTCATGCCGGACATTCTAACGATCGGGACATGAGAACGGGTACGCTGAAAACGTGATTCACCTGCACCGGGTCTCGCTTTCCTACCCCGGCACCAAGACGCTGGCGCTCTACGACGTGAACCTCGAGATCAAGCGCGGCGAGTTCGTCTTCTTGGTGGGCCCCTCCGGGGCCGGCAAGTCGAGCCTGCTGAGCCTGGTGCTTCGCCGCGTCCTGCCCACCTCCGGGGCGGTCTACGTGGAGGGGGTCAACCTCCGCCGCCTGCGGGGGAACCGGGTCGCCCTCTATCGGCGGCAGGTGGGGGTGGTCTTCCAGGACCACCGGCTCCTACCCCGGCGGACGGTGGAGGAAAACCTGGCCTTCGTGCTCCGGGTGCAGGGCGTTCCCCGCAAGCTCTGGCCGGAGAAGATCGCCCGCGCCCTGCGCACCGTGGGCCTGGCCCACAAGCGCCGGGCCTTTCCCCACCAGCTCTCGGTGGGCGAGGCCCAGCGGGTGGCGGTGGCCCGGGCGCTCATCGTCGAACCGAAGATCTTGCTGGCCGACGAGCCCACCGGCAACCTCGATCGCGAGAACGCCCACGCCGTGCTCGAGCTCTTCAAACTGGCGCACGCGCGGGGGGCCACCGTCCTCTTCGCCACCCACGCCGAGGATCTGGTCCGGGCCTACCCCCGGCGGGTGGTCGGCCTGCGCGCGGGGCAGGTCGTGGCCGATCGCCGCCTTGGCTAAAATGAGCGGGAAGGGGAAAGGAGGGGACGATGCAGATCTACAAGCTCGTCGGCCGTAACGTCGAGGTGACCGACGCCATCCGCGGTTATCTGGAAAAGAAGCTGGCCCGGCTCGAGCGCTACTTCGACGGCATCCAGGATGCCAAGGTGGTGCTCTCCTACGCCGGCAGCCCCCACGTCGAGCGCCGGGCCAAGGTGGAGATCCAGATCAACGTCCCCGGGGGGCTGGTCCGGGTCGAGGAGGAGGACCCCGACCTCTACGCCGCCATCGACCGCGCGGTCGAGGTGCTGGAAAAGCAGCTCAAGCGGTTCAAGGGCCGGCTGATGGGCAAGCGCCACACCGCCCTCGGCCCCGCGCCCGCGCCGCTCGAGGCCGAGGAGGCGGAGGAGCCCTTCGTCCCCGAGATCGTTCGCGTGAAGCGCTTCGAGATGAAGCCGATGACGCCGGAGGACGCGGCCCTGCAGATGGAGGCCCTGGGGCACGCCTTCTTCGTCTTCGAAAACTCCGACACCGGCGAGATCAACGTCATCTACCGCCGCAAGGACGGCCACTACGGCCTGATCGAGCCGCGGAGATGAGCCGGCGAAGCGCGGCCTTCCTGCTGGCGTTCCTGGGCCTGGCCTGGGCCCAGATGACCCTGGAGAGCCCGGCCTTCGCCTTTGGCGCCCCGATTCCGGTGCGCTACACCTGCGACGGCGAGGACCTGAGCCCCCCGCTGGTCTGGCGGGGGGTGCCGGCGGCGGCCTCCTCGCTGGTGCTGGTGGTCTGGGACCCGGACGCGCCGGTGGGGGTCTTCTTCCACTGGAGCGCCTACGACCTTTCCAAGAAGCGTACCGGCCTGGCCGAGGGGGTGCCCCCGAAGCCCCGGGTCGGGGAGTTCAAGCAGGGGAAGAACGACTTCCAGCGGGTGGGTTACGGCGGGCCCTGTCCTCCCCGGGGCCACGGCCCCCACCGCTATTTTTTCCGGCTCTACGCGCTCAAGGAGCCCGCCCTCGGCCTGCCCCCGGGGGCGCCGGCCCGGGCGGTGCTCGAGGCGTTGAAGACCAAGACCGTCCTGGCCCGGGCCGAGTGGATGGGGACCTACGCCCGCTAGCTTCACCGAACCTTCACCCAACCTTCGCCCGGGCTTTACCCGTCCGGGGCTAGGCTGCGGCCGGAGGTGATGAAGGTGAAGCGAAACTGGATGCTGGTGCTCGTCAGCGGGCTGGGCCTCTACGCCGGGGGCGCGGCCTACGCCGCCGACGGCGCCGCCCTTTATCAAAGCTACTGCGCCGCCTGCCACCAGGCGAACGGCGAGGGCATCCCCGGCACCTACCCCTTTATCAACGGGCCCATCGGGCGGCTCTCGGAGTTCCCGGAAGGCCGCGAGTTCCTGATCGCCACCGTGCTCTTCGGCCTGAAGGGCGAGATGATGCAGCGCGGCCAGGTCTATAACGGCGTGATGCCGGGCTACGCGGCGGCGATGAGCGACGCCGAGGTGGCCGCCCTGCTGAACTGGCTCAAGCGGCAGTGGAACAACGCCAACTTCGGCGCCAACGTCCCCGACTACACCCCGGAGGAGGTGGCGGCGGTACGGGCCAAGAAGCTGTCCCCGGACGACGTCCACGCCATGTTGCAGAAGGTGGAGTCGATCATGCACGCGGTCAACGGCCGCGGCCGGGGGCGGCACGGCACCGGGGGCGGGCCGCCCAAGCGTTAGCCTGGGGACATGGCGGGGGAGCGCATTCTGATTGTGGAGGACGAGCCCCGGATCGCCGAGGTGCTGGCCCGCTACCTCGAGGCCGAGGGCTTTGAGACCGAGCGGGCCCGGGACGGGCGCGAGGCGCTCGTCCTCTTCCGTCGCTTCCAGCCCGACCTGGTGCTCCTGGACCTGATGATTCCCGAGCTCGACGGCCTCGAGATCACGCGACGCCTGCGGGCGAGCTCGGCGGTGCCGATCATCATGGTCACCGCCAAGAGCGGCGAGCTCGACCGCGTCCTCGGCCTCGAGCTCGGCGCCGACGACTACGTCACCAAGCCCTTCTCGCCGCGCGAGGTGGTGGCCCGGGTCAAGGCGGTGCTCCGCCGGGCCGGCGGGGGCGCTCCCCCGGCCGGGCGCTACCGGGCGGGGGACCTGCTGGTGGACGCCGGCGCGGTGCGCGCCTTCTGCCGCGAGCGCGAGGTCCATCTGACCCCCAGCGAGTTCCGCCTCCTGCAGGCGCTGGTGGCGGCCGCCGGGAGGGCGCTGACCCGCCGCGAGCTGCTCGATGCCCTGGGCGAGACCTACGTCGACGAGCGGACCGTGGACGCCCACATCAAGAACCTGCGCAAGAAGCTGGGGGACTGCGCCGGCCAGGTGGAGACGGTGCGCGGCGTGGGCTACCGGGTGGCGCCGTGAAGATCGCCTACCGGCTGGTGGTGGCGTTCTTGGTGGTGGCCCTCTTTTCCGGCGGGCTCACCCTCTACCTCGTCGAGCGGGTACAGGCCGAGCACGTGCGCCGCTACTTCGACCCCGGCAGGGGGATTCACCTGCGCGCCGACCGCCGCCCCGGCGAGCGCCTGATCGAGGAGCTCAAGCGGGAGAGCCGCAAGGCCCTCCTGCTCGCCCTGGCGGTGGCGGCCGGGGCCGGGGCGGCGCTGGCCTTCGGCCTGACCCGGCCGATCCGGGCGCTCACCGAGACCGCCCGCCGCTACGCCGCCGGCGAGCGCGACCTGCGGGCCGAGCTCCGGGGGCGCGACGAGATCGCCGAGCTGGCGGCCGCGTTCAACGACCTCGCCGACCGCCTGGCGGAGGAGCGGGCGCGGGAAGAGCGCCAGCTCGCCGCCACCGCCCACGAGCTCCGGACCCCCCTGGCGGTGCTCAAGGCCGAGCTCGAGGCCCTGGCCGACGGCGTCCTGCCCGCCGACCCCGAGAACCTGCGGGCGCTGGTGGCCGAGGTGGACCGGATCACCCGCCTGGTCGAGGAGCTCGAGCTGCTCACCGTCGCCGAGGCCGGGGGGTTGCCGCTCCACCCCGAGCCGGTGGACCTCCGGGCGCTGGCCGAGGAGGTCTTTTCCCGGGTGCTCCCGGAGGGCGTCGAGCTCGCCGGCGGGGGGTCGGCCTACGCCGACCCCGACCGGGTCCGCCAGATCCTCTGGAACCTGGCCACCAACGTGGCCAAGTACGGCGGCGGGGCCGCCCGGGTCGTCGTCGAGCCGGGCCGGGTGCGGGTCTGCGACCGGGGGCCGGGGCTGCCGCCGGAAGCGCTCGAGCGCGTCTTCGAACCCTTCTACCGCGCCGACCCCGCCCGCGAGCGCGGGGGCAGCGGCCTGGGCCTGGCGGTGGTGCGGGCGCTGGCGGAGGCGATGGGGGGCAGCGCCCGGGCCTACCCGGCGAAAGACGGCGGGCTCTGCCTCGAGGTGCGGCTGCCGCTTCAGAAGTAGGGGTCGGGGTCGACGTAGTAGAAGCGGCCGTTCTTCCAGATCGCCACCCGGAACCAGAGCACGTCCGGGGGGATCAGCGCCCCGCCCCCCAGGTAGCCGATGATCTCCCCCTGTTCCACGTGGTCCCCGGTGCTCACCAGCGGTTGCTGCAGGTTGACGTACTGGGTGAAGAGCCGGTTGCTGTGCTGGAGCATCACCGTCCAGCCCACGTTGCCGTAGTAGACGACGGCGAAGACCTGCCCGGCGGCGGCGGCCCGCACCGGGGCCCCGGGCCGCGGCGCCTTGATCCACTCGAAGTCGCTTCCCTCCCGGCCGTAGCGCCTCAGGATCCGGCCCCCGGCCACCGGGAAGAGCAGCTCGCCCACCAGCTCCCGGGGGACCTCGAGGGCGCGTTGGCGGGCCCGCCGCTCCTCCTCCAGGGCCTTTTGCAAGCGCTCGATCTCGGCCTCCAGCTGGGCCTGGGCTTGTTGCAGCTCGGCGAGCTTGATCGCCTGGGACTTCTGGTGGCGGTCGAGGTCGGCGAGCAACCGCTTCAGCTCCCGCTGCCGGGCCTTGAGCCGGCGTTCCTTGGCCTGCCGCTCGGCGGCGGCGCGCTCGAGCTCCTTGAGCAGTGCCTCCCGCTTGCGCTTGAGGGAGGCCAGCGCCTCGGCCTCGTGCTTCACCGCCTGCACCAGCCGCAGCTCGGCGGCGCCCAGCGCCGCCAGCCAGCGGTTCTTGACCGCCAGCTCGGTGAACGAGGTGGCCCGCACCACCGGCAGCGCCCCGCTCGCCCGCCCGCGCCAGAGCAGGTCGAGGAGCTTGGCGAGCTCGCCCTTGCGGGCCTCCAGCGCCCGGGACTTCTGCTCCAGCTCGCGCTCGAGCCGGGCGATCTCCGCCCGTAGCGCCTCGATGCGGGCATTGAGTTTCTGGATCTCCCGGGCCAGCTGGGTGAGCTCGCGGTTGGTCCGGGCCAGCGCCCGGCGGAGCTCCTGGGTGCGGCGGTCGAGGTTTCGGAGCTCGGCCTGGACGCGCGCGGCCTCGGCGGCGCGGGCCCTCTTCAGGGCCTCCGCCTGCCGCAGCTGCTCCTCCAGGCCCTGGCCGAAGGCCAGGGAGGCGAGCAGCAAAAGGGCCAGAAGGAGCCTCACGCCGCCTCCTTGAGCTGGGCCCGGCTGGAGAGCCAGCCGCCCACCGTGCCCAGGAAGAAGGCCAGCAGGAAGAGCCCCTCGCTGGCCAGCAGCAGGTCCTCCGAGGTCAGCACCGGCAGGAAGGGGTAGAAGCGCTGCAGCGCGTCGGCCAGGTAGCGGTAGACGGGAAGGGCGACGGCGGCGGCGATCAGCGCCGCCGCGGTGGTGAGCAGCAGGCCCTCGGCGACGAAGGGAAGCAGGATCATCCCGCGGGTCGCCCCCACCAGCTGCATGATCTCGAGCTCGTCGCGGCGGCTTTCGATCGAGAGGCGGATCGTGCCCATGACGCTAAAGAACGTATTCAGGATAAGCATAAGCACCAGCACCACGGTGCCGATACGCACGCCGCGGGCGATGCGCAGGAGCTCCAGGGTCATCCGCCCGCCGTACTCCACCTGGTCCACCCCGGGGAGGGCGGCGAGCCGCCGGGCCAGCTCGGCCATCGCCCCGGGGCTTTCCGGGGTGACCAGCAGGGTATCCGGGAGCGGGTTGTGCAACAACTCGGCCACCTCGGCTACCCAGGGCTGCTCCTCGGCCAGCTGACGGAAGGCCTCCTCCTTGGGGATGGCGCGCACCCCCGCCACCTCCGGCCAGGCGGCGACCCGGGTGCGGACGGCCTCGAGGTCGGCCTCGGGGCTGAGGAAGACGGCCACCGTGAGCTCGCGCTCGGCCGCCCCCACCACCCGGTCCAGGTTCCAAAGCGTCAGCGCCGCCAGCAGCAGCAGGGTGAAGGAGACGGTGGCCGTGGTCAGCGTGGCCAGGCTGCTCACGGGGTGGCGGAAGATGGCGATCGCCGCTTCCCGAAGGGCGTGCACGGCCTCGAGTCTACAAAACGGGGGCTTGAACCAAATGAGGAGTAGCATCGGGGTGTGCGGGTGCGACGAACCATCTGGGTGGTGGCCCTGGTCGCCTACCTGGTGCCCCTGCTGGTCGGGTTCTGGTTGCTCGCGTTGCGGGAGGTCCCCGAGCTCTCCCGGGTCTACTACCGCTACCACTACTACTTCGACCTGGCCTTCACCGCGCTGGCGGCGTTCGCCACCGGCGCCGCCGCCTACCTGATGCTGCGCTCCTTGCTGGCCCCCTGGGCCCGGTTGGAGGACCAGCTCAAGGGCCTGACCGCCGGCAAGGGCTGGCTGGCGGCGGTGGGCGAGGAGCACGCCGACCGGGTGGTCGAACGCATCAACCGGCTGCTGGCCTTGCAGCGGGACTTCCAGGACCTGGAGGAGCTCTCGAAGAACGCCGTGGCCCAGGAGATCCACGACGGCGCGGTGCAGAACCTGATCGCCGCCCGCTGGGCGCTCTCCCGGGGCAGCCTGGAGGAGGCCAGCGAGGCCATCGCCCGGGCCGAGGAGGCCCTGCGCCGGGCGATTCACCAGCTCGCCCCTCCCGAACTCCACCACCTGCCGCTGGCCGAGGCCTTGCGGGCGCTGGGGGCGCGCTCGGGGCTGGAGGTGGCGGTCTCGGTCGAGGGCAGCCTCGACGAGCGCGAGCGGGTCGAGGTCTACCGCATCGTGCAGCACGCCCTGGAGAACGCCCGCCGGCACGGGGGTGCCCGCCGGGCCTGGGTGCGCGTTCGCCGGGACGGCGGGCTGCGGGTGGAGGTGGAGGACGACGGCCGCGGGCTGACCGAGCCGGTAAGCGAGGGGCAGGGGCTTGGTATCTTGAGGGCGCGACTCCGGCTCCTGGGGGGCAGGCTCGACCTGCGCCCCGGTCCCGGGGGCGGGGCCCGGCTGATCGCCGAGTGGCCGGTGTCGCAGGAGGGGGCCCGTGCGCATCCTGGTGATTGAAGACCACACCCTGGTTCGCGAGGGGCTGGTGCGTCTTTTAGAGGAGGTCCTTCCCGAGGCCGAGGTGCGGGCGGTGGCCGGCGCCGAGGAGGCCCTGCCCCACCTGGACTGGGCGGAGCGCGTCCTGCTCGACCTCTCGCTGCCGGGGAAGCCGGGCCTCGCCTTCCTGGCCGAGCTCGCCGAGTCCCACCCCGACCTCCCGGTGGTGGTGCTCACCGCCTACGACGAGCCCGCCTTCCGGGCCCGGGCGGAGGAGCTCGGGGCCTCGGCCTTCCTTTCCAAGAACGACCCCCCCGAGCGGCTGGTGGAGGCGCTCCGGGGGCTGGCCTCGATCGAGGCGCCGAGCCCGGACCGGCTCTCGCCCACCGAACGCACCGTGCTCCTGCTCCTGGGTCAGGGGCTTTCCAACGCCGAGGTGGCCGAGCGGCTGGGCATCGAGGAGAAGACCGTCTACACCCACCGGCGCCACCTGATGTACAAGCTCGGCATCAAGAACGCCAGCGAGCTGATCCGCTTCGCCGCCCTCTACCACACCGGGCTCGACGGTAAGAAAAATTCGTAGGTAGCATTCGCTCTCAAAATGGGATATACCAACGCGGAGTATGTGGGTGCTCGCCGCGCTTTTGCTCCTTTCCCCCGGGCAGTCGCCTCCCCCCGAGCTGGCGCCGGGGACGGCGGTCGAGCTGCTTCCGGGGGTGCACCGGCCGCTCGAGCTGACCGGCGAGGACCTGGTGCTGCGGGCCCGGCCGGGGGCGGTGATCGACGCCGGCGGCGAGGGGCACGGCGTGGTGGTCCGGGGCAAGCGAATCCGGCTGGTGGACCTCCGGGTTCGAAACACCGGCCCGGGGGACGACTTCTACAACCCCGATAGCGCCGTCTTCCTGGTCGAGTGCCAAGACTGCGCGGTGGAGCGCCTCCGGGCCGAGGGCGCGGTGACGGCGGTGCGGGCCGAGGAGGCGCCGGGGCTCTTGGTGCGCGGGGTCGAGGCCGAGGGCAACCGGCGGGGCCCCGGCATCACCCTCTACCGCTGCCCCGGCGCCGTGGTCGAGGACAACCTGCTCGACGGCTTTCTCGACAACCTGTACATGGAGTACACCGACGGCAGCCTCGCCCGCAGGAACCGGCTCTACCGTTCCTACCGCTACGGCTACCACCTGATGTTCTCCAAGGACGTCGAGGTCTACCGGAACGTCGCCGCGCGCGGCCGGGTGGGGGCGGCGGTGATGTACGGCCGGCGGGTGCGGGTCTACGAAAACCGCCTCGAGGGCCACACGGGGCCGCTGGCCTTCGGGCTTCTGTCGCAGGAGCAGCACGATAGCGAGTTCTTCGATAACCTGATCCGCGGCAACAACGTGGGCATCCTGGTGGTCTCGGCGGTGGAGGACGTCTTCCACCGCAACCGGGTGGAGAACAACGGGTTCGGGGTCCTGGTCCTGCGGGAGAAGAACAAGGTCTCGAGCGCCGCCGTATTCCGGGACAACCGCTTCCGGGCCAACGTCTACGACCTGGCGGTGGACGACCCCGAGGCCCGGGTGACGCTCCGGGGCAACGCCTACGACCGGGCCTCCCGGCTCGACCTCGACGGCGACGGCGTCTCCGACCTGCCCTACCTGCCGTCCTCGAGCTACGCCCTGCTGGCCTCGCGGATGCTCGACCTCTCGCTTTTTGCCAAGAGCCCGGGGATCACGCTCTGGGAGGAGGCCGAGAAGAAGGTCCCGGGGTTGCGGTTGATGAACCTGGCCGACCCCGCCCCCCGGATCCTGGCCGAGTCCGGCCGGCGCCCCGCCTGGTGGCCGCTGGCGCTGGCCGGGTTGGTGCTGATGGGAGGTCTATGGTTGAGGTCGTGAACCTGAGCAAGCGGGGCCGGGTCGAGGGGGTGAGCTTCACCCTCGAGCGGGGGGCGCTGGCTTTGGTGGGGCCCAACGGGGCGGGGAAGACCACGGTCTTGAACCTGCTGGTGGGGCGGATCAAGCCCGACGCGGGGAGCGTGCGCGTCTGTGGCCACCCGCCCCGGAGCCTCGAGGCCGCCCGCCGCCGCGCCTACGTTCCCCAGCAGATCGCCTTTCCCCTGCACCTGCGGGTGGCCGAGGTGCTGGTCGCCGCCCAGCGGCTTCTGGGGGCCACCGACGGCGACCGCGAGGAGGCGGTGCAGCGCATGGGCCTTGCCGGACGGCTGGGGGACTACGTGGGGCGCCTCTCCGGCGGGTTCCGCCAGCGCTTGGCGCTGGCCGCCGGACTGATGGGGGAAAGGCGGCTTTGGCTCCTGGACGAACCGGCCAGCGCCCTGGACCCGGGAGGGTTCGCCCGGCTGGTCGAGTGGACCGAGGAGCACAAGGCCCGGGGCGGGCTCCTGATCGTCAGCGCCCACCGGCCGGACGAGGTGGAGGCCTTCGCCGACGAGGCGCTCCTGCTCTCCGCCGGCCGGGCTCGCTGGCGGGGTCCGGTGGAGCAGCTCTACACCTACCGCCTGCCCGACGGCCGGCGGCTGGAGGAGGTCCTTCCCGGGGTGCGCATCGTGCGCGAACCGGTGGACGTGTTGAGGGAGGTGCTGTATGAGGAAGAATCGGCGTGAAGTGATCAAGATCTTGGGGGCCGCCGGCGGCCTCTTGGCCCTGGGCGGGGGGGCGCTCGCCCAGGCCCCGGCGAAGCCGCTGGCGGTGGGCAAGATTCCCCCCGCCGAGGTTCCCTGGGAAAGCGGGCGCTGCGCCTTTTGCGGCATGCCCATCAAGACCCCGCCGGGGGGCTGGAAGGGCAAGAAGCTCCCGCCCGGCTTCTTCGAGCGGACCTATGCCCAGATCGTCTTCGAGGACGGCGAGGCGCTGCACTTCGAGTCGCTCGCCTGCATGTTCAACTACGCCTACGCCAAGGGCATCGTCGACGGCGAGGGGGCGACCTTCTACGTCATGGCGGTGGACGGCTCCCAGGTGCCCTGCAAGCCGATCGGCCTGGTACCCGCCCGGGAGGCGATCTACGTCTGGGGCCAGAACCTGATGACCACCATGAAGGCCCACCTGCTGGCCACCCGGGGCGTCGAGGACGCCCGCACCCTGGCGAGAAAGCGCGCCGGCAAGATCGGCCGGGTGCACTTCCTGACCTTCGACCTGCTCTGGGACCTGGCCCCGGTGCCCGAGGCCAACCTGGTTCCCCTCCTGGCCAAGCACACCGGCCTGCTCTAGTCCTTTCGGGCCCGGGGGGCCTCCCCGGGCCCGGCGAAAGCGAGGGCGATGAATCGGCGAACCTTTCTCAAGGCCTTGACGCTGTTTGCGGTCCCCTGGGCCTTTAAGGGTCAGGCCGCTCCGCGGCCGGTCAAGATCGGGGTGGACCTCTGCCCCTACTGCTTCATGTACGTGATCGACGGGCGCTTCGTCGCCCAGGTGGTGCTCGAGACCGGGAAGTTCTACAACTACGACGCCATCGAGTGCCTCGCCGACCACGTCAACGGCTACGCCGCCTACGGGCCCACCGTGCGGGTGGAGCCGAAGGAGTGGTACCTGGCCGACTACCGGCGGTCCTCGGGTCGGAAATCGGTCCTGATCCCGGCCGACGAGGCGGTGATCGTCTACCACACGCGCATCCGCACCCCCATGGGCGGGGGGCTGGCCGCCTTCCGCACCCGGGCGGAGGCTGAGGCCTTCGTCGAGGAGCGCCGTCTCCGGGGAGCCCGGTTTCTGACCTGGCAGGAGCTCTTGCAGGAGGGCAAGGAGCACCCCTGGGTGCCCGCGGTCTAGGACCATGGCCGGGTTGTTTTTGAAGGAGGTCCTGCGGAACCCCTGGAGCTGGCTCTTGGGGCTGGGGGTGGCCGCCCTGGCGCTGGCTTTCCGGGGCCGTCCCGAGGGGGTGGCGGTGCTCAGCCTCTACGGCCTGCTGCTTCTCTTCGTGCCCCCGGCGGTGCTGGCGCTGGCGGTGCCGCTGTTGGCCCGGCGGGAGGAGTGGGCCTTCTGGACCGCCATGCCGCGGCCGGCGGGGCGGCTCTACCTGGCCGCCGCCGGCGGGCTGGCGCTGGGGTTCGCCCTCCCCTTCCTGCTGGGCGGCGGGCTGGCCGCCTCGCTGCTGGGGCTTTCAGGCCGGAACGCCGCCTGGCTGCTGCTGGCGCTGGTTCTGGTGGTGCTCTTCTGGGTCGGGGTGGCGGCGCTCGCCGGCGCCTGGGTACTCGAGCCCGGCCGGGCGCTGGGCATGGGGCTGTTGCTCTGGGGCTTCCTGGTGCTCGCCTACGACCCGGCGGTGGTGGGGCTCTCCCTGCTCTTCCGCGACTACCCCCTGGAGGGCTTTTTACTGGCGGTGATCTTCGCCAACCCCCTGGAGATCCTTCGGGTAAGCCTGCTCAAGGGGCTGGGCGCGCCGGTGCTGGTGGGGCCGGTGGGCTACCTCTTGGACCGCCTGCTGGGGGAGCTCGGCGGTCTGCCGCTCCTGCTCAGCTTCGGCGTCGCCTTCCTGCTGTTTTACGGGCTGGCCGCCGGGATCTTCGCCCGGCGCGACCGCTAGCGCTCAAGCAGGGCGCGGGCGTGGGCCAGGGCCTCGGGCTCGTAGCCGCCCGAGAGCATGCGGGCGATCTCCCGCACCCGGGCCTCGCCCTCGAGCCGTTCGGCGAAGGCGCGGTCCTTTTCCTTTTCCACCTTGAAGTGGCGCTCGGCGCGGGCGGCGATCTGGGGCAGGTGGGTGACCACGATCACCTGGCGGCCCCGGGCCAGACGGGCCAGCCGCTCGGCCAAGGCCCGGGCGGCCTCGCCACCGACGCCGGCGTCGATCTCGTCCAGCACCACCGTGCCGCTGTCGAACCCGCTGGTGAGCAGGAGCGCGAGCAGCGTTCGCGAGAGCTCGCCGCCGGAGGCGGCCTTTTCCAGCGGGGCAGGGGGGAGGCCAGGGTTGGCGCGCAGCAGGAAGCGGACCTCCTCCAGGCCGTGGGGCCCTGGCTCCGGCAGCGGGACGAGCTCGACGACCAGCCTGGCGCCCGGCATTCCCAGGGCGGCGAGCTCCTCCTGCACGCCGGCCTCGATCGCCTCCTTGGCCTGGAGGCGGGCCTGGCTCAGCTCCCGGCCCCGTTCCCTGAGCTCCAGGGTGAGCCGCTTGAGCTCCGCCTCCAGCTCGGCGATGCGCTCCTCGCTGCTCTCCAGCTGGCCGAGTTCCCGCTCGGCGCGCTCCCGGTAGGCCAGGATGGCCTCGATGGTGTCGCCGTACTTGCGCTTGAGTCGTTCGATCTGGGCCAGGCGGGATTCCACCTCGGCCAGCCGTTCGGGGTCGGCCTCGAGGCCGAGCAGGCGGTCCTCGAGCTCGCGGGCGAGGGCCGAGAGGGCGGCTTCGGCGTTTTCCAGGTCCCGGGCCAGGGGAGCGAGCTCGGGGTCGTGGCGGGCGGCCGCCTCCACCGCCGCCGCGGCCCGCCCCACCGCGCCGACCGCGTCCGCCTCTCCGGCGAGCTGCTCGGCGGCCTCGGCCAGCCGCTCCCGCAGCAGGTCGAGGTGGCGGAGGCGCTCCCGTTCGGCGTATAGCTCCTCGTCCTCGCCGGGGGTGAGGCCGGCGGCGGCGATTTCCTGGACCTGGAAGCGCAGGAGGTCGAGCTTGTGTTCGCGTTCCCGGGCCGCCTGCCTCAAGGCGACCAGCTCCGCCGAGCGCCGCCGGTGGGCCTCGAAGGTTTCCCGGTAGGCGGTCAGGAGCGCCTCCGGCACCCGGGCGTCGAGGATGCGCCGCTGGGTCTCGCGCCGGGTCAGGGTCTGGGCCGCGTGCTGGGCGTAGAGGGCGATCTTCTCCGCCACCGCCTCGGCGAGCTCTCCGAGCGTCACCAGCTCGCCGGCGATCCGGGGGGTGCTGCGGCTGCCGATGCGGCGGCTGTAGCTCTTCCCGTCGATCCAGGCGGCCACCAGGGCGGCCTCGGCCCCGGGCCGGATCAGCCCGGGGTCGGCCTTGGCCCCGAGGAGCAGCGCCAGCGCGTCCACCAGCAGGGACTTGCCGGCTCCGGTCTCGCCGGTGAGGACGTTCAGCCCGGGGGCGAACTCCAAGGTGGCGGACTCGATGACCGCCAGGTTCTGGACCTCGAGCGCTTCCAGCATGCAGTTCTAGCATAGCCCGCCCGGGTAGAATCGGCCTGCCGATGCTGCGCCCGGTACGTCGAAAGCTGCTCTTCGCCGCCGCCCTGGTGGCCCTCTTCGCGGTCTTCTTCTTCTACGCCTGGCGGGGGCAGCGGCCTTCCGCCGCCGGCGGGGGGACGCTTTTCCGGGCCTACGGCTGCTACCGCTGCCACGCCAGCCCGGCCGAGCTCGGGGCGGGGACGCCCGAGGAGCTGCGGGACCGCCTGCAAAAACGCTGCACCCCCGAGCGGCTGGGGCGGCGGCTCTCCCAGCGGGAGCTCAGCCTTTTGCTGCGGGAGCTTTCGGAGCGGTAGCCTCGAGCACCACCACCGCGATCGCGTGACCGCGCTCGTGGCTGAGGCTCACCCAGGCGGTGAGCCCGCGTTTTTTGATCTCCTCGTCCAGGGGTTCCCGGAAGACCAGCCGGGGCTTTTCCTCCCGCGCCACGCCCACCCAGGAAAGCCGGGCGTACCCGGGGAAGGCCTTGATGAAGGCCTCCTTGGCGGCGAAGCGGGCGGCGAGCGCGGGCGCGGGGTCGGAGAGCGCCCTGGCGTAGGCGATCTCTTCCGGCAGGTAGAGGCGGTACAGGAAGCGCTCGCCCCAGCGCGCAAGCAGCGCCCGGATGCGGGCGATCTCGACCAGGTCCACCCCCACCCCGACGATCATTCCACCCGGTACCCGGCCTCGTTGAGGGCCTCGACCGCGAGCTTCAGGTAACGCTCGCGGAGCAGGATGTAGTCGGTTTCGAAGGCGGAGTAGGCGAAGATGCTCACCCCCGCCTCGGCGAGGAGGCTGCCCACCCGGCCGAGCACGCCGATCATCTCCAGTGGGAGCGGTCCCTCGAACGCCAGCGCCACGAAGGGCCCCTCGGCCGCGGCGCCTTCGGGGAGGTAGCCCTCGGGAAGCACGGCGCTCTGGTTGCCCTCGGCCCGGATGTAGACGAAGAAGGGGGCTTCCCTCGCCGCTCGGGGGAGGTCTTCCACTTGGAGCAGGTAGAGGCGGTGGGGGAGGAGCTTGAGCTTCATCCTTCCCATGATACGGTCATAAGCGTGGCCTACCCCGGGGCGTTTTTAAAGCGCATGGCGGAACAGCTCGGAGAGGACTACCCCGCCTTCTTGAAGGCGCTCGGCGAGGCGCCGGCCCGGGGGCTCCGGGTCAATACCTTGAAGCTTTCGCCGGAAGCGTTTTTAAAGCTCAGTCCCTGGCCCCTAGAGCCCGTGCCCTGGTGCCCCGAGGGGTTTTACTACCCCGAGGACGCCCGCCCCGGACCCCACCCCTTCTTTTACGCCGGGCTCTACTACATCCAGGAGCCCTCGGCGATGGCGGTGGGGGTGGTGGCCGACCCCAAGCCGGGCGAGCGGGTGTTGGACCTGGCCGCCGCCCCCGGGGGCAAGACCACCCACCTGGCCGCCCGGATGCAAGACCAAGGGCTGCTCGTCGCCAACGAGGTGGACAAGAAGCGGATCAAGGGGCTTTTGGAGAACGTCGAGCGCTGGGGGGCGACGCTCTCGGTGGTCTCGGCGCCGGTGGACCGGCTCTCCCGTTCCTTTGGCGCCTACTTCGACCGGGTGGTGCTGGATGCCCCGTGTTCCGGCGAGGGGATGTTCCGCAAGGACCCGGCGGTGCGCGCCCACTGGGGGCCGGGGGCGCCGGCGCGGATGGCCCGGGTGCAGTCCGGGCTTTTAGAGCGCGCGGCAGAACTGGTGCGCCCCGGCGGGGTCCTGGTCTACTCCACCTGCACCTTCGCCCCGGAGGAGAACGAGGGGGTGGTGGCCCGCTTCCTAAAAGCGCACCCCGAGTTCGAGGTGGAAGACGCCCGCATTCACCCCGCCTTCGCCCCCGGGGTGCCGGAATGGGGCGGGAGAGACAAGAGGCTTTTGAAGACCGCCCGGCTTTGGCCTCACCGGTTAAAAGGCGAGGGGCACTACCTGGCGCGGCTCCGGAAGACCGAAGGCGAGGAGGGCAGCCCGCCGCGCTTCGAGCCGCCCCGGCCCAAGCGGGAGGCGCTGGCCGAGCTCCAGGCGTTTTGGAAGGACCACCTAAAAAGGCCGCTTCCTGAGCGGCTCTGGGAGCGAAGCGGTCACTTTTACGCGCTGCCGGAAGGGCTTCCCTCGCTTGCCGGTCTTACCGCGCCGGCGCCCGGGCTCTACCTGGGGGAGGCGAAGAAGGGCCGCTTCATTCCTTCCAGCATGCTGGCCCACGCCCTTCGCGCCGAGGAGGCGGGGCCGGCGATCGAGCTCGCCCCGGAGGACCCCCGGGCGCTCGCCTTCGCCGGCGGGGAGCCGGTTTCGGTGGAGGAAAAGGGCTCGGGCTGGCGGCTGGTGACCACCGCCGGGTTTCCGCTCGGCTTCGGGCTCTTAAAGGGGGGCGTCCTCCGGCCCCGCCACGCCCGGCTCTAGGACGCCTTCCTCGGTGACCAGGAGCTTGACCGGCCGGTCCCAGGGGTCGGTGGGGAGGTCGTCGAGCAAAAGGGCGCTCGGGATCCATCCGATGGTGAGGGTTTGGGGCGAAAGACGCGCCAAGAAGCGGTCGTAATAGCCCTTGCCGTGGCCGAGGCGAAAGCCCCTTCGGTCGTAGGCGAGGGCGGGGACGAGGACGGCGTCGAGCCGTTCGGGAGGAAGGGGAGGGCCCTCGGGGGGTTCCAAGACGCCAAAGGCCCCCGGGGAGAGGGGCTCCTTATAGGGGAGGACGAGCAGGTCTTCGCCCTCGACTTTAGGGAGGTAAAACCGGGTTTCGGGAAGCAGGGCGAGGAGCCCGCGGGGGTCGGGCTCGTAGGGCAGCGGGGCGTAGATCAGAACGCGCGCTTTACCCCGTAAAAGCTCCGCGAGCCGGGGGAGCGAGGCCCGGGCGAAGGCCTCGAGGTCCAGCGCCTTGCGCCTTTCCCTGGCCCAGCGGCGGAGCGCGCGCTT
>JAMOVS010000141.1 GCA_027061845.1 Thermaceae bacterium
GGGCGTAGATCAGAACGCGCGCTTTACCCCGTAAAAGCTCCGCGAGCCGGGGGAGCGAGGCCCGGGCGAAGGCCTCGAGGTCCAGCGCCTTGCGCCTTTCCCTGGCCCAGCGGCGGAGCGCGCGCTTCTCCACGGGGCCAGTCTAGCGCGCCGGCGGTGTTGACACTCAAGGTTCTTGAGTGTCAAAATAGAGCTGCTATGCCGGTCTACGTCTACAAGGGATTGGAGACGGGGAACTACTACGAGTTCGAGCAGCGCTTCGACGACGAGCCCCTGAAGGCGCACCCGGAGACGGGCGAGCCCTTGAAGCGCGTCATCCAGGCGCCGGCGATCTTGTTCAAGGGCTCGGGCTGGCACAGCACCGACTACCGGAAGAGCTCGGGGTCGTCGGAAAAGAAAGAGGATTCGAAGAAAAGCGAGGACTGAGCCTCGCTAATCCGGGGAGGGCCGCCTCGGGGCGGCCTTTTTGTTAGGCTCGGGGCGTGAAGCTCGTCGTGCTTGCCAACCGCGAGCCCGTGCGCCGGGTGGAGGGGCGCTACCAGGTGGCGCTCGGCGGGCTCGCCGCCGCGCTCTACCCGGTGCTCGCCCGCCGCGGCGGGGTCTGGGTGGCCTGGGACCCGGGCGGTTCCGGGGAGCGGATCGAGCTAAAAGACCTGCTGGTGGTCCGGGTGCCGCTCTCAAAGCGCCGGGTGGCCGGCTACTACCAGGGCTATGCCAACCAGGCGCTCTGGCCCCTGATGCACCTCTTCCTGGAGCGCTTCGTCTACAAGCAGGGCTGGTGGCACGACTACCGGGCGGCGAACCGGGCCTTCGCCGAGGCCGCCCTTCGAGAGGGTGGGGAGGGGGCCCTTTACTGGGTGCACGACTACCACCTGAGCCTGGCGCCGGCCCTGCTCCGCGAGGGCGGGGCCCGGCGGGTGGGGCTTTTCTGGCACGTTCCCTGGCCGCCTTTGGAGGTGCTCGAGGTCCTCCCCGAGGCCGAGGCCCTGGTGCGGGGGATGCTCGGGGCGGACCTTATCGGGTTTCACACCGAGACCTACGCCGATCGCTTTCTGGAAGCGGCCCGGGCCCTCGCCGGCGCGCGCGTTCGGGAAGACGCGGCCGTGGTCGGGGGCCGTCGGGTGCGGGTCCGGGCGCTTCCCATCGGGGTGGACGTCCCGGGGCTCAAGGAGGCCCGAAGCCGGGTGTTGAAGCGGGCCGAGGCGATCCAGAAAGCCTACGCCGGCCGGCGCATCTTGGTGGGGGCGGACCGGCTCGACTACACCAAGGGCATTCTTGAACGCATCCGGGCCTTCCGGCGTTTTCTGGAGCGCTGGCCGGAGTTTAAAGACCGGGTGGTCTTTTTGCAGCTCACCGCCCCGAGCCGCGAGGCGGTGCCCGCCTACCGCGGACTGAAAAGCCGGCTCTTCCGGCTCGCCGAGGCCACCGAGCGTCGTTTTCCCGGAGCCTTCGTGCACCATTACGGGGCGCTTTCCCGGGACGAGCTCCTCGCCCACTTCGCCGCCGCCGATCTCGCGCTCGTGACCCCGCTCCGGGACGGGATGAACCTGGTGGCGCTGGAGTACGGCCTGGTTTCCGAGGGGCTGCCCGTGCTCTCGCGCTTTGCCGGGGCCGCCCGGTACCTGAAGGGGGCGATGCTCGTCAACCCCTACGACGAGGCGGGCACCGCCCGGGCGATCCACCGGGGGCTCACCCTCTCCGCCGCCGAGCGCGAAAGACGGCGAAGCGAGCTCCTTGACTCGATCGAGCGGCTCGACGTCGGCGCCTGGGCGGAGGCGTTTTTGAGGGAGCTTTCGTGAAGCCGCCGCTCGCCAAGGACCCCGTCTTCTTGCTCGACTACGACGGCACCCTGGCCGAGATCGCCCCCCGCCCCGAGCTCGCCCGGCCCTATCCCGGGGTGCCGGAGCTCCTAAAAGCCCTTTCCGAGCGCTACCCCCTTTACCTGGTCACCGGTCGGCGGGTGGCCGACCTCGAGGCCCTGCTCGGCCCTCTCGGGATCCCGGTCTTCGGGGTCCACGGTGCTGAGGAGGGGGTGCTCGGCGGACCGGTGCGCACGCGGGTGGGGGAGGCCGAGCGAAAGGCCCTAGAGACGCTCCGCGAGCGAATCCCCGAGGTTCCGGGCCTAAGGCCTGAGGACAAGGGCAGTGCCCTCGCCCTCCACTACCGCGGCGCCCCCGACGAAGAGGCGGTGCTCCGGGCGCTAAAGCCCCTTCTGGAGT
>JAMOVS010000142.1 GCA_027061845.1 Thermaceae bacterium
CCCCCTCGGGCATGGGCCCGAGCTCGTCCAGAAACTCGTTGAACCAGACCCGGGCCTCGCTGGGGGTCTTGTGCATCTTCCAGTTGCCGGCAACCAGCGGCGTCCTCATGGGAGCCCTCCCAAGACCTCGATTCCGGGCAGCGTTCCCTTTTCCAGAAACTCGAGGCTGGCCCCGCCGCCGGTGGAGACGTGGCTGAAGGCGTCCGCGAGACCGAGCTTATTGACCGCCGCCACCGAGTCGCCGCCGCCGACCACGGTGTAGGCGCCCTCAAGCCCCGCGATCGCCCGGGCCACCGCGAGCGTCCCCTCGTCGAAGGGAGGCACCTCGAAGACCCCCATGGGCCCGTTCCAGAAGACGGTCTTCGAGCCCTCAAGGGCCGCCTTAAAGCGCTCCCGGGTCTCGGGGCCGATGTCAAGGCCCTTGAGGCCCTTCGGGATCCCATCCGCCGGGACCACCTCGCGGGGGGCGTCGGGACGGATCTCGGGGGCGGCGACCACGTCCACGGGGAGCAAAAGGGGCTTCCCGAGCGCCTCGGCCTCGGCGAGGAGCTCCCGGGCGAGGTCGAGCTTGTCCTCTTCCACCAGGGAGTCGCCGACCTCGCCGCCCTTCGCCTTGATGAAGGTGAAGGCCATGGCGCCGCCCACCAGGAGCTTATCGGCGCGCTTTAAGAGGCTCTTGATCACGCCGATCTTGTCCGAGACCTTGGCCCCGCCGAGGACGACCGCGTAGGGGCGCTCATAGCCCGATAGGAGCTTTGAAAGCGCCCGGACCTCCTTTTCAAAGAGCAGCCCGGCGTAGCTCGGGAGCAGCCTTGCCACCCCCACCACCGAGGCGTGCTCGCGGTGGGCGCTGCCGAAGGCGTCGAGGACGAAGGCTTCGCCGAGCCGGGCGTAGCGGCGGGCGAGCTCGGGGTCGTTCTTCGTCTCCCCGGGCTCGAAGCGGACGTTTTCCAGCAGGGTCACCGTGCCCGGGCCGAAGTTCTGGACCGCTTCATAGGCCTCGTCCGAGCCCGGGGGAAAGGGCACGTAGTGCACCGGCTGGCGGAGCAGCTCCTCCAGGCGAAAGGCCACCGGGCGCAGGCGGTACTTGGGATCGACGCCCTTGGGCCGCCCCAGGTGGCTCATCAGCACCACGGCGGCGTTTTGATTTAACAGGTGCTCGATCGTGGGGAGGCTTGCGCGAATGCGGGTGTCGTCGGCAACCTCCCCGTCCTTTAGGGGGACGTTAAAGTCCACCCGGACGAGCACGCGCTTACCTCGCGCGTCCAGTTCCTTTAGGGTGCGCATTTTCCCCCCTAAAGCATCGGCTTTAGGATCTCCACCAGATCGGCGACGCGGGTGGCGTAACCCCACTCGTTGTCGTACCAGGCAAAGACCTTGACCAAGGGGCCGATCGCTTTCGTGAGCTTCGCGTCCACGATCGAGGAGTGGGGGTTCATCACGATGTCGGTGCGGACGAGCTCCTCCTCGCTGTACTCGAGGATCCCCTTCAGCTCGCCCTCGGCCGCCTCC
>JAMOVS010000143.1 GCA_027061845.1 Thermaceae bacterium
CTAAGGTGCGGATCAGGGCCTGCTGGCGGCGCCAGCGGCGGATCTTCTCGTGGTCGCCCGAGAGCAGGACCTCGGGGACTTTGAGCCCGCGGTATTCCGGCGGGCGGGTGTACTGGGGGTAGTCGAGCAGGCCCCAGGAGAAGGACTCTTCCTTGGTGCTCTCGGGCTCGCCGAGCACGCCGGGGACGAGCCGGGCGGTGGCCTCGAGCACGATGAGCGCGGCCGCCTCGCCGCCCATCAAGACGTAGTCCCCCACCGAGAGCTCCCGGGTGACGAAACGCTCGACCCGGGCGTCGAAGCCCTCGTAGCGACCGGCGACCAGGACCAGGTGGGACTTTTGGGCGAGCTCCTCGGCCACCTCCTGGGTGAAGGGGGTGCCCGCGGGAGTGAGCAAGATCACCTCGTCGGCGGGCAGGGCGGCCTCGATCGCGGGGATAGCGACGTCGGGACGGATCACCATGCCGGCGCCGCCGCCGTAGGGGTAGTCGTCGACCTGGCGGTAGCGGCCCCGGGCGTACTCCCGCAGGTCCCGAACCTCGACCTCAAGCAGCCCCCGCTCGATCGCCCGGCGCAAGAGGGCCTCCTCGGTCCAGGGGCGGATGAGCCCCGGGAAAAGGGTCAGGAGGGTGTAGCGGAGCATCTACTCGAAGAGCCCTTCCGGCGGGTCGACGAGGAAGATCCCCTCCTCCCGCACCTCGACGTAGGGGGCCTGGAGCGGGACCAGGTACTCGCGAAGGCCCTTTTGGATCACCAAAAGATCCTGGGCGCCGGCCTCGCGGACGTCCGAGACCTCGCCGAAGGGCTCGCCTTCTAAGAAGACCGGCCGGCCGATTAGCTGGTGGTAGTAGTAGCTGCCCTCGGGGAGCTCGGGGAGGTCCTCGGGCAGGGCGTAGACCTCGGCGCCCACGAGGGCCTCGGCGGCGCTCCGGGTATTCACGCCGAGGAGATAGAGCACCGGCTCCCCGCCCACGAACTCGAGGCCGGCGAGCGCCCGCGGGCCCTTACCCGCGAGCACCACCCGGGAAAGGGCGGCGAGCACCTCGGGGTCGGCCTCGGTCTTGAGGCGGAGGCCGCCCTTCAACCCGTAGGGGCGGCCCAGGACCCCGAGCTTGACCCGGGCGGTCATCGCACCTCGACGTTCACCCGTCCGCGAGCGAAGGCCCGCACCAGCGTGCGGATGCTCTCGATGACCCGCCCCCTCTTGCCGATCAGGCGGCCCTTGTCCTCGGGGTCGACCTCGACCAGGTAGACGGTCTGCCCCCGGGCGCGGCGCTCGCTCACCCGCACCGCGTCGGGGTGGTCGACCAGGTTCCGGGCCAGGTACTCGACGACCTCCTTCATCGGCCTAGGACGCCTCTTCCTCGGTGACCGGGGCGGGCTCGTAGACCCCGGCGAGCTTGAAGAGCCTCTTCACGGTGTCGGTGGGCTTGGCGCCGACCGAGAGCCAGTAGCGCGCCCGCTCGACGTCCACCTTGTACCAGTCCGGGGTGGTCTTCCGGGGGTCGTAGTAGCCGATCCGCTCGAGGTAGGCCCCGTCCCGCCGCTTGCGGGAGTCGGTGACCACGATGCGGTAGTGGGGGTTGTTCCTTGCGCCGAACCGAGAGAGCCGAATCTTTACCATGGTTTTCCTCCAAACATGCCCATCAGGCTTCGCCTGCCGCCCTTCTTGCTGAGGCGCTTCATCAGCGCCTTGGACTCCTCGTAGGTCTTGATCAGGCGGTTGACCTCCTGCACCGTGGTGCCGCTGCCGCGGGCGATCCGGCGGCGGCGGGAGGCATTCAAGATCCTGGGGTTTTTGCGCTCCTCCGGGGTCATCGAGAGGATGATCGCCTCCACCCGGCGGAGCGCTTTCTCGTCGAGGTCGAGGTTTTGCGGCAAGGCGCGGGAAAGGCCCGGGATCATCTTGAGGAGCTCCGAGAACGAGCCCATCTTCTGGATCTGGCGCATCTGCTCTAAGAGGTCCTCGAGGTCGAACTTCCCGGGGGCCTTCTCCGGCGCCTTGAGCTCGGCCTCCCGCACCCGCTCGGCCAGGGTCTTGAGGTCGCCCATGCCCAGGATGCGGTCGGCCAGCCGGTCGGGGTAGAAGGGCTCGAGGCCGTCGATCTTCTCCGAGGTGCCGGCGAAGTAGATCGGCTTGCCGGTGACGTGCCGGGCCGAGAGGGCGGCGCCGCCGCGGGCGTCGCCGTCGAGCTTGGTGAGGACGAGGCCCGTCACCCCCACCTTCTCGTCGAAGGCCTCGGCCACCCCGAGCGCCTCCTGGCCCATCATCGCGTCCACCACCAGCATCCGCTCGCTGGGGGAAAGCGCCTTCGAGAGGGCGGCCAGCTCGTCCATCAGCGCCTCGTCGATCTGCAAGCGGCCGGCGGTGTCGACGATGACCAGGTCGCGGAAGTCGTTGGCCAGCCGCTCGTCGAGCCGGCGCTTCACCGACTCCGGCGGCTCGCCCTTTTCCACCCGCAACACCGGCACCCCCACCTGCTCGGCCAGGATCTCGAGCTGGTCCTGGGCCGCCGGGCGCTGGGTGTCGGCGGCGACCAGGAGGGGCCGCCGGCCCTTTTTCTTGTAGTAGTGGGCGAGCTTGGCGGCGGCGGTGGTCTTGCCGGTGCCCTGGAGGCCCATCAGGAGCCAGAGGTTGCCCTCGGGGAGAAGCCTGGGCTCGGCCACCTTGCCGCCCAGGAGCTCGACCATCTCCTCGTGGATGATGGCGAGCACCAGATCGGCCGGGGAAAGGCTCTCTAAGACCTTCTTCCCGAGGGCCTTTTCCTCCACCCGGCGGACGAAGTTCTTGGCCACCTGGTAGTTGACGTCGGCCTCGAGCAGCGCCCGCCGGAGGTCGCGGAGGACCTCCTTCAGGTCGGCTTCGGTGATCCGCCCGCGCCCCCGCAGGCGGCCGACGATGGCGTCGAGTCGTTGGCTCAGGCCCTCGAACATAAAACCCGGCGCCCAGGATAGCGGCGGGAGGTTGAGCGTGTCAACCGCAATTTTTCTAATAGTTTAAGCCGGGCGGCCGGGGCCGGTCGCTTGGGAACGCAGGCGTTCCTGTGGTAGACTCGGGTTTGGGCCTTTTTTCCCGAGGGGGACGACCTTGACCCAAACCCGCGCGCTCGACCGCATCAAAGAAGCCCTGGAGCTCGGCGACCTGACCGAGCTCGAGCGCCTCGCCCTCGAGGTCCCGGTCCACGAGCTCCTCGAGGGCTGGGAGGAGCTTCCCGGCGAGCACCGCTTCGTCCTGCTCACCGTCCTGCCCCCGGCCAAGGCGGCCGAGGTCCTCTCCCAGCTCGAGCTCGAGGACCAGCTCGAGTTCCTGGACACCCTGCCCCGCTTCCAGGTGCGGGGGATCCTGGCCGAGCTCGACCCCGACGACCTCGCCGACCTGCTGCAGGAGGCCCGGGAAGAGGACCCCGAGCTCTTCCAGGAGCTCTTCGCCCTGCTCGAGCCCGAGACCCGGGAGCTGGTCGAGCGCCTCCTGGCCTACGAGGAGGACGAGGCCGGCGGCCTGATGACCCCGGAGTACGTGGCGGTCCGCGCCGGGATGACCGTCGAGGAGGTGCTCGAGTTTTTGCGCCGGGCCGCCCCCGACGCCGAGACCATCTACTACATCTACGTGGTCGACGACGCCGGCCGCCTGATCGGGGTCCTGAGTCTAAGGGACCTGATCGTCGCCGACCCGGCCACGAGGGTCAAGGAGATCATGAACGAAAACGTCGTCTTCGTCACCACCGAGACCGACCAGGAGGAGGTCGCCCGGCTGATGGCCGACTACGACTTCACCGTGCTGCCGGTGGTGGACGAGGACCAGCGGCTCGTCGGCATCGTCACCGTCGACGACGTGATCGACGTCCTCGAGGAAGAGGCCACCGAGGACATCTACCGCCTGGGTGCGGTCGAGGCCCCCGAGCTGGTCTACTCCCGCTCCGGGGTGCTGGAGCTCTGGAGCGCCCGGGTGCGCTGGCTGGTGATCCTGATCCTTACGGGAATGGTGACCTCGACCATCCTGGGCCGGTTCGAGAGCGTCTTGAAGGCCGCCACCGCGCTCGCCTTCTACCTGCCGGTGCTGCTCGGCACCGGCGGCAACTCGGGCAGCCAGGCGGCGACGATCATCGTGCGGGCGCTGGGGACCCGGGACGTCGAGATCAAGGACTGGCCCCGGGTGCTCTTCAAGGAGCTCGGGGTCGGGGTGCTGCTCGGCCTCACCCTCTCCGCCCTGATCGCCGCCAAGGTCGCCTTCGACGGCCAGTTCGGCATCACCCCGGCGGTGGCGCTTTCGCTCTTTTTGCTGGTGGTGGTGGCCAACCTGGCCGGCTCGCTTTTGCCGCTTTTGCTCGCCAAGCTGGGCATCGACCCGGCGCTGATCTCGAACCCCCTGATCGCCACCGTGAGCGACATCTCGGGGCTCTTGATCTACCTAAGCGTAGCCCAGCTCCTGCTTGGCCTTTAAGAGCACCCGGGGAAAGCCCCCGATCACCGCGTCGGCTCCGCTATCGAGGGCAAAACGCGCCTCCTCCTCGGTCTCGATGGGCCAGAGGGTGACGAAGAGCCCGGCCTCCTTCCAGGCCGCGACCTTCTCCCGGGTGGCCAGGTCGAGCCGGGGATGGACCGCCTCGAAGCCGAGCGCGGGGGCGATGCGGCTGGCGTCGTAGCCCAGGAACAAAAACCCGATCGGGATCCCGGGCGCCCGGTCGCGGAAGGCGAGCAGCGCCACCGGGTCGAAGGAGGAAACCAGCACCCGGTCCTTGCCCGGCCAGGCGTCGAGGAGCTTTGCCGTCGCCAGCGCCCGGCCGTCGTCGAAGCCGGGCACGCTTTTGAGCTCGACGTTCAGGACCGCCTCGGGGTAGCGGTCAAAGAGCTCGAGGACCTCTTCCAGGGTGCAGAGCCCGGGCACCGCCGCTTTCAGCTCCCGGTAGGGCATCGCGTGCACCAGCCCGCCGGGGACCCAGAAGTCGTGGTAGACGACGAGCGCCCCGTCGGCGCTTCGTTGCACGTCGAGCTCGACGCCGTCGAGCCCGAGGTCCAGGGCCCGCTCGAAAGCTTGAAGCGTGTTTTCCCGCACCCCCTGGCGCACCCCGCGGTGGCCCAGGAGGAGGGGACGTTTGCGGTCGGGAAAAAGCATCTACTTCTCCTCGGCCAGGGCAAACCCGCGGGAAAACTGCTCCTGCAGCAGGAGGAAGACGAAGAGCGCCGGCAGGAGCGCCACGATCGCCCCGGCCATCACCAGCCCCCAGTTGGTGGCGTCCTGGCCGCTCGTGAGCATGCGGAGGCCCACCTGCACCACCTGCCGCTCGCTCTCGCGGATGATCACCAGCGGCCAGAGGTACTGGTTCCACATGTAGACGAACTGGATCACCGCCATCGCCGCCACCACGTTCATGCTCATCGGCAAAAGGATCGACCAGGCAAACCGGAGCGGCCCGGCCCCGTCGATCCGGGCGGCGTCCACCAGGCTTTCCGGGATCTGCAGGAACTGCTGCCGGAAGAGGAAGGTGCCGGTGGCCGAGGCCAAAAAGGGCACGATCAGGGCGGCGTAGGTGTTGGCCCAGCCCA
Organism: Thermaceae bacterium; assembly: GCA_027061845.1. Lineage (GTDB taxonomy): Bacteria > Deinococcota > Deinococci > Deinococcales > Marinithermaceae > WFXV01. The sequence continues at coordinate 5,542 of JAMOVS010000143.1, forward strand.
GGTTGGAAACCAGCTCGAAGAGGGCCACGATCATGATCTCGGTGGGCATCATCAGGGTCAGGAGGATGAAGGTGAAGACCCAGCTCTTCAGGGGAAAACGGAAGTAGACGAGCGCCAGCGCCGCCAGGAAGGAGACGATCGTCTTCCCCACCGTCACCGCCACCGAGATGATGGCGGAGTTCTTCATGTAGAGCCCCAGGTGGTAGCGGGTCCAGACCTCCCGGTAGTTGTCGAGGAACGCCGAGCCGATGGTGAACTTGGGCGGAAAGCGGAAGATCTCCGCCGGCGTCTGGGTGGAGAAGATGAAGGCGATCACCACCGGCGCCGCCACCACCGCCACCGAGAGCAACAAAAGCGCGTGGACCGCAAAGGTGTTCAAAAGCTTTCTCCGCTTCACCGCTACCCCCCGTAGTGCACCCGGCGCTCGCCCCAGCGGAACTGGAGCACGGTGAGGATGACGACGCCGACGAAGAGCACCACCGACTGCGCCGCCGCCATGCCGGTCTTATAGAACTCGAAGCCGTCGCGGTAGATGTTGTAGATCAGGACGTTGGTGGCCCCGTTGGGCCCGCCCTTGGTCAAGAGGTCGACGAAGGGGAAGGTGTCAAAAAAGGCGTAGATCGTGTTCATCACGAAGAGGAAGAAGGTCATCGGCGAGAGCAGCGGGAAGGTCACCTTCCAAAAGCGCTGCCAGGGGGTGGCGCCGTCGATCAGGGCGGCCTCGAGGACGTCGCCGGGAAGGTTTTGCAGCGCCGCCAGGTAAAAAACTACGTTATAGCCCACGTTCTTCCAGACCGCCGCCGCCACCAGGACGAACATGGCCAGCCCGGGGTGGGTCAGCCAGTCGGGGCGGATACCGAAGAGGACGTCCAGGAAGTAGTTGACGATCCCCGCCTGGGGGTTGAAGAGGAAAAGGAAGATCACCCCGGCGACCGCCGGAGAGAGGGCGTAGGGCCAGATCAGCATCAGGCGGTAAAAGCGCCAGCCCCGGACCTTTTGGTTCGCCAGCACCGAGAGGAAGAGCCCCACCGCCATCGAGAAGAAGACCACCAGCGAGGAGTAGACCACGGTGTTCCAGAAGATCCGGCGGTACTCCGGGTTGGTGAAGAGGTCCTGGTAGTTTTCGAGCCCCACGAAGGTCTTCCGGATTCCCAGGAAGGCGACCCGGTAGAGCGAGAGGCGGAAGGTCTCCAGCGTGGGGTAGTAGAGGAAGACGAGCAGGATGACGAAGGTGGGCAAGAGCAGGATCCAGGGCAGCCAACGGCTCTTGTAGGCGGCGTGGGTTTCGGTCTCCATGAGCCTCCCTATCCTACGGGATAAAGCAAGGGGTCGTCCGCCCCGAAAGGCGGACGACCCCGCGGTTACGCGCTACTTGCCGACCGCGGCGTTGTACTCCTTGAGCGCCTTGTCGGCCGCAGCATCGGCCTCCTTGAGCGCCTGGTCGATCGGCTTACCCTGGAAGATCGCCTGGATCATGTTCTCGATGATGGTGCGGATCTCCGGGAAGGGGCCGAGGAGGGCGCCCTGGGTGGCCCGGTTCAGCTTGGTCTGGAGCAGCTGGTCGAAGGCCGCCCGGTAGGCGGGGTTGCGCTCGAACCAGTGCTGCCACTCGAGCACCTTGACCGAGGTGTTGAGCACCGGGAAGTAACCGGTGCCCTTGTGCCAGCGCACCATGTTCTCGGTGTTGGTGAACCAGATCAGGAAGGTGAGGGCGGCGGTCATCTCGTCCTGCGGGTGGCCCTTGGTCAGCCAGAGCGAGGCGCCGCCGACCACGGTGCCGTTGCGCTCCACGCCGTCGGGGATGGGCAGGAAGCCGGTGCCGAGTTCGAAGCCGTTCTCGAAGGCGGCGTTCTGCATGAAGGTGACGTCGGAGGTGGAGGTGATCTCCATCGCCGCCTGCTGGCTGACGAAGAGCTGGTTGGCGCCGTCCCAGTCCTCGGGCTTGCCGGAGTAGACGTAGTAGCCCTTGTCGTACATCGCCTTCCACCACTCGACGATGCGGCGCATCGCCGGGGAGTCGATGTAGACGTCGGTGGCGCGGGCGGCGCGGCCGTTCTCGTTGTTCGCCAGCAGGGCGCCCTGCTCGGCGATCCACTGCTCGACGAACCAGGAGTGGAGCGGCCAGGTGATGCACTTGGGCGCCGCCTTGGTGGCCTCGATCTTCTTGCAGGCCTCCATCACCTCGCCGAAGGTCTTGGGCGGGTTGGCGGGGTCGAGGCCGGCCTTCTTAAAGATCGTCTTGTTGTAGTAGAGGATCGGGTTCGAGGAATTCCAGGGCACCGAGTTGAACTTGCCCTTGATCCGGTAGTAGTTGGCCACCGGCTTGATGTAGTCCTCGAGCTGGAACTTCAAGATCGCCGGGACGTAGTCCTCGACCGGAACGAAGATCCCCGAGTCGAGGGCCATCTGGGTCCCGACCTCGAAGATCTGCACGATGTGCGGCGGGTTCCCCTGCCGGGCGGCCAGGATGGCGGCGTTCAGGGTGTCGCGGTAGGACCCCTTGTACTCTGCCTTGACCTCGATGCCGGGGTGGGTGTAGTTGAAGTCGTCCACCATCCGCTGAATGAACGCGGTCCGGCCACCGCCGAACGCATGCCAGAAGGTGACCTTCACCTTCTCCGCGGCCAACGCCGGCAGGGCCAGCGCCGCCAGGGCCAGAACTACCACCAATCGCTTCATAAGCCCAACCTCCTTTCCCTTACGCCCCAAGTATACCCAGCCAGGGAGCGCGGTCAGCGGTGGGGGGTCTCGCCGGTGAGCCAGTAGACCACCCGCTCGGCGATGTTCTCCAGGTGGTCGCCGAAGCGCTCGTAGCTCCGGGCGACCCGGAGCAGGGTCAAGGACTTCCCGATGGTGCGGGGGTCCTCCAGCATGTAGGTGATCAGCTCGCGGGTGAGCTGCTCGTAGAGGTCGTCGACCTCGTCGTCGAGCTCGAGGACCTTGAGGGCGGCGCCGGCGTCCTTCTCGGCGATGCTCTTGGCCACCTGGTCGATCATCTCCAGAAGCCGCCGGGCCATCTGGGGCAAGAGGACGTAGCGCTTCAGGGGCGGCTCCTGGGCCAGCAAAAGCGCGTCCTCGGCCACGTGGGCGGCATAGTCCCCGGCCCGCTCGAGGTCGGTGATCGCCTTCAGCACCGTCACCAGGAAGCGGAGGTCGGTGGCCACCGGCTGGTGCCGGGCGATGGTGGCGATGACCTCGTCCTCGATCTGGTACTCCAGCCGGTCCACCTCCTCGTCCTCGCGGATCACCTCCTCGGCGAGCGCCGCCTTGCCCTCGACCAGGGCCTCGGTGGCGTCGGCCAGCATGGCCCGGGTACGGCTGGCCATGCGCAAAAGCAGCTCGGTGATCTTGCTCAGTTCCCGGTCCAACGCTTCCCGCATCGTGCCTCCCTTAAACGCCCGGCCCCAGGATAGCACCGAGCAAGAAGGCGACCTCGGCCACCTCGGTGAGGGCCCCGAGGACGTCCCCGCGGACCTCGCCGAGCCGGTCCCGGGCGAAGCGCCAGAAGCCGGCGGCCAGGAGCAAGGCGAGGAGCGCCCCCAGGGGGGCCAGGTAGAGGGCCAAGAAGCCGGGCAAGAGCCCCCACCAGGCGCCGCCGCCGGCCGCCCGGCCGGCCAGCCCGCCGCCCCCGGGGGGCGTCCGCCAGACCGCCAGCAAGAGCAGCGTCCGGGCCCAGACCGGGGCCAGGAAGAGCGCCGCCGGGGGGACGGCGGCGACCAGCGCCGCCTTGAGCAAGAGGTGCACCGCCCCCACCCCGAAGGCGAAGCTGCCGATCGCGGGGTCCTTCAAGACCGCCAGGCGTCGGGCCCGGTCGGCCGGCAGCAAAAGGGCGTCGGCGGTGTCCAGGAGACCGTCGAGATGAAGCATGCCGGTGACCCCGAGCCAGGCCGCCAGCAGCAGCACCGCCGCCACCTCCGGGGGCCAGAGCCGACCGAAGGGCTCGGCCAGGACCAGCAACAGGCCGCCGATCAAGAGCCCCACGTAGGGGTAGCAGGCCACCGCCCGGCGGAAGGCCTCGGGGTCCGGATCCCGGGGGCGGGGCCCCGGCAGCACCGTGAGAAACCCCAGGGCTAGCCAGCAGCGCTCCATCTAGCGGCAGTGTACGGAGCGGGCTAGGCGCCGTCCAGCTCCAGCACCCGCCGGGCGGCGGCGCGGTCGGTGATGAGCAGGTTGACGTAGCCCCCGCGCAGGGCGCCGAGGATGGCCTGGGCCTTGACCGCCCCCCCGGCCACCCCGATCACGGTGTCGATGCCGCGGAGGTCCTCGGCGTCGATGCCGATCACCCGTCGGTTGAGCTCGATGTCGAGCCAGCGGCCCTCGAGGTCGAAGTGCTGGGCACAGACGTCGCCCACCGCCCCGCTTTTTCGGATCTCGGCGGCCTCCTCCTCGCTGAGGTAACCGGCCCGCACCAGGCTGTAGTACCCGGCCCGGGTGGTGCCGATCCCCACCAGGGCGAGGTCGGCCCGCCGCGCCCGCTCCAGGGTCTCGCGGATCTGACGCTCGGAGAGCAGGGCCTGGCGGGCGAGCTCGCTCTCCACCACCAGGGGGGCGTGCAGCTGGTAGCGCTTGCAGCCCAGCCGCTCGGCCAGGAGCTGGGCCAGGATCGGCCCGCTCTCGGGGGTGGCCTCGGCCCCGGTGGCGCCGATCAGCGGCACCACCGCGGTGTGCCGGTAGCGGCGGGGGCGGATCGCCTGGATCATCTCGTAGAGCGCCGAACCCCAGGAGATGCCGATGGTCATGCCGTCCTGCAGGATGCCCTCGAAGTAGCGGGCGGCCAGGCGGCCGAGGCGCCGCAGGGTGCGGCGGTAGTCGCCGTCGGCGTGGGCCAGGACCTTGGCGTCCTTGAGGCCGAAGCGGTGGATCAGGGCGGCCTCGAGCGCGCCGTCGGTGGGCAAGGGGTGGTGCACGGTGATCTCCACCACCCCCAGGCGGCGGGCCTGGCTCAAAAGCCGCGAGACCCCGGAACGGGAAACCCCGATTTGATCGGCGATCTCCTGCTGGCTCTTGCCCTCCTCGTAGTAGAGCGAGGCCACCTCGGCGAGCAGGGCGAGCCGCTCCTCGTCCTGGGACGAAGGCCGCCTGTTTTCGCCCTCCTCGCGCACGTCGGTGATTATACCCGAACGTTCGTGAAGGAACGGTTCAGAGACCGCCGGACGGGGGTCGGTTGACACCCGAGCGGGCCCGGGAATAGCATGTTCGCACAAAGGTCAAAAGGCGCTGTCATATGTGCAGCAGCCCAGCGGGAGGCCCACCCATGGTTAGATATCCGAAACCAGACCGCGTTCGAGGAGAGGGGGTGGGCGGTGGCTGGACCCCTGCTTGAGCTGGAAGGGGTGTGGAAGGTTTTTTCCGGGGTTCCGGTGCTCAAGGGCGTCGACTTCGACCTGGCGCCGGGCGAGATCCACGCGCTTCTGGGCGGCAACGGCTCCGGCAAGTCCACCTTGATGAAGATCATCGCCGGCGTCTACACCATGGACGCCGGCGAGATGCGGCTCGAGGGCCGGCCGGTCCGGGTGGACTCGCCCCACGCCGCCCACGCCCGGGGGATCTACATGGTCCCCCAGGAGCCCCAGATCTTCCCCCACCTCTCGCTCCTGGAAAACCTGGGGATGGGCCTCAACGAGCCCCCCGAGGCGCTGGCCGAGCGGGTGCGTCCGATCATGGAGGGGCTCGAGTTCCAGGCCGACCTTTCCGAGCCCGCCGCCTTCCTCTCGATCGCCCAGCAGCAGCTCCTGGAGATCGTCCGCGGGCTCTTGCGGGACGCCAAGGTGCTGATCTTCGACGAGCCCACCTCGGCGCTCACCTTCCGCGAAGCCGAGCACCTCTTCGAGCGCATGCGCCGGCTCACCGAGAAGGGGATCGGAATCGTCTTCATCTCCCACCGGCTGGGCGAGGTGATGGAGGTAGCCCACCGGGTCAGCGTGCTCCGGGACGGCGAGATGGTCCTCCGCCGCCCCACCGCCGAGCTCACCCCCCACGACCTGGTGCGGGCCATGCTGCCCGAGGCCACCGACGCCGAGGCGACCCGGGACGAGCCCGCCGCCAAGGGCCAGCGGCGCGCCGGCGCCCCGGTGCTCGAGGTCGAGAACCTGGCCAGCGAAGCCTTCACCGACGCCAGCTTCCGGCTCTACCCCGGCGAGGTGCTGGGGATCGCTGGCCTGGTGGGCTCGGGGCGCACCGAGCTGGCCGAGGCCATCGTCGGCCTCGACCCCTACGCCCGGGGCCGGGTGACGGTGGCGGGCCGGCCGCTCCTGCGCCGGGGCCCGGCCGAGGCGCAGCGGGCCGGGCTGGTCTACGTCCCCGAGGATCGCCACGCCCACGGGATCTTCCTCGATCTCGCCAGCCTCTACACCATCAGCGCCAGCATCCTCCCCGAGCTCGGCCGGCTCTTCCTCTCCACCACCCGGGAAACCGAGATCGGCCGTCGCTTCGTCGACTCGCTGAACATCAAGCTCAGGAGCCTGTGGCAAACGGCCGGCACCCTCTCCGGCGGCAACCAGCAGAAGGTGGTGCTGGCCAAGGCGCTGGCCACCCGGCCCCGGGTGGTGATCCTCGACGAACCCACCCGGGGCATCGACGCCTCCGCCCGCCGCGACGTCTACCGCCTGATCCGCGCCCTTACCGAGCAGGGGGTGGGGGTGGTGCTGATCTCCTCGGAGCTGGAGGAGGTGGTCGAGCTCTCCGACCGGGTGCTGGTCATGCACCGGGGCCGGGTCCTAGGCGAGCTGGCCGGCGACGCCATCACCCTGGAGCGGGTTACCGAGGCCTCGTTCGGCAACCTGGAGGTGCCCGCGTGAGACGTCTTCTGAAGAGCCGGGAAGCCCTGGTGGCGCTGCTTTTGGCCCTGCTGATCGTCGCCACCGGGCTGGTCAACCCCAACATTTTGAAGTTCCAGTCGCTGGTCGAGATCCTGAACGCCAGCCTCACCCTGGTGCTGATCACCCTGGGCGAGATGTTCGTCATCCTCACCCGCGGCATCGACGTCTCGGTGGGGGCGGCCACCGGCCTGGCGGCGGTGATCCTGGGCACCACCCTGAACCTGGGCTGGCCGGTGGCGCTCGCGGTACTGGCCGCGCTCGCCACCGGGATCCTGGCCGGGGCGGTGAACGCCTTCGGCATCACCGTCCTGCGGGTGCCGCCGATCATCATGACCTTAGGGACGCTCGGCATCTACCGCGGGCTGATGCGGATCATCACCGGCGGGAGCTGGATCGAGAACCTGCCCCAGTCGATCAAGGAACCCAACCTCTGGAGCTTTCTCGGCATCCCCTTCTTCGTCTGGGTGACGCTCTTCGTGCTGGCCGCCACCGCCTGGATCACCCTCCGCTACCGGCCCGCCCGCTACTTTTACGCGGTGGGGGACAACGAGCAGGGGGCCTACGTGCTCGGGCTGCCGGTCCGGGCCACCCAGTTCCTGGCCTACACCCTGGCCGGTCTCTTCGCCGCCCTGGCGGCGGTGGTCTACACCTCCCAGATCGGCTTCGTCTCGATGAACGCCGCCGACGGCTACGAGCTCAAGGCGATCGCCGCCAACGTGCTGGGCGGGGTCAGCCTCACCGGCGGCGCCGGCACCCCGTTGGGGGCGGCGGTGGGGGCGCTCTTCATGACCGCGGTGCACAGCATGCTGATCTTCCTCGGCGTCCCCGGGATCTGGGACAACGCCTTCGCCGGGGTGATCCTCCTGCTGGTCGTCTACGTCGACTACCGGCTGCGCAAGGCCCTCGAGCTGCAGCGCCGCCACGCCCGCATCCTGGGCGAGACGGGGGTGAGCGATGGCTAGGTTCTTCAGAAGCTGGGAGTTCGCCCTGGCGGTGCTCCTGGTACTCGAGCTCCTGGTCCTGGGAATGATCAACCCCACCTTCTACAACCTCGAGAACCTGCTCTACTCCACCCTCGACTTCATGCACATCCTCTTCGCCGCCCTTCCCCTCACCCTGGTGATCATCACCGCCGGCATCGATATCTCCGGGGTCAGCATCATGGGCTTGGCCTCGATCACCCTGGGGCTTTCCTGGGTGGCCGGGGTGAACGTCTTCGTCGCCGCCGGGATCGCCCTCTTGGTCGGCGTTCTGGCCGGGCTCTTCAACGGCGTCTTCGTGGCCAAGACCGACGTCAACCCGCTGGTGGTCACCCTGGGCACCCTCTTCATGTACGCCGGGCTGGCCCAGGGCCTGCCCTCGCTCTTGGACCTGCTCGGCTTCAAGGCCTACGGCTCCGAGGGGCTCGCCGCCTACCAGTACGAGGGCATCACCGGCCTCCCCGAGTCCTTCATCGCCCTCACCGAGGGAACGATCGGAATCGTCCCCTACCCCCTGATCCTGGTGCTCCTCTTCGCCCTGGTGCTGGGGCTCTTGCTCCACCGCACCCGTTTCGGCCGCTACCTCTACCTGATCGGGGTCAACCCCGAGGCCGCTCGCTACAGCGGCGTCCCCATCGTCCGGGCGCTGGTGCTCGCCTACGTGCTCTCGGGGTTCGGGGCGGCGCTGGCCGGGGTGATGCTCACCTCCTACATGACCTCGGCCCGGGCCGACCTCGGCGGCGACGCCCTCCTTCCCATCATCACCGCGGTGGTGCTGGGCGGCGCCGACATCCTGGGGGGCAGCGGGACGATCCTCGGCACCCTGCTGGCGGGAACGCTGCTCGGGTTCTTGCGCCAGGGGCTCTTGGCCATGGGGGTGACCAACGACCTGATCCAGGTGGTGGTCGGCGGGCTCCTGATCGCCGCCATGGCGGCCAAGCAGCTGGTCGCCCGGCTGGGCGAGCGGCGGCTCAACCGTCAGGCCCTTTCGGGGCGAAGAAGGGGGTGATAGGGAAGAAAAAACCCAGGCCTAGACCCCACGTTTCCGAGGAAAGACGCTCGAAGGGAGTGCAGGAATGAAAAGGTTCGGATTGCTAATCGCGGCGGTTCTGCTGGTGGCCGCGCTGGGTACGGCGGCGGCGAAGAAAGAGGTAAAGATCGCGTTCATCCCCAAGCTCACCGGCGTGGGCTTCTTCGAATCCGGCGGCAGGGGCGCGGTAGAGATGGGCAAGAAGCTGGGCATCTACGTCAAGTACGACGGGCCCAACACCGCCAGCGTCTCAGGCCAGATCGAGTACATCAACAACTTCGTCAACCAGGGCTACGACGCCATCGCCATCTCCGCCCTCTCCCCCGACGGCCTCAACCAGGCGCTGAAACGGGCGATGAAAAAGGGCGTCATCATCCTCACCTGGGACTCCGACGTCAACCCCCGCTACCGCACCTTCTACATCAGCCAGGGCACGGCCCAGCAGCTCGGTGAACTGTTGGTCAAGATGGCCGCCGACCAGATGGACGACCCCCACAAGGGGACCAAGAAGATCGCCTTCCACTACTCCAGCCCCACGGTCACCGACCAGAACCAGTGGGTCAAGGTCGCCAAGGCCAAGATCGCCAAGGACTACCCCAACTGGGTGATCGTCGACACCGTCTATAGCTACGAGGACGCCCAGAAGGCGGTGCAGGTGCCGACCGCGCTCTTCCAGGCCCACCCCGACCTCGACGCGGTAATCTGCCCCGACGCCAACGCCCTCCCCGGCACCGCCCAGGCGGCGGAGAACCTGGGCATCGCCGGCAAGGTGATCATCACCGGTTTCTCCACCCCCAACGTGATGCGGCCCTACGTCAAGCGGGGCACGGTCAAGGCCTTCGGCCTTTGGGACGTGGTCAAGCAGGGCAAGCTCACCATCTACGTCGCCAACATGCTGGTTCAGGGCAAGAAGCTCAAGGTCGGCGACGAATTCGACGTGCCCGACGTGGGCCACGTCAAGGTCTACCCCAACTCGGTGCAGGGCTACGACTACCAGGGCGAGGTCAACAACGGCATCATCCTGCTGCCCGAGCGGGTGGTCTTCACCATCGAGAACATCGACGACTACGACTTCTAACCCGGGCGGGCCGGGCGAGCGTTCGCCCGGCCCCTCCTTTTAGGGAGCCGAGATGCGCCACATCCTAGCGCTGGACGCGGGAACCGGCAGCGGCCGGGCGGTGGTCTTCGACGAAGAGGGGCGGGAGCTCGCCGCCGCCAGCCGCGAGTGGAGCCACCGCGAGGAGCCCGGCTTTCCCGGCTCGATGACCTTCGACCGGGAGACCAACTGGGGGCTTTTGGTGGCGGCCATCCGGGAGGCCCTCTCGCGGGTGGAACGCCCCAACGTGGTGGCCGTGAGCACCACCAGCATGCGCGAGGGGATCGCGCTCTACGACGAAAAGGGCCGGGAGCTTTGGGCCTGCGCCAACGTCGACGCCCGGGCGGTGGAGGAGGTCCGCGAGCTGAAAGCGCGGGACCCCGAGCTCGAGCTCTGGGCCTACCTGCGTTCGGGGCAGACCTACGCGCTGGGGGCGGCCCCCCGGCTGCTCTGGCTGAAAAAGCACCAGCCCGAGATCTACGAGCGAGCCCGCTGGTTGACCATGCTCAGCGACTGGATCGCGGTGCGGCTGGGGGCGCCGCCGGCGGTGGACCCCACCAACGGCGGGACCACCGGACTCTTCAACCTCGAAACCCGGCGCTGGGACCGGGAACTCGGCCGCCGGCTCGGGGTCAAGGAGGTCCTCTTCGAGACCCCGGTCTTCGAGCCCGGCCAGGTGATCGGCGAGGTCAGCGCCGCGGCCGCCCGGGAGACCGGACTCCCCCCCGGGACCCCGATCGTCATGGGCGGCGGCGACGCCCAGCTCGGCACCCTGGGGCTCGGGGCCACCGGCCCAGGGGACGCCGCTATTCTTGGAGGCTCTTTCTGGCAGCAGGAAGTCAACCTGGAAAGGCCGCTCGCCGACCCCAAGGGGCGCATTCGGATCAACTTCGCCGCCCAGCCAGAACTCTGGCAGGCCGAGGCGATCGTCTTCTTCCCCGGGATCGCGGTGCGCTGGTTCCGGGACGCGATGGCCCCCGACCTCAAGGCCGAGGCCCGGGCCCAGGGCAAGGACCCCTACGAGCTGCTCGAGGCCCTCGCCGAGAAGGTCCCGCCCGGCTCCGAGGGGCTCACCCCCATCCTCTCCGACGCCATGGACTACCTGCACTGGCGCCACGCCGCCCCCTCGTTCTTGAACTTCGGACTCGACCCCGAGCGCTTCCACCGTGGCACCTTCTTCCGGGCGCTGGAGGAGAACGCGGCCATCGTCACCCGGGCCAACCTGGAGCGGATCGCCGAGTTCGCCGGCGCCTACCCCGAGGAGGCGGTTTTCGCCGGGGGGGCGTCGAAAGGGCGGCTTTGGCCCCAGATCGTCGCCGACGTGCTGCAGATCCCGCTCAAGATCCCGGTGGTCAAGGAGGCCACCGCCCTGGGCGCGGCCCTGGTCGCCGGCGTGGGGGTGGGGCTCTATCCCGACGCCGAGCGGGCGGCGGCCGAGCTGGTCCGCTTCGAACGGGTGGTGGAGCCCAACCCGGAAAACCGCGAGGTCTACGAAGAGGCCTACCGGCGGTGGCAGGAGGCCTACCCGCCGCAGCTGGAACTCGCCGACCGGGGCGTCACCCGCTCGATGTGGCGGGCCCCCGGGGAATAGGAGGCAAGGCTTTTGAAACCCTTTATCATCCACGAGAGCGAGGTGCCCTACCGCTTCGACGGCGTCTCCGGCCCCAAGTACCTGATGCGGGGCCCGCGCACCGACTTCGGCATGGTGGTGCTGATGCCCGGAGAGGACTTCCCCACCCACTACCACCGGCAGGTGGAGGAGAACTTCTTCACCCTCGAGGGCGAGGTGGACATCTACATCAACGGCGAGCGCTACACCCTCCACCCCGGCGAGCTCTGCCACGTACCCCCGATGCACCCCCACTACCTCAAGAACAACGGCGAGGTGCCCTGGAAGGCGATCTTCGTCAAGGCTCCCTACGACCCCAAGGACAAGGTGGACCTGCCCTGGTTGCCGGGCCAGCCCTTCCCGGAGTTCGACTAGCCGACGCCGGGCGTTGACAAGCGTCGGCGCCCGGCGATACACTCACTACCAATCGGAGGTAGTGAAGCTACAGATGACCAGGGCCCGGGTCTTATCCAGAATCAACAGCTTCTACGAAAAGCTCTCGCCCTCCGAGCGCAAGGTCGCCGACTACGTCCGCGCCCACCCGGAAGAGGTCATCCAGATGCCGCTCTCCCGCCTGGCCGAGGCGGCCGGGGTCAGCGACCCCTCGGTGGTGCGGTTCTGCCGCTCGATCGGCTACCAGGGCTACCTCGACTTCAAGGTGGCGCTGACCCAGGACCTGGCCTCGCCGGTCAAGTTCATCCACGAGGCGGTGGAGCCCGGCGACCCCCCGGGGGCGATCGCCCAGAAGGTCTTCGCCGCCGCCAACCGGGCGCTGCTCGAGACCCTGCAGAGCCTCGACCCGGGCAGGCTCGAGGCGGTGGTCGACGCCCTCGACGGCGCCCGCCGCATCCTGATCCTGGGGGTGGGGACCTCCGCCCCCATCGCCCAGCTCTTCCATAACCGGCTCTTCCGGCTGGGCCTTCCGGTCTGGGTGGAGACCGACAGCTACCTCCAGCTCATGCGGGCGGCCCTCCTGGAGCCCGGCGACGTCGCCTTCGGCATCTCCCAGACCGGGGCCTCGGTGGACCCGGTGCTCTCCCTGAAGGAGGCCAAAAAGCACGGCGCCACCACGATCGCGCTGACCAGCTCGCTCTCCTCGCCGATCACCGAGGTCGCCGACCTCACCCTTTACTCCAGCTACCACGAGCTCCGCCCCGAGGCCACCTCCTCCCGCATCGCCCAGATCGCCCTTTTGGAAACCCTCTACGTCGCCCTCAGCCTGCGCCGCCTGGACGAGGCCGAGGAGCTCGAGCGCCGGATCTGGGAGGCTCTGGCCCCGAAAACCCTCTAGAAGGGAGGTGAGAGGTGCGAGGATCCGTCGGCCCCGGCAAAAAGCCCTAAACCCCCGACCCTTTGGAGGTCGTTATGGAAAAGAAAAAGGAACCCACGCTGGACCGTAGGAAGTTCATGATCAAAAGCGCCCTGGCCTCGATGGGCGTCTTCGGCGGCGCCGCCTTCTTGCAGACGGTGCGGGCCGCCGAGGGCAAGAACCGGCCCCTCAAGGCCGCCTTCTCCAACGCCGGCCTGCAGGCCACCTGGTGCGCCCAGGGGAAGGACACCGTCGAGCAGTGGGGCAAGTGGCTGGGCGTCGAGATCCACTGGTACGACGGCCAGCTCGACGTCGCCAAGCAGCGGGCGGCGGTCGACGCCATGGCCCAGAAGGACTGGGACTTCGTCGCCATCCAGTCGCTCTCCATCGGCTCCCTGGTCGAGCCGGTCCAGAAGATGATCAACAAGGGCATCCCGGTCATCGCCATGGACACCATGCTGGCCCCCTGGGGCAGCCTGAAGCTCCACACCTTCATCGCCCCGGACAACGTCTGGATGGCGGAGCAGGTGACCCAGGCGCTGGTGGAGGCGATCGGCGGCGAGGGCAACGTCGTCATGACCCAGGGCTCGCTGGGCCACACCGGCGCCCAGGGGCGGGCCCAGGGGTTCTGGAACGTGGTCAAGCGCTACCCCGGGATCAAGGTCATCGACGAGTCGCCGGCCGACTGGGACGTAGCCAAGGTGGCCCAGCTCTGGGAGAACCTCTTAAACCGCTACAAGAAGATCGACGCCGCCTTCTTCCACAACGACGACATGGCGCTCGCCGCCTACAACGTGATCAAGAACGCCGGCCGCGAGAACGAGATCGTGATCGGCGGCATCGACGCCATGCCCCCGGCGGTGCAGGCGGTGCTCGACGGCAAGCTCCACGCCACCGCCCGCAACTCCGCCCCCCGGATCCACTGGGGCGCGCTGGTCGCCGGCTACTACGCGGTGATGCAGAAGGAGGTCGGCGGTAAGGACATCCCCGAGTTCATCCTGGCCGACGGCCCGGTCATCCTGCCGCCCTCCAAGGAGAAGACCGACAAGCCCTGGCTGCTCAAGGGCTACGGCATCGGCGCCGGCCCCGGCCTCCTCTGGGAAGAAAAGCACTACCTCGCCTAGTCCGATTCCGGGGCGCCCCCAGGGGCGCCCCCACCTCCCGAGCATGGAACCGCTCCTCAGGCTTACCCAGGTGAAAAAGCGCTTCGGCGGCATCGAGGCCCTGAAGGGCATCGACTTCGACGTCTACCCCGGCGAGGTCCACGCCCTGGTGGGGGAGAACGGCGCCGGCAAGAGCACGATGATGAAGATCCTGGCCGGGGTGATCCCCGACTACGCCGGCGAGATGGCCTATAAGGGCCGGCCCCTTAGGCTCAAAAACCCCAAGGAGGCCCTCGACCTCGGCATCGCCATGATCCACCAGGAGCTCAGCGTCATGCCCGAGCTCTCGGTGGCCGAGAACATCTTTCTAGGTCGCCAGCCCACCCGCGGTCGGGTGGTCGACTGGCGGCGGATGAACGCCGAGGCCCGGCGCATCCTGGAGGCGCTCGGCTACCCCCAGGTCGAGGTGGAACGGCCGCTCGGCGACTACCCCTTGGGCGTCCACCAGCTGGCCGAGATCGCCCGGGCGCTGACCTCGGGGGCCGAGCTGATCATCATGGACGAGCCCACCAGCGCCCTCTCCCCCATGGAGACCGAGCGCCTGCTGGCGCTGGTGCGCCGGCTGGCGGAGCAGGGCAAGGCGATCGTCTACATCTCCCACTTCCTGGAGGAGGTCACCGCCGTCGCCGACCGGGTCACCGTGCTCCGGGACGGCGAGAAGGTGGCCACCCTCCGGGCCGAGGAGACCGACAAGTCCGAGCTGGTGCGGCTGATGCTGGGGCGCGAGGCCCAGTTCTTCGAGCGCGCCGAGCTCGCCCCCCGCGCCCGTGCCGGGGAGCCCGCCCTCGAGCTCTTCGGCCTCTCCCGGCCCCGGGCCTTCGAGGGCGTCGACCTCGCGATCTACCCCGGCGAGATCGTGGGCCTCTACGGCCTGATCGGCTCCGGCCACTTCGAGCTCGCCGAGACCGTCTTCGGCCTGGCCCGGCCCAACGCAGGCCAGATCCGGGTGGCGGGAAAGCCCCTAAGGGGCGGCCCCCGCCGGGCGATCCGGGAAGGGCTGGCCTACGTCCCGCCCTCGCGCCGCACCGGGCTCTTCCTGGAAAAACCGGTCTACCAGAACGTCTCCCTGCCCTGGCTGGACCGGCTCTTCGGCCCCCTTCGCGAGCTCGCCGCCGCCCGCGAGGTCACCCACCAGGTGGGTCTCCGTCCCCCCGACCCCACCCGCGACGTCGGCGCCTTCTCCGGCGGCAACCAGCAGAAGGTGGCGATCGCCCGCTGGCTGGTCGAACCCCCCAAGGTCTTCCTGGCCAGCGAGCCCACCCGGGGGATGGACGTCGGGGCCAAGGACGAGGTGCTCTCGATCCTGCGCCGGATGGCCGACGCCGGCACCGCCGTACTGCTGGTCTCCTCCGAGCCGGAGACCATCCTGGCCGCCGCCGACCGGATCCTGGTCATGGCCAAGGGGCGGATCGTCGCCGAGTACACCTCCGGCGAGGTCACCAAGGAGATGCTGGTCCACGACGCCGCCGGCAAACTCAAGAAGACCGCTTAGCCGAGGTCCGCTATGGCAGAGAAACCCAAAGCTTCGAAGTCCCGACTCCTCGAAAACGCCCGCGCCCTGGCGCCGGTCTGGACCCTGCTGGCGCTGATCGCTTTCTTCGGCGTCTACTCCGACAGCTTCCTGACCCTGGAGAACTTCGGCAACATCCTGAACCAGGTGGCGCTGCTGGCGATCATGGGCACCGGCATCACCTTCGTCCTGCTCACCGCCCAGATCGACCTCTCGGTCTCCTACATGGCCACCCTGGCCGGGGTGGTGGCGGCCTACGCCACCGCCGCCCACCTGCCCCAGCCCTGGCCGATCGTGGTCGCCCTCCTGGTGGCCGCCTTCCTGGGTTGGATCAGCGGGGTGGCCACCGCCTACCTCGGCATCCCCTCGTTCATGAGCACGCTGGCGATGTCGCTGATCGCCTCCGGCCTCAGCCTCTACCTCACCCGGGGGCGGATCCTCTTCGACCTGCCGCCGCTTTCCAAGACGCTTGGGAGCGGGCGGATCTTCGGCGTCAAGTGGCTGGTGATCGTCGCCGCCCTGACCCTGCTGGTCGGCCACCTGGTGCTCAAGTACACCCGCTTCGGCCGCTACGTCTACATGACCGGAGCCAACCCCAAGGCCGCCGAGCTCGCCGGGGTCAATACCCGCCGGGTGATCACCTGGGTGATGGTGATCGCCGCCTTCACCGCCGGGCTGGCCGGGGTGGTGGGGATCGGGCGGCTGGGCAGCGCCACCCCTACCGCCTTCGACGGCATGCTGATCGACGCCATCGGCGCCGTCGTCCTCGGCGGCACCTCGCTCTTCGGCGGGGTCGGCGGCATCCCCCAGACGGTGGTGGGGCTTTTGATCCTGGGCGTGCTCCGAAACGGCCTCGACCAGGTCTCGGTCAACATCTACGCCAAGACCCTGATCACCGGAATCATCCTCTTCGCGGCGCTCGTTTTCAACATCCTCTTCGCGGGGAAGAAGGAGAGCTGATGCAAGTCCAAGGCAAGCACTACCGCACCATCTGGCTGAAGCCCGGCGACCCCGAGGTGGTCCAGATCATCGACCAGCGCCCCCTGCCCCACCGCTTCGTGGTCGAGGACATCGACTCCACCGAAGCGATGGCCCGGGCGATCAAGGAGATGCACCTAAGGGGGGCGGGGTTGATCGGGGCCGCCGCCGGCTACGGCATGTACCTGGCCGCGCTCGAGGCCCCGAAAACCTCCCTCGAGGCCTTCCTTCAGTACCTCGAGGAGGCCGGCGAGCGGCTCAAGAAGACCCGCCCCACGGCGGTCAACCTGGAGTGGGCGGTGGCCCGCCAGCTAAGCGCGATCCGCGAACGGGCGACGAGCCCCGCCCAGGGGGTCAAGGTCGCCCTCGCCGAGGCCGAGGCGATCGCCGACGAGGACGCCGAGTTCTGCCGCAAGATCGGCGAGCACGGGGTGCGGCTGATCGAGGAGATCTACGAGAAGAAGGGCGACACCGTCCACGTCCTCACCCACTGCAACGCCGGCTGGCTCGCCTTCGTCGACTACGGCACCGCCACCGCCCCGATCTACGAGGCGCAAAAGCGGGGCATCCCGGTGCACGTCTGGGTGGACGAGACCCGGCCCCGGAACCAGGGCGCCCGGCTCACCGCCTGGGAGCTCTTAGAGCAGGGGGTGCCCCACACGGTGATCGCCGACAACACCGGCGGCCACCTGATGCAGCACGGGATGGTGGACCTGGTGATCACCGGCGCCGACCGGGTGACCCGAAACGGCGACGTCGCCAACAAGATCGGGACCTACCTAAAAGCCCTCGCCGCCGCCGACAACGGCGTCCCCTTCTACGTCGCCCTGCCCAGCTCGACGATCGACTGGACGATTCATGACGGCCTCCGCGAGATCCCCATCGAAGAGCGCGGCGAGGAGGAGGTCAAGTACATCCAGGGCCTACTGGACGGCGAGGTCCGGCGCGTTCTGCTCACCCCGCCGGCGAGCCCGGCCGCCAACTACGCCTTCGACGTCACCCCGGCGCGGCTGGTCAGCGGGCTGATCACCGAGCGGGGCATCGCCGAGGCCAGCGAGGAAGGGCTTTTGGCCCTCTATCCGGAAAGGAGGCAGGCGTGAGCTACCGGCCGCTCACCCCCGAGACCCTGCTCGACTACCTGAAGACGAGGGAGGCGCTCAAGGACCGCCTGCCCCCGGACGAGACCTACCGGGTCCGGGAGGTCGGCGACGGCAACCTGAACCTCGTCTTCGTGGTCGAGAGCGAGCAAAACCCCGAGCACACCGTGGTGGTCAAGCAGGCCCTCCCCTACCTGCGGGTGGTGGGGGAAAGCTGGCCCTTGACCCGGGACCGGGTGATCTACGAGACCGAGGCGCTCTTGCTCTACAACCGCTACGCCCCCGGGCTGGTCCCCGAGGTCTACGACCACGACTACGAGATGTCCCTTCTGGTGATGGAGAACTTAAACCGCCACGAGATCATGCGAAAGCCCCTGGTGCGGCGGGTCAAGTTCCCCAAGTTCGCCGACCAGATCACCACCTTCCTGGCGAACACCCTCTTTTTCACCTCCGACCTCTACCTGCCCGGGGTCGAGAAGAAGGCGCTCACCGAGCGCTTCATGAACCCCGAGCTCCGGAAGCTCCAGGAGGACTTCGTCTACTCCCACCCGCTGATGGACGCCCCCGAGAACAACTGGAACCCCCTGGTCGACGACCTGGTGCAGGAGGTGCGCAAAGACGGCGAGCTCAAGGAGCGGGTGACCTGGCTCAAAGAGGGCTACATGACCCACGCCCAGTCCCTGATCCACGCCGACCTGCACACCGGCTCGATCATGATCAACCAGGACGAAACCCGGGTCATCGACCCCGAGTTCGCCTTCGTGGGGCCGGCGGGCTACGACGTGGCGGCGGTGATCCAGAACCTGATGCTGAACTACGCCTCCCACTTCGCCCACACCAAGGACCCGGAAGAAAGGGCCGACTACCAGAACTGGCTGCTCGAGACCATGCGGGCGGTCTGGACCGGGTTCGCCGAGAAGTTCGAAGAAGTTTGGGTGAAGGAGGGGGAGACCGGCGAGCTCGCCCCCAAGGGCTATTGGGACTACCCCGGCGGCGAGGCCGACTTCGCCCGCTTCCGCAAGCACTACCTGGAAAACATCTTCCGCGACGTGGTGGGCACCGCCGGCACCAAGGCGCTCAGGCGGATGATGGGGATCGTCAGCGTCTGGGACATCTCCAGCATCGAGGACCCCGAGGAGCGGGCGGTGGCCGAGCGCTTCGCCATCCGGGTGGGGCGGCGCTGGGTCAAGGAGATGGACGCGATCAAGGACATCGACGCCATGCTCGACGTCGTCCGCGAGGAAACGGAGGCCACCCTTGCCTAAGGCGCTCTCGGTCGGGATCCAGGCCGCGGATCTCGGGCGGCTTTCGGAGGCGGCGGCGGCGCTCGCCGAGGCCGGCGCAAAGCGGCTCCATTTCGACGTGATGGACGGGGCCTTCGCCCCCCGGCTCATGGGCGGGGCCGAGCTCTTCGCCGCCCTTCGCCGGGTCACCGAGCTGCCCCTTGAGGTCCACCTGATGGTCCGCCACCCCGAGCGGCACGTCGCCGCCTTCGAGGGGGCCGAGCGGATCACCGTCCACGCCGAGGCCACCCCGCACCTGCACCGGGCCCTGGCCGAGGCGGAGCAGATCGGCGCCCGGCCCGGGGTGGCGCTCCTTCCGGGGAGCCACCTGAGCGAGGCGATGGGGGCGATCGAGGCGGCGGAGCACGTGCTCCTGGTGGCGGTGGACCCCGGCTTTCCCGGCGCCCGCTTCGTCCCGGCGGTGCTCAAGAAGGCGCGAAAGCTCAAGGAAAAACTCAAGGAGCTTGGGCTTAAGGGGATCGCCGTCGGCGTCGACGGCGGCGTGAACCTCGAGAACCTGGCGGCGATCATTGAGGTCGCCGACTTCGTGGTCTCGGGCTCGGCGGTGATGAAGGACCCGGGACCCAGAGAGAACCTGAAGCGGTTTTTTGAGGTTTTGAAGGGAGGAACGGCATGAAACCCCACGACCCCCACATGGACTGGGGCATGAAGAACCGGTACCTGAGCGTCTTTAACAAGAAAAGCGGCCGCACCATCTTCTACGCCGTGGACCACGGCTACTTCATGGGGCCGACCACCGGCCTGGATGATATGGAAAAGGCGATCCACCCGGTGGTGGACTACGCCGACGCCCTGATGCTGACCCGGGGGGCGCTCCGGAACGCGGTCGACCCCTGGCTGAGGAAACCGATCTCGCTCCGGATCTCGAGCGGCACCAGCATCCTGAACGAGGACCTGCTTCACGAGGGCCTGGCGGTCGAGATCGAGGAAGCGGTGCGCCTAAACGCCGCCTTCGTCGCCTTCTCGGTGATGGTGGGCACGCCCGAGAGCGAGCGGGACACGATCCTCGAGTTTTCCCGGGCGGTGGACCAGGCCGAGCGCTACGGCATCCCCATGCTGGGGGTGGTGGCGGTGGGCCGGGGCTTAAACCGCGACGCCCGCTACTTGAGCCTCGCCACCCGGATGGTCGGCGAGCTCGGCGCCCGGCTGGTCAAGACCTACTACTGCGAGGGCTTCGAACGGGTGGTCGACACCAGCCTGGTGCCGGTGGTGATCGCCGGGGGCAAGAAGCTGCCGGAAAAGGAAGCCCTGCAGATGGCCAGGAACGCCCTCGACGCCGGCGCCATCGGGGTGGACATGGGCCGCAACGTCTTCCAGGCGGAGAACCCACTGGCGATGATGCAGGCGCTGGCCAAGCTGGTCCACGAGGACGGCACCGTCGAGGACGCCTACGCCTACTACCAGGAGCTGAAGGCGAAGAGCTAGGGGCCGGGGGCCTCCCCGGCCCCCCTTGGGGGGCGAAGATGCGCGTAGCCATGTACTACAACAACCGGGACGTTCGCCTGGAGGAACTCCCCCGGCCCAAGATCGGCCCCGGCGAGGCCCTGATCAAGATCCACGCCAGCGGCATCTGCGGCTCC
>JAMOVS010000144.1 GCA_027061845.1 Thermaceae bacterium
TCCGCTCGCCGAGGACGCTCCCCCAGGCCTGACGCAAAAGGGAAAGGGGGGCCTCGGTGAGCTGGCGGACGGTGAAGACGCCGAGCCGGTTGAGGCGGGCCTCCATGCGGCGGCCGATGCCGTAGAGGTCGGTGAGCTTGAGCTTCCAGAGGATTTCGGGGAGATCGTCCTCGCGGATGAGGACGAGGCCGTTGGGTTTTTCGAGCTCGGTCGCCACCTTGGCCAGGAATCGGTTGGGCCCGCCGCCGATCGAGGCGGGCAGGTGCTTGCCCACCTGGGCGCGGAGAACCTCTTTGAGCTCCTTGGCGATCGCCTCCACCCGCTCGC
This sequence comes from Thermaceae bacterium, assembly GCA_027061845.1. Lineage (GTDB taxonomy): Bacteria > Deinococcota > Deinococci > Deinococcales > Marinithermaceae > WFXV01. The sequence goes on from JAMOVS010000144.1 coordinate 328, forward strand.
GCTCGTTTCTCAAAAGGCGAAAGCGCATCTCGTCGATGGAGCGGACCTCCTCAATGGGAAGGACGCGCTCGACCGCTTCCACGATCTGCTGGTGGACCTCGACGTAGCGGCGGGGGCGAGCCCTCCGGACGATGATCCGGGGGCAGCGGGCGCGGGCTTCGTAGACCGGGGTGCCGGTCTTGACGCCATAGCGGCGGGCCTCGTAGCTGGCGGCGATGCAGACGGTGGTCTCGGCCTCCACCGGGACGACGCAAACGGGCTTGCCCCGGAGATCCTTGTCGTCTTTCTGCTCCACCGAGGCGAAGTAGGCGTTCATGTCCAGGAAGAGGTAGCGGACCGGCATGGCGTCCTCCTTCGCCGGATAGTTTACACCTGACAACTTCCCTAGAATCAAGGGTATGGTGGTGCGCCTCTGGCGGGGCCGGGTGCCCTGGGAAAAAGCCGACGCTTACGCCCGTTTTCTCGCCGAGCGGGCGGTTCCCGACTACCGCTCGGTGCCCGGGAACCTCGGGGTCTACGTGCTTAGGCGGGAGCTCGGGGAGGCGGTGGAGTTTTCCACCCTGACCCTCTGGCGGGACCTGGAGGCGGTGCGGGCCTTTGCCGGGGAGGACTACGCCCGCGCCAAGTACTACCCCGAGGACCAGGACTTTCTGCTCGAGTTTCCCGAGGAGGTCGAGCACTTCGAGGTGGTGGCCAAGAGCCCCTAGAATCGGGCGGGATGCCACTACGGCTCTTCGCCGCTGCCTGGGGCTACGAACTGGCCTCGTGGTTTGCCTTTTTGAGCGTGATCTCCTGGCTCGAGGCCGCCGGCGGAGCCAGGCTATCGGGCCTTTACTTCATGCTCTATAACGGGGTGCAGCTGCCGGCGGCAGCGCTCTTGGCCCCGGTCCTCGACCGGGCGGAGCGGGGGCGGCTTTTGCGCCTGGTGGTGGCGGTGCCGGCGGCCTTCCTTCTGCTTCTGCTCGTTCAAAGGGAGCTTTGGGCCGGGCTTTTCTTGGGGGCGGCCTTCGCCCTTTCCGACTACCTGCTTTATACGCTCGTGCCTTCGGCGGTGCCGCTGCTTCTGCCCGCCGAGCGTCTTTCGCGGGCCAACGCCCTATGGCAGGCGGGCTCGGGGGTGATCTTCGTCCTCGCCCCGGCGGCCTCGGGGGCGTTTTTGGAGCGCTTCGGGGTCTTTTCCGGG
>JAMOVS010000145.1 GCA_027061845.1 Thermaceae bacterium
CCTTCTTGCCCTTGCCGCCCACGATGGTGGTCTCGTCCTTGGTGATGCGGACGCGCTCGGCCTGGCCCAGCATGGAGAGGGTGACGTTCTCGAGCTTGATGCCGAGCTCCTCGCTGATCACCTGGCCACCGGTGACGGCGGCGATGTCCTTGAGCATCTCCTTGCGCCGGTCACCGAAGCCGGGCGCCTTGACCGCGGCGACGTTCAGGGTGCCGCGCAGCTTGTTGACCACCAGCGTGGCCAGCGCCTCGCCCTCGACGTCCTCGGCGATGATCAGGAGGGGCTTGCCGGTCTGGGCCACCTGCTCCAGCACGGGCAGGAGCTCCCGGACGTTGGAGATCTTCTTCTCGACGATCAGGATGTAGGGCTCCTCGAGGACGACCTCCATCGACTCGGGGTTGGTGACGAAGTAGGGCGAGATGTAGCCGCGGTCGAACTGGTAGCCCTCGACGAACTCGAGCTCGGTCTCCAGGCCCTTCGACTCCTCGACGGTGATGATGCCCTCCTTGCCGACCTTCTCCATGGCGTCGGCGATGAGCTTGCCGATCTCGGGGTCGTTGGCCGAGATGGTGGCGACCTCCTCGATGGCCTTGCGGTCCTCGACCGGGATGGCCATCGCCTTGATCTTCTCCACCGCGGCTTCGACCGCGCGGTCGATGCCCCGCTTCAGCGCCAGCGGGTTGGCGCCGGCGGCGACGTTCTTGAGGCCCTCGCGGACGATGGCCTGGCCCAGCACGGTGGCGGTGGTGGTGCCGTCACCGGCGACGTCGTTGGTCTTGCTGGCCACCTCCTTCAAAAGCTGGGCGCCGATGTTCTCGAGGTGATCCTCGAGCTCGATCTCCTTGGCGACGGTGACGCCGTCCTTGGTGATCGTGGGGTTGCCGAACTTCTTCTCGAGGACCACGTTGCGGCCCCGCGGGCCCAGGGTGACCTTCACCGCGTTGGCCACCGCGTTCACGCCACGCTCGAGCGACCGACGAGCCTCTTCCTCAAAAACCAGGATCTTCGCCATCTGCCCTCACCTCCCTTACTTCTCGACGACCGCGAGCAGGTCGCGCTCCGAGAGAATCACGTACTCCTCGCCACCGAGCTCGATCTCGGTGCCGCCGTACTTGGCGTAGACGACGACGTCGCCGACCTTCACCTCGAGCGGCACCCGCTGGCCGTTCTCCAGCAGCTTGCCCGAGCCCACGGCGAGCACCTCGCCCTTCTGGGGCTTCTCCTTGGCGGTGTCGGGCAGCACGATCCCGCTCTTGGTGACCTCTTCCTCCTCGATCGGCTTGACGACCACCCGGTCGCCGAGCGGTTTGAGCTTGATCTCCGTCGCCATACCTTCCCCTCCTTCCTCTTTTGACACTCCTGGGGTTGGAGTGTCAACTTCCGAGGTGCATTATCGCCGAGGGGGGCGGGGCTGTCAAGGGGTTTTCCGGGAAACTTGAGCGTAGTCTAATCAGCTTGGCGTTGCCGCAGGGCCTCGTAGAGAAGCAGCGCAGCGGTGACCGAGGCGTTCAGGCTGTCGGCGCTGCCCTTCATCGGCACCCGCACGCTTTGCTCGGCGGCGCCGAGCCACTTCGGGGAGAGCCCGGTTTCCTCGGGGCCGATCGCGATCGCGACCGGGCCCTTGAAATCGGCCTGCCAGTAGAGGGTGGAAGCGCTCGGGCTGGTGGCGACCAGGGGAAGGCCCCGGGCCTTCAAAAATCTGAGTGCTTCTTCTTCGCTTGCAATAGCAAAGGGGACCGAGAAGACAGTGCCGGTGCTGGCCCGGATCGCCTGGGGGGCGAAGGGCTCGACCCGGGGGTCGGCGACCAGGACGCTCGCGCCGGCGGCGTCGGCGCTTCGGAAGATCGCCCCCAGGTTGCCGGGCTTTTCGAGGCCCACGGCGACCAGGAGAAGGGGGTTTTCGCCGAGGGGAAGGTCCCGGAGGCCAAAAGGCTCGGCCTTGGCGACGAGCAGGAGCCCGCCCGGGTGTTCCCGGTAGGCGAGCTTTTCCATCACCGCCGGGGCGACCTCGAGGCGGGGGAGGTCCGGCCGGGCGGCGAGGATCTCCGTCTCCTTGGGGCTCAGGTTTTTGGGGTCGACCACCAAGAGTTCGGGCCGCACCCGGGGGGAGGCGAGGGCGCGGGCGATCTCCCGGGGGCCCTCAACCAGGAAGGCCCCCGCCTCATGGCGGCCCTTTTTGGTCTTGAGCCGGGCGAGGGCCTTGATCCTGGGGTTTTGCCGGCTTTGGATCACCGCATCGCGGCCTTCAGGAGGGCGATCGCGGGGCCGTCTTTCAGGTGCTCGTTTTCCAGCGCGTAGTCGAGGGCGGTCTTGCCGTAGATGTCCTTTTTCTTGGCGTCGGCACCAGCCTGCAGGAGCACGGCGATGACCTCGGGGTTTTTCTGGTTGAGGGCAGCGGTGTGCAGGGGGGTGCGCTCCTCCAGGTCGACCGCGTTCACCTCGGCCCCCTTTTCGATCAGGAGTTCGACCACCGCCGGGTTCTCGTTGAAGGCGGCGGCGTAGTGCAGGGGGGTGAACTTGAGCAGGTCGCGGGCGTTGACCTCGGCCCCCAGCTCGATCAGGGTCTCCGGGACCTTGGGGTCGGGGTTCAGGGCGGCGGCGTAGTGGAGCGGGGTGCGGCCGAAGCGGTCGCCGCGGTTGACCAGCTGGCGGAGGGCGGCCTCGTCGCCGCCGGCGAGCTCTTCGAAATAGGCCTTTACCTCGCTGGGCTTCGCCTTGGCCCAAAACAGCGGGTCGAAGGTGACGGGAGGGGCGGCCTTCTGGGCCAGGGCGAGGGCCAGCAACAGGGGGAGCAGGCTTACCAGACGCTTCATCCCCGTCATCCTAGCCCCCGGCGATGAGAATCGGTTAGCGGTCGCCGTCTTCCAGCTTGCGAAAGGCCCGCAGCCGGTCGGCGACGGCGCGGTGTACCCGCTCGGCGGCGCGACCGAAGGCGAGCTCGATGGCCTCGTCCACGGTGCGCACCAGGTAGACCAAAAGCCGCCCCGAGCCCAGGGCTTTGGAAAGCGATCCCTCGGGGACGAGGTTTTTCAGGTTGGCTTCGGGTAGCAGCAGTCCCACCTGGGCGACGCCAAGGGTGTCGGCGGCCGCCAGCAGGCCCTCGGCTTTTTCGCTCACCCCACCGACCGGGAGCACCCGGCCGGTCTGATCCACCGCCCCGGTGATCGCCAGGTCCTGACGCAGTGCCAGCCCCGAGAGGATGGAGAGCACGGCGAGCAGCTCGGCGAGGCCGGCGGAGTCGCCGTCGATGGTCTCCTCGGTCTGTTCGAAGACGATCTGGATGGTGGCGGAGAGCGGCCCCACCTCGGCGTAGCGGCGGCGAAGGTAGCCGGCCAGGGTGAGCACCGCCTTGCCGAAGAGCGGTCCCGCGAGCTGGACCTCGCGCTCGATGCTCACCACCCCGTCGCGACCCGGGGCGGCGCTGGCGGTGATGCGGGCGGGTCGGCCGTAGCTTCCGCCCTCCTCCTCGACGACCAACAGGCCCACCGCCTCGCCGACGCGGGACCCGGCGAGCTCCAAGGCCCATAGCCCTTCCGCCAGCTCGTCGAGGAAGCGGGTTTGGCCGGCGCCCTCGGTGACGCGCAGCCGGTCGAGGGCGTCGTTCAGCGCAAGGCCCTGGTCCCGGGCCTGGAGCAGCCCGAGCAGGGGAGAAAGGGCCGGCGCGATCCTTTCCCGGTGGCCGGCCTGACGGCGAAGCCGGCGAGCGATCCGGCGGAGTTCCCGTTTCGAAAGCGGGCCGGCGCGCCCTTCCAGGTAGCCCCAGAGCCAGGCCAGGGTTCGGGGCCGGAGGGGGAGGGTCTCCCGGAGGGGCACGATCCAGGGCTCCGGGGGCAGGGGCAGGTTTCGGATCGCCTCCTCGCTTCCCGCCACCACCAGCCGGGCCCGGACCGGGATCTCGGGGAAGGCGGGGGCCGGGAGCTGGGGCGGTGGGGTGGGAAGGTAGCTTCCTTCCCGGACGGCGGCGAAGAGCTTTCGGGCCAGTTCGGGGGTCTGGGCGAGCGCGTCGGCGGAAACCAGGAGCACCCCGCTGCCCGCCCGGACCAGCGCCCCGGGTTCGTAGTCCTCGAAGGTGAGCGCCGCGCCGCTCGTCGTCATGCGGGGGAGAAAGCGGCCGAAGAGCTGGGGCTCGCTGGGGGCGGGAAGGACCAGGACCGAGGGCGGCCCCGGTGGGCGCAAGGGGTGCCCCGAGCCCCCGCCCCAGACCGCCCGCAGCCCGCTGCCCTCCGGTACCAGCGCCAGCCCCGGGTCCTCATCCCTTTCCGCCAGCAAACGCCGCAAAAATCCCCCCACCTGGCCCTCCAGGTCGAATCCCGGGGGTAGGCCGAGAAAGAGCGGCGACCTTCCGGCGGCGAGCAGCGAGAGCGCCGCCTTCGCCTCGGGCTGGCCAAAGAGCGGGTCGGGATCCCGGGCCGGCGCCTTGGGGAGCGAGAAGGCGGCCTCGAGCTCGTTTTGGTTTACGCGGCGCACGCTCCTACTTTAGCCTGGGAGTATGCCGAGAAGGCTTCCGGTGCTCGCCATGATCCTGGCCGGCGGCCGCGGGACCCGGCTCTACCCGCTGACCGCGAAACGCTCCAAGCCCGCCGTCCCCTTTGGCGCCAAGTACCGCATCATCGACTTCGTGCTCAACAACTTCGTCAACTCGGGGATCTACTCGATCTACGTGCTGATCCAGTACAAGGCCCAGTCGCTGACCGAGCACATCCAGCGCTACTGGCGGCTGGGCTCCTTCCTGGACGACCACTTCATCGTCCTGGTCCCGGCCCAGATGTACCTCTACGAGGAGCTGGGGCCGGTCTGGTACCGGGGCACCGCCGACGCGATCTATCAGAACCTCCACCTGATCCGCAACCACCGTCCGGACACGGTGGCGGTCTTCGGTGGCGACCACATCTACAAGATGCAGGTGCGCCAGATGCTCGACTTTCACCGGGAAAAGGCCGCCGACATTACCATCGCCGCCTACCCGGTGCCGATCGAGGAGGCGAGCCGCTTCGGCGTGATCCAGGTGGACGCCTCGGGCCGGATCCTCTCCTTTGAGGAAAAGCCTAAAAATCCCAAGCCCATACCGGGCGACCCGCGTCACGCTTTGGTTTCCATGGGCAACTACCTTTTTAAGACCGAGGTCTTGACCACCCTGGTCAAGGAGGACGCCGAGCGCGAGGACTCCTCCCACGACTTCGGCAAGGACGTCCTGCCCCGGGCGCTGGAGGAGGGCTACCGGCTCTTCGCCTACGACTTCTTCCAAAACCGGATTCCCGGCGAGGAGACGAACACCTACTGGAAGGACGTGGGCACGATCGACGCCTACTTCGAGGCCAGCATGGACCTGGTGGCGGAGCGGCCCTCGTTCGACCTCTTCAACCCCGAGTGGCCGCTTCGGACCGCGAACCTCTTCTCGCCGCCGGCCAAGTTCGTCCGGGAGGAGGAGGGCCGGGTGGGGCAGGCGATCAACTCGCTGATCGCCGGCGGCGTGGTGGTCTCCGGCGGCACCGTGCGGCAGTCGCTGCTCTTTCGCCGGGTGCGGGTGAACTCCTGGTCGCGGGTGGAAAACAGCGTGCTCTTCGACGACGTCGACGTGGGCCGGCACGCGAAGCTGAAAAACGTCATCGTGGATAAGGAGGTGAAGATTCCGGCCGGCCTCGAGCTCGGGTACGACCTCGAGGCCGACCGCGCCCGCGGACTCACCGTCACCCCCGGCGGGGTGGTGGTGGTGCCCAAGGGGTACGTCTTCGAGTGAAGCCCGAGGGCGTCTTCGCCTACGGCACCCTGAAATCGGGCGAGCGCGCCGCCGCCCTCGCCGAGCGGGCGGGCCTCGTGGCCCGGGTGCCGGCGGTGGCCAAAGGGCTCGTCCTTTTTGACCTCCCCTTCGGCTACCCGGCGGCGGTCGTGGGCGAAGGGGAGGTTAAGGGCGAGCTTTTGATCTTTCGGGACCTAAAAAAGGCGCTATCCTTCCTCGACCGCTACGAGGGCGAGGAGTACGAGCGCAGGC
>JAMOVS010000146.1 GCA_027061845.1 Thermaceae bacterium
TTCCCCGGCGTGAACCCCTCGATCCGCGAGTCAAAGACCAGCTTCCCCGAGCGAAGGCCCTCGGGCGTGAGCACCTGTCCCCAAAGCTCCACCGCTACACCCCCTCCTCGCTGGGCAGGAGCACCTTACCCATCACCGCGGGGCGCTTTGCCCCGGTGGTCTGCGGCAGCACGTTGGGCAGCCCGAGCCAGCGCAAATAGCCCAAAAGGGCGAAGGCCAAGGGCTCGCGCACGCTGGCGTCGAGCCCGGTGGCCTCGGGAAAGGCGATTACCGGCACCTCCAAAAGCTCCTTCAAGTGTCCCAGGAGCACCGGGTTCTTGGCCCCGCCGCCGGCGACCCAGACCTCGTCGAGCCCCAGCGGCAGCAGGTGGCGCTCGAGCGCGCGGGCGATGCCCTCGGCGACGAAGCGGGTCACCGTGGCCACCAGGTCGGCGCCCGAGAGCGCCTCTACCCCGGGAAGGGCGGAGAGCCTCCAGACCTCCCGCCCGGTGGACTTGGGCGGCGGCCGGTCGAAGTAGGGGTGGGCCAGCCAGTAGGCCACCTGGGACTGGAGCACCCGCCCCCGGCGGGCCAGCCGTCCGTCCTCGTCCATGGTCAAACCCATCCGGGCCGCGGCCTCGTCGATCAGGGCGTTCCCGGGGCCGGTGTCAAAGGCCACCACCCCCGCCGGGTCCCGCCCCGGCAGGTAGGTGACGTTGGCGATGCCCCCAATGTTCAAGATCGCCCGCCGCACCCCCTCCTCGCCAAAAAGCAGAAGGTCGGCGTACGGCACCAGCGGCGCCCCCTCACCGCCGGCGGCCAGGTCGGAGGGGCGGAGGTCAGCGACCACCGGGGCGCCGAGCGCCTCCGCCAGGTAGGCCCCCTCGCCGAGCTGGAAGGTGGTGCGGGGCGGCTCGTGCCAGACGGTCTGGCCCGCCAGCACCGCCAGTTCGGCGTCGACCCCGCGCGCGGCCTCGGCGAAGAAGCGGCCCAGGTCGTGGTGCAGCCGGGCCACCTCGGGGACCGAGAGGTGGCCCCGCATGGCCTCGAGCACCCGCTTGCGCAGCTCGGACGGGTAGGGATGGTGGCGGTGATCCAGGAAGGACCACTCGACCTCGAGCGGACGTCCGGCGAAGGCGGCCAGGGCCAGGTCGACCCCGTCCGCGCTGGTCCCGCTCATCAAGCCGAGGACCCGCACCTACCGGCTCCTGAGCTCGGCCACGAAGTCGTAGCGGTCGCCCCGGTAGTGGGAGCGGGTGAACTCCAGGGGGGTACCGTCGGCCAGGTAGGAGACCCGCTCGATGTAGAGCACCGGCGTCCCCTCGGGTACCCCCAGGAGGCTCGCCACCCGGTCGGTGGCGGCCACCGCCCGGATGCGCTCGAGCGCCCGGGCGGGCACCAGCCCGCGGGCCCGCAAGGCCTCGTAAAGCGACTCCCCCACCGCCTCGGGATCGGCCAGGAACCTTACCGGCAGCACCGCGTGCTCCACCGCCATGGGCCGGCCGTCGGCGGTGCGCACGCGCAAAAGCCGCACCACCGGCTCCCGGGGCGCGAGCGAGAGGGTCATCGCCTCGGTGGGGGTGGCCTGACCGCGTTCCTTGCGCACCCAGCGGGAGCCCGGTTCCATGCCCCGGGCCCGCATGTCCTCGGAAAAGCCCGAGAGCACCGAGAGCGGCTGTTCCACCCGGGGGGTGACGTAGGTACCGGAACCCTGCTTGCGGGTCAGCACGCCGCCGGCGACCAGATCGTCGAGGGCACGGCGGACGGTAAGGCGGGAGACCCCCAGGGTCTCCGCCAGCTTGCGTTCCGAGGGCAGGGCCTGCCCCGGCGCGAGGGCGCCGGTGCGAATCCGCTCCTCCAGCGCCGCCTTGAGCTGCAGGTAAAGGGGCGTCGGCGCCGAGGGATCGAGCCGAATATCGAGGTAACCCACGCCCCCCACTATATACCACCCCTGTACCACTTGGTTGCCACTTGAGGACGGGCAGGGTATACTCCGCCCGGATGCTGGAAAGGGCTCGGATCTTGGTCGAGCAGGCGGCGCGGGCCGGGCACTTCCCCGGGGCCGTTCTCGGCGCGGTGACCGCCGAGGGATCCCGCGAGGTGGTCGCGGTGGGGAAGCTTGCCCAGGAACCCGAGCCGGAACCGGCGCGCCCCGACGCCTTCTACGACCTGGCCAGCCTGACCAAGGTGCTCTTCACCCTGCGCGAGCTCCTGCGGGCGGCCGAGGAAGGGCTTTTGGACCTCGACGATCCCCTGAAGCGGCACCTGCCGGAGGTCGCCTGGATGCAGCCCGAGCCCAACCTCGGCTCGAAGACGCTGCGCGAGCTGCTCACCCACACCGCCGGCCTGCCCGCCTGGGCGCCGCTCTACACCTGGGGCGAGGGGGAGGGGCTCAAAGCCCGGGTGCTGCAGGAGCCCTGGCCTCTTTCGGAACCGGTCTACTCAGACTTGGGGTTTATCCTGCTGGGACTGGTGCTGGAACGTCTGTGGAATCGCCCGCTTTCGGAGTTCGCCCTGCCCCCGGGGCTCAGCTGGAAGCCCGAGCCCGCCCTCACCGCCCCCACCGAACGCTGTCCCTGGCGCGGGCGGATCCTCCGGGGCGAGGTGCACGACGAGAACGCCCACGCCCTGGGCGGCGCCGCCGGCCACGCCGGGCTCTTCGGCACCGCCGACGGCGTCCTCGACCAGCTCGAGGCCATCCTCCGGGAAACCTGGCTCTCCCCCGCCGCCCTGGCCGAGATGGCCCGCCCCCACAGCGAGGAGCGGGCGCTGGGCTGGAGCCGGCGCCACCCCGGCTGGTCGGGGGGCTCGCTCGCGAGCCCTCGCGCCCTCGGCCACACCGGCTTCACCGGCACCGGCGCCTGGCTCGACCCCGAACGGGGGGTGGGCTGGGTGCTCTTAACCAACCGCGTGCACCCCAGCCGCCACCGGGAAAACGCCCTTCTCTGGCTCCGGCCCCGGGTGGGCAACGCGATCCTGGCGGAGGCGTCGTGAGGACGGAAGCGCAAAGCCCCCGTTACCGCGGCCTGGACGCCTGGCCGCCGCGGGAGGTCCTCGAGGCCCTCCTCGAGCGCCAGCTCGCCGCGGTGGCGGCGGTGCGCCCCGCCCTGCCCGAAATCGAGGCCGCCGCCCTCGCCGCCAAGGACCGGCTCTTAAAGGGCGGCCGCCTGGCCTACGCCGGCGCCGGCACCTCGGGCCGGCTGGCACTCCTCGACGCGGTCGAGCTCTTCCCCACCTTCGGCTGGCCCCGGGAAAGGACCCTGGTCTTCCTCGCCGGCGGCGACCGGGCCGCTTTCGAAGCGGTGGAAGAGGCCGAGGACGACGAGGCCGAGGGCCGAAGGGCGGGCACCCAGCTCGGGGAGAACGACGTCCTCCTGGGGGTCAGCGCCAGCGGCCGCACCCCCTTCGTCCTGGGCGCGGTGAAGGCGGCCAGGGAAAAGGGCGCGCTCACCCTCGGCATCGCCAACAACCCGGGCTCGCCGCTCCTTGCCCTGGCCGACCACCCGATCCTTTTGGAAACCGGTCCCGAGGTGATCGCGGGCAGCACCCGCCTGGCCGCCGGCACCGCCCAGAAGGTGGCCTTAAACCTCTTTTCCACCCTGGTCATGACCCTGCTGGGCCGGGTCTACGACAACCTGATGGTGGGGGTGGTGCCCACCAACGAGAAACTCAGACAGCGCGCCGCCGGCATCGTGGCCGGGATCGCCGGGGTGGACGAGGCGACCGCCGCCGAGGCGCTGAGCCGCGCCGGCTACGAGGTGCCCGTGGCCGTGCTCGTGGCCCGGGGACTCACGCCCGAGGAGGCCCGAAAGCGCCTGGCCCGGACCGGCGGGCGGCTGCGGGAGGCGATGCGATGAAAGGCAGGTGGTTGCTCTTGGCGCTTACCCTCTCCCTGGCCAAGGCCGGGGCCGGGGACTTCCTGGTGCTCTCCTGGACCGGCCCCGAGGTTCCCTACGACCTGATCGAAGAGCTCAAGCCCGCCGGGGTGCTGCTCTTCGCCTCCAACTTCGAAAAGGGACCCAAACCGATCCACACGCTCAAGGCCCGCCACCCCGACCTGCTCGTCTTCATCGACCAGGAAGGCGGGCCCTTCAACTCCTTCCGCCCCCCCGGGGTGCCCCGCTTCCCGAGCGCCATGACCTTAGGCGCCGCCGACGACCCCGCGCTCACCCGCGAGGTCGCCCGGGGCATCGGCCAGGAGGTCTGCTACGCCGGCGCCGACGCCGACTTCGCCCCGGTGCTCGACGTCAACACCAACCCCAAAAACCCGATCATCGGCATCCGCAGCTTCGGCGCCACCCCCGAGATCGTCACCCGCCACGGCCTGGCCTTCCTCCAGGGGCTCAAAGACGCCGGCGTCCTGGCCACCGCCAAGCACTTCCCGGGCCACGGCGACACCGACGTCGACAGCCATCTCGGGCTCCCGGTCTACAAAAAGGGCAGCCTGCCCGAGATCGAGAAAAAGCACCTGCCGCCCTTTGAGGCCGCGGTCAAGGCCGGGATCCCGCTGGTCATGACCGCCCACATCGTCTACGAAGACCTCGACCCCGACCACCCCGCCACCCTCTCCAAGAAGATCCTCACCGGCCTCCTCCGCGAGCAAATGGGCTTCGAGGGCGCCATCGTCACCGACGACATGAACATGCGCGCCATCCGCAACCACTACGGCACCGGCGAGGCGGCGGTGCGGGCGGTCCTGGCCGGCGCCGACCTGGTGCTCGCGGGGCGGGACCCCGAGGCCGCCCGCGAGATCCACGCCGCCCTCACCGAGGCGCTCGCAAACGGCACCATCTCTAAAGAACGGCTCGCCGAGACCCAAGCCCGGCTCGCCCGGCTCCGGGAACGTTCAAGCGCCCCCTGCCCCGAGCCCGACTGGCAGGCGCTCTCCGAGCTCGCCTTGAAGGCCGCCCGGGCCGGGATCACCTGGCTCAAGGGCGAGCTCCCCATCCCCGGCCAGGGCACGCTGGTGGTGGCCCCCAAGATCCGCCCCCGCTACGGCCAGGAGCCCTCGCTCGCCGAGCTCGCCCCCAGGTACCTGCCGGGCGCCCACTACCAGGTAATTTCGGAGCGCCCCAGCGGCCCCGAGATCGAGGAGACCTTGAAGCGCGCGAAGCGCTTTGACCGCATCGTCCTCGGCACCTACCACTGGCTGGGCGCGCTGCCCGACGAACAGATCTGGCTCTACCAGGCGCTTTCCGAGCTTGGAAAGCCGATCTACGTCGTCGCCCTCGGCAACCCCGACGACCTCGTCTACCTCGACCCCGAGCCCGAGGGCTACCTCGCGACCTACGGCTTTCGCGCGGTCCAACTCGAGGCCGCGTTGGAAGCCCTCGCCGGTAAGTTCGTGCCGGCGGGGAGACTACCGGTTCCGGTGGGTCCCTATCCCATCGGGTATGGAAAGGGAGGTGCGAAATGAAAGGAAGGAAGTGGCTCTGGCTCGTCCTGGCTCTCCTCCTGACCCCGGCGCTGGCGAAGACCACCGTGACCGTGGCCAGCTGGGGCAGCCAGTCCGAGATCGAGCTCTACAACCAGGCCTTCAAGGCCTTCATGGCCAAGAACCCGGACATCGAGGTCAAGCTCCTGCACATCCCGGCGCGCGACTACTGGACCAAGCTGACCGCGATGTTCGCGGCGGGTAAGGCTCCGGACCTGATCTTCATCAACAACATCAACTTCCCCGCCTTCGTCTCCAAGGGGCTGCTGGTTCCGCTCGAGCCCTACATCGAACGCGACCAGTTCGACACCGAGATGTACTACCAGGGCATCCTGAACGCCTTCAAGTGGGAGGGCAAGCTCTACGTCCTGCCCCGCGACGTCTCCAACCTGGTGCTCTACTACAACCGCGACCTCTTCAAGAAGGCCGGCCTCGCGGACCCCGACCCCAACTGGACCTGGGACGACTTCCTGAAGACCGCCAAGGCCCTCACCGTCGAGAAGAACGGCAAGCGGGTGCAGTGGGGCTTCTCCTTCTACACCTACTTCCTCTTCTGGGAGCCCT
>JAMOVS010000147.1 GCA_027061845.1 Thermaceae bacterium
CTCCAAGGACAACTGCACGGGCCGGCGGAGCCGGCGCCCGCTGCTGTTCAATGGAACCTGCTCGAACGTTTTGATGGGGGCACTATGGGGTGAGAATTCGGCGGCGCGAAGTGCTAGGCCAAATTCGTTCCGTTAAATTATAACCCCTGCACCCGGTTGGGGTTTGCGCTCGCGGTGGTTGGCGTTCAGGATGGGGTTGTGGACATCCTGCTGCTGCCCACCCTGGGACCGCTTCACCTGCTCCAGCCCCGGTACAACGCCGTGACGCTGCTCGAGTTGACCCGCAAATACGGCCCGGACGAGGTCTTGCTTGCTTCCTACAGCCCGGAGGGGTTGGTCGAAGGGCGTTGGCGCGACGAGGAAGAACTCGGGCTCTTTCACCTCCTGCCCTGGTCGGAGCGAAGCGGCGTACCGGTACGGGCTATCAGCCGGGACGCCGAGCTCCTGCGGGCCGAGGCCGATCGCTTTCGCGAGTACCTCGAGCAGATGGAGAAAGGCCAGGCCTATCTGGAAGATGAACGTGCCTGGCGGGAGGAGCTGGCGGAGGTCTTGCGGCAACCTCTGGAGCCGGCTGCTTTTGGCGAAGCGCGCGTTCTCGGTCCCTTGACCCACTATCTCGATCGGGTGAGGGAGAACTTCGGCGAGGGCCCGGCCACCGGTTTCCGCCAGGCCCGCATGCAGGAGGTGGCCGAGAAGCTTCGCTCGCTGCCCCCGGGGCGGTACGTCGTCTGGGTGGATCTGCTGGATTACCCCCTGTTGCTCGAACACGCTCCCGACCTCCGCTTGCCCGGAGAGCACGAGCCCAGCGAGGAGGAGCGGGCCCGCGCGGTGATGGACCGCGCCTGGTTGCTGGATGAACAGGACGACTGGGCCAGCCTTCTCCAGCAGCTCGGCGAGATCGGTTCGCCCGAGGCCGGGTACCTGGCCGCGCAGATCTATCTGGCCGCGGGTCAGGTGGCGGACGCCGCCGAGCTACTGCAGCAGGTTTCCGAGGGCGACTTTCACCAGCCCGAGTATCTGCCGGGCTATTTGCTGGCCCGACTGGGTCAGGTGCGGGACCTGCTGGGTGAGCGGGAGCGGGCAATCCGGGCCTACCGCGGGGTCTTGGCCCTTTCGTGGGCGCCCGAAGAGGCCCGCGAGATTGCCACCGCGGGACTGCGGACCCCTTTCCGGATTCAAGATCTCTAGCTGGTTTTCGAGGAGGAGACGAGCCGTCCTAGCACCAGACGGCTGACTTCTCGCAAGGGTTCGAAGACCCCGACCCCTTGAATTGCCACCGCCTCGTACAGGGGATATTTTTCCTCCGGGTCGATGACCGCCCGGATCATTTCGGTGGGGAGCGCGTTGGGGAGATCTCGTTTGTTGATTTGGAGCACCAGAGGGATCTCTTCCAGGCTCAGCTCGTACTCGGCCAGGTTTTCGCGCAGGTTCCTCATGCTCTCCGCGTTCGCCCGCAGGCGGTTCGGGGCGCTGTCGGCGACGAAGACGATGCCGTCCACCCCACGCAAGATCAGCTTTCGCGAGGCGTTGTAGAAGACCTGGCCGGGCACGGTATAGAGGTGGAAACGGGTCTTGAAACCCTTGACCTCGCCGAGGTCCACGGGAAGGAAGTCGAAAAAGAGGGTGCGCTCGTCCTCGGTGGCGAGGGAGACCATCTCGCCCTTTCGGTCCTCGGGAATCTTGGAATAAACGTACTTGAGGTTGGTGGTTTTGCCCGAAAGGCCAGGACCGTAGTAGACGATCTTGAAGTTGATTTCCCGGGTGGCGAAGTTGATCGTGCTCATGGCTCCCCGAAGAGGTCGTCGAGCAGTGCCGAGGCCGACTCCCGGTATTCGGTGTCCAGCCCCAGCTGGTTCCGCGCCGTGCCCGACTCGACCTTGGCCCGCTGCGTGATGTGGTCGAGCCGTCCCGCGGCGCGTTTGCCGTAGAGCTTGACGCGGCCCACCGGCGCGTTTTGATCGAAGATGATCACCAGCAGGGCGAGATCGTTGACTTCTTCCACGTAGATGCCCTGTTGTTCCCCTTGATGAACGATCTCGGAGAAGCGTTTTTCGCCGAGCAGCTCGGCCAGGGCCTTGGTGGCGGCGGCATTCCCCGCCACCAGCGTGGCCAGGGAGTCAAGGGCAGGAGGACGGGGGGCCCAAAGAGCTTCCCGGTGTGCGAGTACGAAGCCCTTGCGGTCTACCAGCAGGGAGTACTGCGCGCCGGTTTCTTCCAGGAGCTCTTCCAGGACCCGGCTCGCCTCTTCGAAGGATTCCCCGAAGAGTGCGATCGAGGGCTCGATCATAGTGGGAACAGTTTACCATAAGGTTTTTCCCGGGCGGCAGCGAATTACGGCTGTTCCCGGCTGTCGATCCGTACCGTGGTGCGGATGCCCCCGCGGACGTTGTATACCGTTTCTACGATGAGGTATTCCGGGTCTTCCAGGTGCTTCATCAGGTCTTCGTAGATGATGGCGGTCACCTCTTCCTGAGTGACGCCGATTTGCCGGAAGGAAATCAGGTAGTACTTGAAGCTTTTCAGCTCCAGGATCCAGCTTCCTGGGACATATTCCACGGTTAGGATTCCGTAGTCGGGCAGCCCGGAGAAGGGGCAGACGGCGGAGAACTCGCCGGGCTCAGTGCGGTAAACGACGCGTTCCTTTACCGGCCGTGCGAAGGGGATCCGGTCGATGGTTTTTTGGCGGACGTCGGGAGGGTAAAAAAGCCGAACCTCGCCCCCGGGTTCCACCCCGAACCGGGCCATGTAACGGAGGGCGGACTCGGTGTGCTTACGGGCTTTCTCCAGTTCCGCCTCGATGCGCTTCTTGAGCTGGGGGTCCATGCTCACCTCCGGCTATCCGAACGGGCTAGGAGCGCGAAGACCAGGCCGATCAGCGCTGGGACCGCGAGCCCTGCCAGGGCATAAAAGAGATAGCGGCTGGGGGTTTTGGTCTCGGGGAGCACGCCGGTAATGATGGTGGGGTTTTCCGAAAGCGGAAGTTCGATTTCCCGGCCGGTCATGGTGGCCTCGCCCTTGAAGGTGGTATCCAGCAGAACCAGCACGTAACGACCGGGGGGAGGGGGTGGCTTTAGCACCGCCCGGTAGGTTCCCGGTTTGGTTTCCTCAAACGGCGTGCGGGCCACGATCTCCGCCGGAAGCTTGGCACTCCCGGTGCGGGAAAGGACACCGTCTTTCATGAACGCGCGGAGCCGTTCGTTGGGTTTGGCCAGGATGAGCTCGAGCACGGCCCCGCGGATGGGAAGGGTGCTGGTTTCGCCGACCAGGGCCACCTCGACCCGTAGGGCGTCGTCGCTTTGGCGCAGGGTGATCACCGCCTGCACCGGCTCGGCGTGGGCCAGTGCGAGCGCGGCGAGGAAGGGGAGCAGGGCGAGCCAGCGGCGCAGGTGCACGGCCATCAGCCTACCTCACTGCGGAAGCAACAACGTGCCCCGCATCTCCATCGGTTGCGCCAGCACCCAAAGCGCCAGCGCCACCAGGAGGAAGAAGTAGAGGAAGACCACCGCCCCGGCGGCGAAGCTGTTGCGCGCTCGGGCCCGGCGAAAGAGCACGTAGCTAGCGGCGAGCAAACCGATATAGAGGATGATGACCTGCAACGGATAGAGCCAGTTTTCCGGCACCAGCGCGGCGAGCGTCCAGTCGGGCTCGCCGACGTATATGCCGAGGTTGTTGAGCGCCTGCTGGGTGACCGGGATGATGGTGGCCCAGCCGGTGAGGAAGTGAAAGGTGTAGTGACCGGCCCACATGGCGAAGGCCAGCGGGAAGAACCCGGCCCCCCAGAAGCGGACCGCCTTGGCCGGCGGCTCCTTCACCCCCGAGATACGGTCGGCTAAGGCAGCGACGCCAACGGTGAGAAAGAGTCCGAGCCCGGTCCAGAGCAGGTAGATGGTGGAGAGCAGGACGGCCTCGTTGCGGGTGCCCAGGAGGGCGGAGAGCCTCTCGGCGATCTGATAGTAGGGCGGCACCATCGCCAGCGCGTTCATGAAACCGGCGAAGAAGAGCAAAACTCCGAGCCAGACCACGTCGGTCTTGTAGCGGGCCCAGGCGGCCTCGATCAGGGGTGCCCGGAGCTTCCAGGCGACGTTGTCGTAGGGGCAGGCGCGCACGCAGTTCATGCAGAGGGTGCAGTCCATGTTGGAGTCTATCTGGGGAACGTAGAGCTTGGTCTCGCACCCGGGGAAGCGGAGCCCCTCGGCGTCGGGCGCCTCCTTGAGCGTTTTTCGCCCTTCGGGCGTCTCCACCCGGCCGTTGACGCAGTAGTGGCCTTCGCAGGAGAGGCAGACTTTGGGGTCGCGGGCGGTGATCTGGGTGGGGCTCACCGTGCTCAGGGTGAAGTTGAAGTTGCCCAGGGGGCAGACGTACTTGCAGAACGTTCCTTCCGGGAAGAGCGCGTCGACCACGAAGGCGACGACGAAGTAGCCCAGGATCAGCCAGGCGGTGAGCCAGGGGCTTTCCCAGAGGTCCCAGTACTCGTAGGCGAAGAGGTAGAGAAGGGTGAGCCCGATCACGAAGTATTTGTTTCGCAGCGCCCTCGGCCAGGCGAACTGGGGGAGGAAGCGTTTGGCCCAGCGGGTGGGGCCCCGAACCAGCATCATCGGGCAGGCGGCGCAGAAGAGGTTGCCGAGGACGGCGATGGCCAGGACCAAAAACCCGCGGTAGTGGAGCCAGACCGAGACGGTGGCGAAGTTCTTGGGCGCGAGCTGGCGGCCGAAGAAGCCGTCGTAGAGCGCGAGCAGCGCCACCAGGAGCAGTGGGACCTGCATCACGAAGCGGCTGTAGCGCCATCGGACGAAGCGTTCGAGCGGTTTGAAGCGGAGGAGGTCGAGAAGCTTCATGGTACGGTGAGCCGCACCTCCTTTTGGTACTTTTTACCGCTTTTGTCGTAGGCGGTGATGGTGATCACCCAGTCGCCGCGCATGTTGAAGTCGAAGTCCTCGACCCGCCAGAGCCCGGGTCCGGCGGGGTGGGCCTCGGCTTCCACCGGGATCATGCCGGCGTGGGTCATGTCACCGACCACCTCGATCTTGGCGAGCTCGAGGTCGGGGTCGACCTCGATGCAGATCTCCGCCTTCCCTACGCTCGGGTGTTCGGGTACGAAGCGGACTTTGGCGTCCAGGGGTTCGCCGGTCTTGGGTTTGCAGGCGGCGAGCAAGAGGAGCGCGAGCAAGAGCAGCCGGCGCATGGGGTTATGTTACGCCCGGTCCATGAAAATAGAAGGCATGAAAGGGTATCCCGCCAGCGTTCGCTTGGAAGTCCGCTACCGCGATCTGGACCCCCTGGGGCACGTCAACAACGCGGTCTACCTCTCCTATATCGAGCTCGCCCGGGTGCGCTACTTCGCCCTTCTGGGGGCGCTCGAGGGCGCCCTCGGAAAGGGCGAGGCGCCGGTGGTGGCCCGGGTGGAGATCGACTACCACCGGCCGATCTTTCTGGAAGACGAGGTGGTGGCGGCGGCCCGGGTCTCGCGGCTCGGGCGCACCAGCTTCGCCATGGACTACCGGGTGGAAGCCGGCGGCGAACTGGCCGCCAGCGCCCGTTCGGTGCACGTCTGGATCGGTCGAAACGGCAAGCCGACGCCGTTGCCCGAGCACCTGCGCCGCCGCGTCGGCGAGATCGAGACCCTGCCGGTGGAGGGGCTTTGAGCGGTAAGCTCGAGGACGTGAAGCGAACCCCGCTGGACGCACTCCACGAGCGGCTCGGGGCCCGCATGGTCCCCTTTGCCGGCTACCGCATGCCGCTCCACTACGGCTCGATCCAAAAGGAGCACCGGGCGACCCGGGAGCACGCGGCGGTCTTCGACGTCAGTCACATGGGCGAGTTCTGGATCTCGGGGCCGGAGGCGCTCGAGTTTTTGGAGTCGGTGACCACGAACCGGGTGGCGAAACTGAAGCCCGGCCGGGCCCACTACACCCTGCTCCCAAACGCGGAGGGCGGGGTGGTGGACGACGCCTACCTCTACCA
>JAMOVS010000148.1 GCA_027061845.1 Thermaceae bacterium
CCGGTGACCGCCAGGACCTCGGGGTGGGCTTTTTGGATGACCTCGGGCCGGGCCCCCAGGCAGCCGGTGGCCACCACCTTGGGGGTGGCCTCGAGGGCCAGCCCGATCTCCTCGAGGCTCTCCTCGATCGCGGGGTTGATGAAGCCGCAGGTGTTGACGATGGCCAGGTCGGCCTCCTCGTAGCTCGGCACCAGCTGGTAGCCGAGGGCGAAGAGGCGGGCGATCAGGTGCTCGCTGTCCACCAGCGCCTTGGCGCAGCCGAGGCTGGCAAGGGCGATGCGCCCGGCCATGCGCTCAAGTTTACTCGTTCTCTTTAGGAGCCTCAAACCTGAGGGTCTTGACCTCGCCCGGCTTGCCCAGGGGGCCGAGGTCGCGCCCGCCCAGGACCGCCCGCACCCCGCCGGCGTTGCCCACCCGCACCACCACCGGCAGCTCGAAGGTGAGCTCGGTGCCGGGCGGGGCGGTCTTCTCGTAGAGCTTCTTGCCCTCCGGGGTGGTGACCCGCAGCCAGCTCTTCTGGGCGACCTTGAGGGTCAGGGTCTTGGGGGGCGGGGGCGGCGACTCCTGGGGCTTTTCCTCCGGTTTCTTGGTGAGCCGCACCTGCAGGCGCTGGTCCCGCTCCAGGTCGAGGATCTGTTCGTGGGGCAGGTAGCCCTCGGCCTCGATCCGGAGGAGCCGCCGGCCGGCCTCGACCTCGAGCTCCACCGGCGCCGGCCCCAGGTAGTAGCCGTCGAGGTAGACCTCGGCTTCCTTGGGTTCGGTTTCCACCCGCAGCCGTACCCGCTGGGGCGGCGGCGGGGTTTCGGGCGCGACCGGGGCGGCCGGGGTCTGGGGCGGGGGCGAGGCATCTTCCGGCTGCGGGGCGGGCGCTCCCTTGGGCCAGAGCAGGTAGGCGCCGAGGGCGAAGGCGAAAAGCAGGGCCAGGAAGAGCCAGAGCCCCCGGGGGCGCCGCCCCGGCCGCCGGGGCGCGGGGACCGGGGCCCGCGGGGGCGCCGGGGCGGGCCGGGCCGGGTAGAGCGCCGCCAGCGCCTCGGGGTCGAGGTCAAAAAAGCGGGCCAGCCGGCGCAGGTGGGCCCGCATCAGGCCGGGCTCCGGCAGGCCCTCGAAGCGGCAGGATTCCAGCGCCTCGAGGTACTCGAGCCGCACCCCGGTCTTGCGGGCGGCCTCCTCCAGACTCAGCCCCTTGGCCTCCCGGGCCTTCCTAAGCGTTTCGCCGAGTTCGCACACCCCGTCCATCTTACGACGCCAGCGCCCGGGCGATTTCCCCGGCGAGACGGGCGTTTTCGACCAGCAGCCGGCGGTTGACCCGGTCGCTGGCGCCGCCCGAGCGCTCCGCCAGCCGCCGGAGCAGGTAGGGGGTGAGGGCCTTGCCCTGGATGCCCCGCTCGGCGGCCTCCCGGTTGGCCTCCCGGACCCAGGCCTGGACCTCCTCGAAGGGAAGCCCCTCGGAGACCGGGTTGAAGACGAGCACCGCCGAGGAAAGCCCGAGCGCCCGCTGGGCCCGAAAGACCTGGGCCGCCTCCTTAGGGCTTTCCACCCGGGCGGGGAGGGGGTAGGGGCTTTCCTGGCTGTGGAAGGCGGGCAGGCGGTCGCTTCGGTAGCCGAGGACGGCGACCCCGAGCGTCTCCAGCCGCTCCAGGGTGGCCTCGAGGTCAAGGATGCTCTTCATCCCCGAGCTCACCACGAGGATCGGCGTCTTGGAGAGGGCGACCAGGTCCGCCGACTCGTCAAAGGGGGAATAGTGCACCCCGCCGATGCCGCCGGTGGCGAAGACCGGAATCCCCGCCCGGTGGGCGAGGTGGGCGGTGGCGGCCACGGTGGTGCCGGCGGTCTTCTTCCCCGCCACCAGGGCGGCGAGGTTCCATAGGCTCGCCTTCTCCGCTTCGGGGGCGCTGGCGAGGGCCTCGAGGTCTTCTTCGGAGAGCCCCACGCGGACCTCGCCCTCGATCACGGCGATCACCGCCGGGACCGCCCCCGCTTCCTCCACCGCCCCCACCATGGCCCGGGCGACCTCGAGGTTCTCCGGGCGGGCGAGGCCGTGGGTGATCACGGTGGACTCCAGCGCCACCACCGGGGCGCCCTGGCTCAGGGCCTGGCGGATCGGGGGCATCACGCGCACGGCTCCAAGCCTAGCATCCCCGGGGTAAGCTCTTCTCGAATGGCAGGACGGGTTGCCGTTTGGCCGCTCTTGGGTCTGCTGGCGTTGCTGGCGGCCTGCGCTCGCTCGGAGCCCCCGCCGGCCTCCTGCCCGCCCGAGGACGCGGTCGGCGCGGTGTATTACGTCTCTCCGCAAGGCGACGACCAGGGAAGCGGGAGCCGCGAGGACCCCTGGCGGACCCCCGGGCTCGCGACCCGCCGGCTTCAGCCCGGGGATACCCTGGTCATCCTCCCCGGTCGCTACGTGCTGAAGACCTATCCCGGCGACATCCTGACGGTGCCCCCGGGGGAGGAGGGGCGCTGGGTCACGATCTGCGGCCCGACGGAGGAGCCTGCCCCGGTGCTGATGGGCCAGGACAACCTGCGTGCCGCCATCAACCTTTCCGGGGCGCGCTACGCCCGGATCTACCACCTGGAGATCACCCACAACCCGGACGCCGAGAAGGTCGCCTTCCGGGACGGGATTCTGGCCCTCGACCGGCCGATCGAGCACGTCGTCCTGCGCGACCTCTACATCCACCACCTGGATCAGTTCGGCATCGACCTGCGGGACGCCTACGACCTGGTCATCGAGGACAGCCGCATCGAGTACTGCGGTTTCGGGGCGATCGGGAGTGCCGCCGGGAAGGAAGGGGGGCTGCGCCAGCTGGTGGTCCGGCACAGCCGGCTTTCCTATAGCGGCCACTACTACCAGGGCGGCGACGGCAGCGACCGGCCCTACGACCGCCCCGACGGGTTCGGGGTCGAGGCCTCCCAGGGGCCGGTCTGGATCGAGGGGGTGGTGGCCGAGCACAACCGAGGCGACGGGCTCGACAGCAAGGTCGCCGAGACCATCATCCGGAACTCGATCGTGGCCAACAACTGGGGCGACGGGGTGAAGCTCTGGGGAGAGCGCGGGGTCTTGGAGAACGTGCTGATCTACGGCCGCGGCGACGGCGACCCCCGGACCTCGCCCTGGGCCGCGCTGGTGGTGCATACCCCGGAGGAAGGAGCTCGCTTCGAGCTGCGCCACGTCACCCTCGACGACGCCCTGGGGCAAAACTACCTGATCCACGTGCAGTACGACGACCCCGACGTTCCCGTCGAGCTGGTCCTGCGAAACGTGATCTTCTCGGCCCGGGGCGACCGCTCCGCTTTGTACCTGGCCCCGGGCGTGCGGCTGGACGCCGCCGGGGTGATGTTTGCCTACCGCGACCCCGCCGACCTGCTCCGCTGGCGGGGGGAGTCCTACGGTTGCGACCGGATCGGGGAGCTGGGCGAGCGGGTCTTTTGCGGGGAGCCGGACTTTTTGCGCCCGGCCTGGGGCGAGGAGGGCGACTACCACCTGGGGCCTCGGAGCCAGGCCATCGACGCCGGGGTGGCCGCCGGCGTGGCCTTCGACCTGGACGGCCGGCGGCGCGACAAGAGGCCCGACCTCGGGGCCTACGAGTACCGTCCCTAGGGCAACGACGCCGCAAAGCTGCTAGGCTTTTTCCTATGGAGCCGCTTTCCGAGATCCGCGAAGCGATCGAGCGGGTGACCCGCCGCTACGAGCACGTGAAGGAGGAGTTCGCCAAGCTGGTGGAGTCGATCGAGGCCTGGGAAAAAGAGCTCAAGAAGCTGGAAGAGCGCCTCTTGCAAAAGGAGGAGGAGGCGCTTTCGCTTTCGAGCGAGCTCTCCCGGCTCCGCCGGCGTATCCACGAGCTCAGGAAGAGCCTCAAGAAGAACCGCCAGGCGATCGAGCAGGCGGATAGCCCCCGCGAGGAAGAGGCGCTTTTGCAGACCCGCCGCGACCTCCTGGAGCGCCTGGCCGAGGCCAGCCAGCGCTTCGAGGAGCTCAAGAAGAAGCTCGAGGAGGTGCGGGCCGAGGAGTTCGACCTCGAGGACAAAATCCGCGAGCTCGAGGACAAGATCGCGGACGCCCGCTCCAAGGCCACCGTCCTGCTGCGGGAGCTGAAACGCCTGGCCGAGGAGGTCGTCCGCCGCGTGGAGGCCTTCGCCCAGGCCTGGCGGCTCCCCCTCTAACGGCCGAAGCGCTGCACCGCCGCCACCCCGACGAGCGCCAGCGCGCCGCCGGCGAGCGCCAGGGGGTGGGGGATCTCGCCGAGCCAGGCCCAGGCGATCAGGATGGCGAGCGTGGGGTTTAGGTAAAGGGTGCTCCCGAGCAGGCCGGCGGGCACCCGGGAGAGCGCCTGCATCCAGAGCAGGTAGGCGAGCGCCCCGGGGAAAAGGCCCAGGTAGAGGGCGCTCAGAAGGGCACCTTTGGAGGCGGTCTTGAGCTCCGCCAAAAACCCGGGCGCGAAGGCCAGAAGCGGCAGGGTGCCGAGCACCATGGTGTAGACGGTGACCGAGGCCGCCGGGTAGCGGGAAAAGAGCGGCTTTTGCCCGACGAAGTAGAGCGAGCCCGAGAGCGCGGCGAGGAGCACCAGGGCGGCCCCGGGCTCCGGCCGCACCCCGCCCCCCTCGCCGAGGGCGATCAAGAAGGCGCCCAGAAAGGCGAGCCCCATCCCCGCCCAGGCCGCCGCCGGAAGCCGCTCGTTCAGAAGGAAGCGGGCGAAGAGGGCGATGAAGATCGGCGAGGTGGCGATCAAGAGCCCGGCCGAGCCGGCGCTCACCGTGACCTCGCCGTAGGTGAGGGCGGTGTGGTAGCCGGTGACCCCGAGCACCCCGAGCAGGAAAAACCGGGGCAGGTCCCTGGGCGCGGGCGGCGGCAGCTTTTTGAAAAGGGCGTAGGCCAAAAGCGCGCTGGAGGCCACCAGAAAGCGAAGGAGGACCAGGTGCCCCGGTTCCAGTTCTTTCAGCGCCGCCCGGATGCCGGCGAACGCCGAGGCCCAAAAGAAAAGGGCCGAAAGGACGAGGATCCAGGTCCCCCCGCTCACGGCGTTCATGGTATAGCTTGGCCCATGCGTCGGATCGTGGTGGTCTTCGGCTCTTCCCGGATTTCGCCAAAGAGCCCGGCCTGGGAGGAGGCCCACCGCTTCGGCCGGGCGGTGGCCGAGGCCGGCTTCGACCTGGCCTCGGGCGGCTACGGCGGGGCGATGGAGGCGGCCAGCCTTGGGGCCAAGGAGGCCGGGGCGCTGGTGGTCGGGGTCACCGCCCCGGCGGTCTTCCCCGGCCGCGCCGGGGCGAACCCCTACGTGGACCTCGAGTTTCCCGCCCCTACGCTGCTTTCCCGGATCGAGCGGATGCTCGACTTGGGCCGGGCCTTCGTCGCCCTGCCCGGGGGCGTGGGCACCTTCACCGAGATCGCCGCCGCCTGGAACCGGGCCTTCGTGGACCGGCTTGCCGGCCGGGCGGTGCCCCCGATCTTCGTCCACGAAAGCTGGCGGGCGCTCTTCCGGCCGGCGCTCGAGATCGACGAGGAGCAGCTTTCCCTTTTAACCTTCGTGCGGGATGCAAAGGAGCTCAAGGGGCGCCTGATGGCGCTGGGGTAGCCTGGGTCCATGAAGGTCTGCCTGGACCGGGGGCGGTGGTGGCTGCTTCTGACCCTGGCGATCGCCGGGAGCTACCTGCTCTTGGACCTCGTTTTTAACCCGGCGGTGCCGCGGGGGGAGGCGGGGCACGCGCTTGGGCTGGGGGCGCTGCTCGCCCTGGTCTTTACCTACGTCACTGGCCGAGCTTCTCGAGAAGGTCCCGGCGAACGGGACTGAAGACGTCGAGGACGACGCTTTCTTCGAGCGCCCTAACCCGGTGGCGGGCGTTTTGGGGCACCCAGACCGCCTCGCCGGGGCCGAGCTCGGCGGCCTCGCCCTCGAGCTCGAAGAGGATCCGGCCCGCGAGCACCAGGGTGAGCTGTTC
>JAMOVS010000149.1 GCA_027061845.1 Thermaceae bacterium
CCGAGACCACCCGGTCCACCGGGAAGCGCCGGGCCTCGGCCTCGCTTTGTACCGGCGGCTCGCCGCTTCGGTTCAGGCTGGTGGCGGCGAGGTAGCCGCCCAGCGCCCGCAGCAGCTCGCGCAGCTCGGGGTGGTCGGGCAGCCGGAGGCCCAGCGTCCGCTGGGCGCCGATCGCCGGGAAGGGGCGGCCGGCGGGGACGACCAGGGTCAGCGGGCCGGGCCAGAATCGCTCGGCCAGGGCGGTAAAGTGCGGATCCCCGAAACCTTCGGGCAAGAGGCTCCTCGCCGTCTCCAGGTCGGCGACCAGCAGCTGGAGCGGCTGGTCGCTCGGGCGTCCCTTCATCGCGTAGACGCGCGCGACCGCCGCCGGGTCGTCGGGGCGGACCAGGACGCCCCAGACGGTGTCGGTGGGGAAGGCCACCAGGCCTCCCCGAGCCAGGACGCGGGCGGCCTCGGCCAGGTCGGGACGCATTCCGGCGCTATACTATAGAACAACATGCCGATCTATCATTACCGCGCGCGGGACCGGCAGGGGAGGATGATCGCCTCCACCGTGGAGGCTTCGGACCTCCGCACGGCGACCCGGCTGCTCCGCGAGAAGGGGTTTTACATCACCGAGATCAAGGAGCCCGGCAAGGGGCTTCAGGCCGAGGTCAACCTGAGCTTTCTGGAGCGGGGGCCGGGGCTCAAGGACATCGCCATCTTCAGCCGTCAGCTGGCGACCATGATGTCGGCCGGTCTGCCCATCGTGCAGGCGCTGGCGATCCTGGAGCGCCAGACCGAGAACAAGAAGTTCAAGGCCATCATCCGCGAGGTGCGGATCGACGTCGAGGGGGGCGCTCCCCTCTCCGACGCCCTGGCCAAGCACCCGGTCTTCGGCCGCCTCTACGTGAACCTGGTGCGGGCCGGCGAGGCCTCCGGTACCCTGGACTCGATCCTGGACCGGCTCGCCACCTTCCTGGAAAAGGACCTGGAGCTCCGGGGGAAGATCAAGTCGGCGATGACCTACCCCGTCATCGTCTTCGTCTTCGCCATCTTGATCACCTACTTCCTGCTCACCGGCATCGTCCCCCAGTTCGCCCAGATCCTTAACGAGTTGGGCTCCGAGCTTCCCCTCTTGACCCGCTTTTTGATCGCCGTCTCGGACTTCCTGCGCTCCAGCACGCTCTACCTGCTGCTCGGGCTGGTCGTGCTCTACTTTGTCTACCGCTACGTCTACCGCACCGAGAAGGGGCGCCGGGCGATCGACCGCCTCAAGCTGCGGATGCCGGTCTTTGGCGTCTTGAACAAGAAGAGCTCGCTGGCCCGCTTCGCCCGCACGCTGGGGCTTTTGCTCTCCTCTGGCGTGGGCATCGTCGAGGCCGTCGACATCACCAAGGGAACGGCGGGGAACGCGGTCATCGAGGACATCCTGGAGGAGACCAAGAACACCATCCAGGTGGGCGAGCCGCTTCACAGCACCCTGATGCGCTACCCTGAGATTTTCCCGCCGATGGTTTCCTCGATGGTCGCCATCGGCGAGGAAACCGGCGCCCTCGACGCCATGTTGCAGAAGGTCGCCGACTTCTACGAGCGCGAGGTCGACGAGACGGTGGAGAGCCTGACGGCGGCGATCGAGCCCATCATGATCGTCTTCCTGGGCGTGATCGTGGGCGCCATCGTGGCCGGCATGTTCCTGCCGCTCTTCCAGATCATCAACACCCTCTCGGCCCAGTAGCCTTCACGCCGCCTTCATGCCCCGGGGCTAGCCTCGGGGCGTGGAGGCGATCAAGATCGGTCCCTTCGTCATTCCCTTGGTGCGGGCGTTCGTCGCCCTGGCGCTGGCGGGTTTCCTGCTCTCGGCGGAGCTCTTGGCCCGCAGGGGGCCGAGGTCGCTTTCCCACTGGGCCTGGAACGCGGTCCTTTTGGGGCTGGTCGGGGCTCGCCTCGGCTTCGTCCTCGAGCACTGGAACGTCTACCGCGAAGACCCCTTGAGCGCCCTTTACCTTTGGCAGGGGGGGTTCGCCCCCTGGGCCGGGGTGGCGGCCGGGGCCGTTTATACCCTTTACTTCTTCCGCCGCCAGAGGCTTTCGCTGGCCTGGGCCCTCCCCCCCAGCGCGGTCGGGGGGCTGGTGGCCCTGGCCCTCTTCGGGCTGATGGCGCAGCAGACGCGCCTGGCCGATCGCCTCCCGGGTTGGGCCTTTCCCACCCCCGACGGCTCGGTGGTCTCGCTGGCCGAGTTTCGCGGCAGGCCGGTGGTCCTGAACGTCTGGGCCAGCTGGTGCCCGCCCTGCCGGCGGGAGATGCCGCTGCTCGCCGAGTACGCCGCCGGCCAGGACGAGATCGCCTTCGTCTTCGTCAACAGCGGGGAAAACGCCGAAACCGTGCGCGCTTACCTGAAGCGGGAGGGGCTTTCGCTCCCGAACGTTCTTCTCGACACCGAGGGCCGGCTGGTGCGGCGGCTTCGGGTGGTGGCGCTGCCCACCACGATCTTCTTCGACCGCGAGGGAAAGGCGGTGGCCCGACACCTCGGTGAGCTTTCCCGGGCCGCCCTCGAGGACTACCTAAAAAGGCTCCGCTGAGTACCCGATCGCCTCGGCGAAGGCGGCCAGGCCGTCGCGGTCGGGGGCCTCGAGGTGGTAGCGAAAGTTCCAAAGGTAATGGAGCAAGAGCGGCCAGGCGACGCCAAGCCTCTGGGCCTCCCTTTGGGCCACGACCCCGAGGTTGGCAAGCCCCTCCCGGCGGGCCCGGCGCAGCTCGGCGAGCACCTCCGGGGGCGGCGGCGCCTCCTTGCGGTAGGCCCAGAGAGCGAAGACGAAGGGCAGGCGGGTGCGGCGGTACCAGACCGCCGCCAGGTCGGTGACGTGGATGCCCCGGGGGCGTTCCGGCAGCTCGTGGACGCTCTCGGGCAGGCGCTCGAGCAGCCCGGTGTAGGCCTTGATGGCGCGGTCGCCGATCAGCAGCACGCCGTCGTAGCGCTCGAGCAGCTCGAGGCCCCCCTCCTCCCGCCGGTACGTCCGCTCGGGACCGAGCAGGAGCTTTAAAAGCCGCACCGAGGTGGCGCTTTCGGTGGTCAGGGCGACGCTCTCCACCTCCTCGAAGGGGATCCGGGAAAAGAGGTTCACCGAGTAGACCCGGCCGAGCACCGCCACCGAGAAGTCGGGGAGGACGCCGAGCGCCTCCCGGTGCTCCAGGTAGAAGACCGAGGAAACCAGGCTCAGCTCGAGTTCGCCCTCGAGCAGCGCCCGGTTCAGCTCGGTGGGGACCCCGCCCGCGAGCGAGAACCCCTCGGGGGCGAGGAAGTGCGAAAGCGGCGCCACGTTGGCGTAGGCGGGGAGCCCCACCCGGTACATCAGGCCGCCTCCGAGTGGTCCCGAAGCTCGTGGTAGAGCGCGTCCCGCTCGATCGCCCGGTAGCCGGCGCGGCGGATCAGGTCGACCAGCGCCGCCTTGGAGAGCCCCTCGGGTGCCCGGGCCCCGGCCATGTGCACGATCTTTTCCTCGACCAGGGTGCCGTCGATGTCGGAGACGCCCCAGTCCAGCGAGACCTGGGCGATCTCCGGGGTGATCGTCGCCCAGTAGCCCTTGACGTGGGGGAAGTTGTCGAGGAAGATCCGGGCCACCGCCAGGTTCCTTAGGTCCTCGATCGCGTCCGGGGCCTCGGTCTTGCCCAGTTCGCGGGCCAGCGGGTTGCCGTCCGGCTGGAAGGCGAGGGGAATGAAGCTCATGAACCCGCCGGTCTCGTCCTGCAGCCGCCGCAGCCGGTCCATGTGGTCGAGCCGCTCTTCCAGCGTCTCCACGTGGCCGTAGAGCATGGTGGCGTTGCTGGGGATGCCGAGCTCGTGGGCGGTGCGGTGCACGTCGAGCCAGACCTCGGCCCGGATCTTGGCCGGAGCGATGATTTTTCGCACCCGCTCGGAGAAGATCTCGGCGCCGCCCCCGGGGAGCATGACCAGGCCGGCCTCGTTCAAGGCCTTCAAAACCTCTGCCGGGGTGGTCTTCGCCACCTTGGCGATGTGGGCGATCTCGGCGGCGGTGAAGGCCTTGACCTGGAGGTCGGGGAAACGCCGCTTGATGCCGGAGACCAGGTCCAGGTAGTAGGAAAGCGGCCTTTTGGGATGATGGCCGGCGGCGATGTGGATCTCGGTCATGCCGGGCTGGTAGCGCTCGGCGATCCAGTCGAGGGCCTCCTCGACCTCGTAGTCCCAGGCCCCCTCCTCGCCGAAGCGCCGGGCGAAGGCGCAGAACTTGCAGCCGACGTAGCAGATGTTGGTCTGGGAAAAGCGCAGCGAGTGAACGAAGTAGACCTTGTCGCCGGCTTTCCTCGTCCGCACCTCGTGGGCCAGGCGCATCAGGGCGGGAAGGTCGGGGGTTTGGTAGAGCACCAGGCCCTCCTCCCGGCCGATTCGCTCGCCGGCGAGAACCTTTTCGGCGATGGGGACGAGGGCGGGGTCGCGGATCCAGCGCACCGTGCTTCTCCGGGGAAAGGATACGCCAACTCTGCCCGGCGGTGGCAACCTTCTCAGAAACTCGGGGTAGGGTAAGGCCATGTTGAAGGTGGAGCAAGGCGGCTGGATCCTGGTGGTGTTGCTCCTGCTGACGCTGTACGCGGCCTACGTCTTCTTCGAGCGGTTCCTGACGCTGAGGCGCGAACGGGTCGGCGGCGAGCGCTTGATGCGGGAGGTGGAGGCGGCGCTCCGCCGGGGGCAGCTCGAGGCCGCCCTCGAGGCCGCCCGGGCCCACGGCGGCGCCCTGGGCCGGTTCCTGCTCGCCGGCCTGCCCCGGGTCCCCTTCGGGGTGGCGGCGGTGGACGCGGCCTTGAAGGCGGCGCTCCTCGAGGAGGAGGTGCGGCTCTCCCGGGGGCTCGGGGTGCTCAGCGTCACCGCCCAGGTGGCCCCGCTCTTCGGCCTTTTGGGCACGGTCACCGGGATGATCCGAGCCTTCAACGTGCTCGCCGCCCAGGGCCAGACCACCGCCCGGCTGCTCGCCGGGGGCATCGGCGAGGCCCTCTTCACCACCGCCGGGGGGTTGGTGGTGGGCATCCCGGCGCTCTTCGCTTACTACTACCTGGCCGGCCGGGTGGACGACATCCTGACCGAGCTCGAGCAGCGGCGGGAGGAGCTTTTGGGCGTGCTTGCCGAGGTGGCGCATGCGTCGAAGCCGGCGTAGACCCAGGCCGGAAATCAACCTCGCGCCCTTCGTGGACGTGGTCTTTCTCCTGGTGATCTTCTTCATGGTGAGCTCCACCTTCATCACCCCCGAGACCGGGCTCCCCATCGAGCTCCCCAGCGCCCAGACCGGGGTGGAGGAGCCGACCGACGTGCCCACGGTGGTGCTGGACGAGAAGGGCCAGGCCTACCTGGGCAACCGGCGGCTCACCGACGCCGCCCTCTTCGCCCAGCTCCAGTCCCGCCTGAGCCGCGACGAGCGCGGGCTGGTGGTGCTCCGGGCCGACGCCAAGGTGCCCCACGGTCGGGTGGTCGAGGTGATGGACCTGATCCGCCAGGCCGGGGCCAAGAAGGTGGCGATCGCGGTCGTACCATGAACGAGCGGCAAAAAAAGCGCCGGGCCCTGCTCCTCGCCTTTCTCACGACGGGGCTCCTGACGCTTTTCTTCCTGCTCCTGGTCTGGACCCCGCCGCCCAAGACGCCGAAACCCACCGGCTACCTCTTGGTCGAGTTCGGTCCCGGCGGACAGAACCTGCCGCCGAGTCCGGCGGCGCCCAAGCCGCCGGCGGTGGTGGAAAAGCCGGTGGCGAAGGCGCCCCCGAAGAAGCCGGCGGCGCCCAAGCCAAAGGCGGCGAAGCCCGAAGTCAAAAAGCCGGCGCCAAAGCCCAAGCCCCCATCGGTGGCGAAAAAGCCTTTGGCGAAGGCGCCTTTGAAAAAGCCGGCGGCACCGAAGCCAAAGGCGGCGAAGACCGAGATCAAAAAACCCTCAC
>JAMOVS010000150.1 GCA_027061845.1 Thermaceae bacterium
AGCCCGAGACCCCCGGGATGCCGGAGCGGATCAAGCTCCTTCCCGAGGGGCTGTCCCTGGTCCCCGAGGGCAGCCGGATCGCGGCCCGGCTCAACTACCCCGAGGAGACGGGAGCCCGCGAGGTCTTTGGCGTCTTCCTGGAAAAGCTCGGCGAGGGCGAGGGCGACGTCGAGGCCGAGACCCGGGCGGTGATTCTGAAGCACGACCTGCGGGACGAGTTTCCGGAGGAGGTGCTGGAGGAGGCCAGGCGGGTGGCCCGGGCCCCCTTGCGGCCCGAGGCCGCCAAGCGGGAGGACTTCCGGGACCTCCCCGTCTTCACCCTGGACGGGCCCGACGCCAAGGACTTCGACGACGCCCTCCACGTTCGCAGGCTTCCGAACGGCCACTACGAGGTCGGGGTCCACATCGCCGACGTCGCCCACTACGTCAAGGAGGGCAGCGCCCTCGACCGCGAGGCCTATGAACGCGGTACCTCGGCCTACCTGCCGGGGCGGGTGCTGCCAATGCTGCCGGAGGCGCTCTCGAGCGGCGCCTGCTCGCTGGTGCCGGGGGAGGACCGGCTCGCCCTTTCGGTGATCCTCGAGCTCGACCCCGAGGGGCGGGTCCTTTCCCACCGCTTCGCCGAGAGCGTGATCCGCTCCCAGGCCCGGCTCACCTACCCCGAGGTCGAGGCCTTCTTGAAGGGCGAGGCGCCGAGCGAGCGTCTGGCCCCCCTAGCCGAGGACGTGCGGACCCTCTTCGAGCTCTCGCAGAAGCTCAAAAAAGCCCGCGAGGCCGAGGGCGCGATCTTCTTCGACTTCCCCGAGGTCAAGGTCGAGCTCGGGGAGCGGGGCGAGGTCCACCTGATCCCGATCCGGGAGGAAAACGCCCGCAGCCTGGTCGAGGAGTTCATGCTGCTGGCCAACCGGCGGGTGGCCTCGGAGCTCGAGGAGCGGGGCCTGCCGGCGCTCTTCCGGGTGCACGAGGACCCCAGCGAGGACCGCTACCAGGAGCTCACCGAGGCCCTCGAGCGGCTCGGCTACCGCCTCGAGGCCCCCACCCCGGAGGCCTACCAGAAGGTCTTGAAGGCGGCCCAGGGCCGGCCCGAGGCCGAGGCGGTGGCGACGCTCCTGCTTCGCTCCTTGAAGCTCGCCCGCTACGCCGAGGAGAACCTCGGCCACTTCGGCCTCGCCTTCCGCGACTACCTGCACTTCACCAGCCCCATCCGGCGCTACCCCGACCTGGTGGTGCACCGGGTGCTGAAGTCCCTGCTCCGGGGCCGGCTCGACGAGAAGAAGCTCGAGCGCTGGCGGCAGACCTTCCCCCAGATCGCGGAGCACGCCTCGGTGCGCGAGCGGCTCGCCGAGGCCGCCGAGCGCGAGCTCTCCAAGTACCACCAGGCCCGCTGGGCCAGGGACCGCCTGGGCGAGGTCTATGAGGGGACCGTCAGCGGGGTGCAGAGCTTCGGCGTCTTCGTGGCGCTCCCGAACGGCGTCGAGGGCCTGGTGCGCAAAGAGGCCCTGAAGGACGATGACTACCAGTACGACCCCGAAACCCTGAGCCTGATTGGGGAACGAACCGGCCGGAAGATCCGGCTGGGGGAACGCTTGCCGGTCCAGATCGCAGGGGCGAACCCCGCCCTGCGCCAGATCGATCTGGTCCCGGCGGAGGAGGTGAAGACCTTGGAAAAGAAAGGCGGAGAAAAGAAGCGCAAGCGCCGCGTGGTCGGTCCCCCGGAGGGGAAGGACCGGCCCGAGCGCCCGGTCAAGCTCACCGTGAACCGGGTCTACTTCGGCGAGTGGCAGGGCGAGAAGAAGTCGGGCGGCGGGAAAAAGCGCCGCCGCTAGCGGGGACACCGGTCCCCGGCGGCCCGTGGTGCAATGGGGCTAGCGGCGTGACCCGTCACCGGCGCCAGGCGTTCGGTTTGCGATCGGTGTAGGGTAAGCGCAGGGCGCGGAGGGTCTCCGCGCGGAAGGAGGGAAGATGAGCGAAGTTCGGTTCCCAGGCATCCCCACCACGGGGGACGGGTCGGAGGCCGCGGTCTGGGTCGAGACCCACGTCTCCCAGGCGGGGATCGCCTACCCGATCACCCCCTCGACCAACATGGGGTACGGCTTCCAGGTGGCGGTGGCGAACGGGCGCACCAACCTCTGGGGCGAGCCCTTGACCTTCCTGGAGCCCGAGAGCGAGCACTCGGCGGGCTCGGCGGCCGAGGGCTTCGGCCTCGCCGGCGGCCGGGTGAGCTCGTTCACCGCCAGCCAGGGGCTGGTCTTGCAAAAAGAGGTGCTCCACGTCATCAGCGGCAAGCGCCTCCCGATGGTCTTCCACATCGGCGCCCGCGCGCTCACCAGCCAGGCGCTGAACATCCACGCCGGCCACGACGACGTCTACGCCGTCGCCGACACCGGCTGGGGTATCCTCTTCGCGGCCAACGCCCAGGAGGTCGCCGACATGGCTCTCATCGCCCGGCGGGCGGGGGAGGCCGCGCTGGTGCCCTTCATGGTGGCCCAGGACGGCTTTTTGGTCACCCACACGGTGGAGAACTACAACCTCCCCGAGCCCGAGCTGATGAAGGAGTTCGTCGGCGACCCCAAGGAGAAGCTGCAAAGCCTCTTCGACCCCGAGCACCCGGTGCTCTCGGGCCCGGTGGAGAACCAGGACTCCTACATGAAGGGCCGGATCGCCCAGCGGGCCTTTTACGCCCGGCTGGTGCCGGCGCTGGACGAGGCCTTCGAGCTCTTCTGCAAGCTCACCGGCCGCTGCTACGACTTCGTCGAGCCCTACCGCCTCGAGGACGCCGAGTACGCGGTGGTCGCCACCGGCAGCATGATCGGCACCATCAAGGCGGTGGTCGACTACCTGCGGGATAAGGGCCAGAAGGTAGGGGCGCTCTACGTGCGCTCGTTCCGCCCCTTCCCCGGCGCCCGCATCGTCGACGCCCTGAAGCACACCAAGGCCTTCGCCGTGCTCGAGCGCACCGACGAGCCGCTGGCGGAGTCGAACCCGATGCTGCGCGAGATCAAGGCGGCCTTCGCCGACGCCACCGACGGCTACCCCGGCTTCCCCGAGCTCAAGGTCGACCGCCTGCCCACCTTCTACGGCGGCGCCGCCGGCCTGGGCGGCCGCGACGTCCGCCCCGCCGACGTGATCGCCACCTTCGAGCACATGATGGAGGAGAAGAAGGACCGCCGCTACTTCGCCCTCAATATCAAGCACCCGCTGGCGCTCGAGCCCAAGGAGGACCCGGACATCACCGAGCCCGGCACCTTCCGCCTGCGCGGCTACTCGGTGGGCGGCTACGGCTCGGTGACCACCAACAAGGTGATCGCCAGCGTCACCGCCGATCTCTTCGACCTCTTCGTCCAGGCCTTCCCCAAGTACGGCTCGGAGAAGAAGGGCCTGCCCACCAACTACTACCTCTGGGTGGCCGAGGAGCCGGTCCGGGTCCGCTCCGAGCTCCGCTACGTCGAGATGGTGGCGATCAACGATCCGCGGGCGCTGCAGTACACCAACCCGCTCGCCGGCCTCGCGAAGGGCGGCACGATCTGGCTCCAGTCCCGCCACACCGACCCGGAGGAGATCTGGGCCACGATTCCCAAGTACGCCCGCGAGCTCATCCGCCAAAACGGCTACCGGCTCTACGCCATCGACACCGTGAAGATCGCCCAGGAGGTGGCGACCCGGCCGGACCTGGTCCAGCGGATGCAGGGCATCGTGCTGCTGGGTTCCTACCTCCGCCTGGCGCCGTTTGCCGAGCGGGCCAAGATCAGCGAGGAGGAGCTCTGGGAGCGGATCGAGAAGATCATCCGCAAGTACTTCGGTAAGCGCGGCGAGCAGGTGGTCAAGGACAACATGACCGCCATCCGCCGGGGCTACACCGAGCTCATCGAGGTGCCCCCCGAGGTCATCGCCAGGGAGCCCAAGGAGGTGGTGGCATGAAGTCCGGCAAGTTCGAAGCCGGCGAACTCGAACTCGAGCTCGAGGTCCTGCCCGAGCCCGAGCCCATCGACATCGACGAGTACAACAAGGAGTTCATCAAGGTCGTCGAGGCCTACAACCAAGGCATCGCCGACGCCGAGCTGCCCGCCGATTTGAACGTCGCCCGCAGCCTGATCGCGCCCGGGACCGGGGTCTACCGCGACTTCTCATACATCGCGCCGGAGATCCCCGAGTACTACTCGGACAAGTGCACCGCCTGCATGGAGTGCGTCACCGAGTGCCCGGACACCGCGATCCTGGCCAAGGTGATCCCGGAAAGCCAGATCGAGAGCGAGCTCGCGAAGATCGACGACCCCGACACCCGCGAGCGCATGCGGGCCCACTTCGCCAAGACCAAGAAGTTCTACGACCTGCCCCAGAAGAAGGGCAAGGAGCCCGGCTACTTCGCGATCTTCGTCGATCCCACCAAGTGCAAGGGCTGCGGCGAGTGCGTCGAGGTCTGCAACGACGACGCCCTGGCGATGATCGAGAAGACCGAGCGCACCGTCCCCGAGTACAAGGAGGAGTTCGCCTTCTTCGAGTCGCTCCCCAACACCCCCCGCGAGTACATCAACGAGCGCACCCCGATCGACATCATGCTCGACCAGGAGACCCACCTCTTCGTCGGCGGGGCGGGGAGCTGCGCCGGCTGCGGCGAGGCCACCGCGCTCCGGATGCTCTCGGCGGCGAACGCCTTCTACTACGGCAAGGACTGGGGCATCGTCGCCGCCACCGGGTGCAACACCGTCTACTCCTCGACCTACCCCTACAACCCCTTCGTCGTCCCCTGGACCAACTCGCTCTTCGAAAACGCCGCCACCGACGCCATGGGCATCCGTATGCGCTGGGACCAGATGGGCTGGAAGGACAAGAAGCTCTGGGTCGTCGGCGGCGACGGAGCGATGTTCGACATCGGCTTCCAGGCGCTCTCCCGCATGCTGGCCTCGGGGATGAACATCAACGTCATCGTGCTCGACACCCAGGTCTACTCCAACACCGGCGGCCAGGCCTCGACCGCCACCTACCTGGGCCAGGAGACCAAGATGAGCGCCTTCGGCAAGGTCTTGAAGGGCAAGACCGAGCCGCGGAAAGAGATCGGCGAGATCCTGATGATGCACCCCGACGTCTTCGTGGCCCAGACCACCGCCGCCCACTTCAATCACTTCTACAAGGCGATCTTCGCCGCCAACGAGTACGAGGGCCCCTCGGTGGTGATCGTCTACACCACCTGCCAGCCGGAGCACGGGGTCGGCGACAACATGTCCGCCCACCAGGCCAAGCTGGCGGTGCTCTCGCGCACCTTCCCGGTCTTCGTCTACGACCCCAGGAAGGGCGACCGCATCGCCGAGCGGCTCGACCTCAAAGGCAACCCCTCGATCTACGACGACTGGTACATCGACCCCAAGACCAAAAAGCCCTTCACCTTCATCGACTTCGCCCGCACCGAGGGCCGCTTCGCCAAGCACTTCGACAAGGACGGCAACCCCGACGAGGTGCTCCTGGCCGCCAACGAGGACCGGCTCCGGAACTGGCGCCGGCTCCAGGAGCTCGCCGGGATTCTGGATAAGAAGAAGGGCAACTAAGACTTCTTTCCTGGCGAGCGGGCGGGCCCACGGGCCCGTCCGCTCCTGCATGATTTTTCCCTGGGATTCTTTCAACCGGTGCTATAGTGCGGTCATACAAGATGGCCGCATAACCTGGATTGCGTCTCCCACACGTGGCCCGCGAGGGAGGATCAAGTGAGAAGATTCATTTTTTATACGCTTTTGGCGCCGCTTCGAGGCTAGGGGAGGCCCCGGCTGCTACGTCGGCCCCATTGCCACGAGGCCGAGGCCGGGAACGTGAACAACATCGAGCTCATCAGAAGCGCCGACCACCTCTTCTGCCACGGCGGCGACTACCGCCAGTGCTCCAAAGG
>JAMOVS010000151.1 GCA_027061845.1 Thermaceae bacterium
CCTTTTCGCACCCAGAGGTCGAGGTGGTTGACCGCCGCCGCCTTGAGGCGGACCCGGACCTCGCCGGGGCCGGGCTCGGGGGTTTCGAGTTCGCCCGGGCGCAGGACCTCGGGCCCGCCGAAGCCTTGCATCAAAACTGCCCGCATAGGACCAGGCTACCAAGGGCGTGCCAAAATGACCCCGTGGTCCGGGTCGAGGGGCGGTTCGCCACCTTCTACCCGTCGCCCGAGGCGGCGGCGCTCGTCGGCGACTTCACCGACTGGAAGCGGCGGCCGATTCCCCTAAAAGGGCCCTTGAGGCTCGAGTTCCTGCCGGATGCCTACCTGGAGTACGCCTTTTTGGACGAGCATGGGCGTCCCTTCCCCGACCCCGAGGCTCCCCGGCCGGCGGATAATCCCTGGTGGTCCTACGCCCGCGCTTTCACCACCGGGAACTGGCGCTACGAGGCGCCGCCCCGAAAGCCCGTGCCCCGGGAGCGGCTTCTTTTTGAGCGGGTCTTTTCCGAGCCCTACTTTTCCGAGCGCCGGGTCTGGGTCTACGAGCCCGAGCCGCCCGCGAAGGCGGCGCTCCTCGTTCAGGACGGGGTCGCGTTTTTGCGGCTCGGGCGGATGGCCGAGGTGGCCGAGGCGCTGATCGAAGCGGGGGCGATCCACCCGGTGCGGATCGTCTTTTTGGAGCCCGAGGACCGCGACCGCGAGTACCGCATGGACCCCCGCTACCAAAGCTTTGTCTTCGACGAGGTCCTGCCCCGCTTTGCCGGGGGGCTGCCCTTTGGCTTTTGGGGGGCCTCGCTCGGGGGGCTTGCCGCGCTTTGGCTTTGGAACCAGGCCCCCGAGGGGAGTTTTGCCATGGCTCACTCGCCGGCGTTGAAGGCCCTTCCCGGCGGCAAAGACGCCTACACCGAGCCCGAGTGGCTCACCGACCAGCTCCTTCCGAAAGGCGGGCGGGTCTACCTCGAGGCCGGCGTCTTCGAGTGGCTGCTCGCCCCCACCCGCCGGCTCGCCGGAAGGCTTTCGGACCTCGGCGTCCTGCACGCCTACCGGGAGCGCCCCTCGGGGCACAACTGGGTGACCTGGCGGCAGGGGATCGCCCCGGGACTTCGCTACCTTCTCGGGCGGGACCTTGCGTTTTAGCATCGAGCCATGGGACCCCTTGCCGGCCTCAAGGTCTTGGACCTCTCCCGCATCCTCGCCGGCCCCTTCGCCACCCAGGTGCTCTCCGACCTCGGGGCCACGGTCTGGAAGGTGGAAAGCCCGAAGGGCGACGACACCCGCCGCTGGGGGCCGCCCTTCGTGGCGGGGGAGAGCGCCTACTACCTCTCGGCGAACCGGGGGAAAAAGAGCCTTGCGATCAACCTGAAAGACCCCCGGGGGGCGGCGATCGTGCGCGAGCTCGCCAGGAGGGCCGACGTCCTGATCGAGAACTTCAAGGCCGGCGGCCTCAAGAAGTACGGCCTCGACTACGAGAGCCTAAAGGAGGAAAACCCCCGCCTCGTCTACGTCTCGATCACCGGCTTCGGGCAGACCGGTCCCCGGGCGGCGGAGCCCGGCTACGACGCCGCCCTCCAGGGCATCACCGGGCTCATGAGCATCACCGGCGAGCCGGACGGCCCTCCGATGAAGGTGGGGGTGGCGCTGATCGACGTGCTCACCGGCTGGGCGGCGGTCTCGGGGATTCTGGCCGCGCTTTTGGAGCGCGAGAAGAGCGGAAAGGGGCAGTACCTCGACCTCTCGCTCTTCGAGGTGGGGCTGATGAGCCTGGTCAACCAGGCCCAGAGCTACCTGGTCACCGGCGTGCCCCCGAAGCGCCTGGGGAACGCCCACCCCCAGATCGTGCCCTACCAGGCCTTCGAGGCCGCGGACGGCTGGTTCATCCTGGCGGTGGGGAACGACGAGCAGTACGCCCGCATGTGCCGGGCGATCGGCCGGGAGGACCTCACCCGCGACCCCCGCTTTCGCAGCAACGCCGACCGGGTGAAAAACCGCGACGCGCTGATCCCGATCCTCGCCGGGATCTTCAAGCAAAGGCCCCGGGACGCCTGGATCGAGCTTTTCAAGGCCGCGGGCGTCCCCGCCACCCCGGTTAACGACATCGGCGAGGCCTTCGCCGACCCCCAGGCCGAGGCCCGGGGGGCGGTCTGGGAGCTCGACCACCCGACGATCGGCGCCTTGAAGACGGTGGCCAGCGTCTTCCAGCACTACTCCCGCACCCCCGCCGCCCCCGCCGGGCCGCCCCCGCTTCTCGGCGAGCACACCTTCGAGGTACTAAGGGACGAGCTCGGTTACGGCGAGGCAGAGCTTGAAGGCCTTCGCGAGGCCGGGGTGATCCGCTAGGCGTCGCTGGGGTAGGCGGCCTCCACCGCCCGGGCCAGCGCCTCGCCCGGGGTCTTGCCCTCGCCCCGGTGGGCCTCGGTCTCCTGCTCGATCCAGACCTCGCTCTCGCCGAAGGGCCCCTCGCCGAAGAGCACCCCCCGCCAGCCGTGCTTTAAGAGCCAGGTGATGGCCTCGCCCAGGCTCGCGGCGTCGGTGTCTTTGAGGTAGAGCGTCCGGGCGGCGTCTTTGGAGAGGTCGTCGGCAAATCCGGCGAGGGCCTTGGCCAGGCCGTAGACCGCGTCCCGGGCCTCCTGGGTGCCGCCCTTGGCGAAGTAGCGCTTCAACACCTTGAGCCAGTCGCCGCTCCGGGTGATCGGGGCCATGGCCCGGTAGGCGTCCTCGAGCTCTTCGTCCGTATAACGGCGGTAGCGGTCGGTGTGGACCACCGTCGGCCGGGGCAGGCGGGGCCGGGGTTCCGGGCGCTCGGCGGGCACGCCGACGGTGAGCCCGGAGACCGGGAGCACCCCCGGGGGCAGGTCGAGCAGCCGGGCCACCTCGTCGACCCGGTTTAAAAGCCCCCCGATCCAGCAGATGCCGTAGCCCATCGCCTCCGCCGCTACCGCCAGCTGGGCGCCGGCGAGGGTGGCGTCCACCAACGCGAAGTGGAGCGCGGTGCGGGGGAAGTCGCCGAGCTCCTCGCCGCGGTGGGCGAGCAGCCGCTCGAGGCGGTAGACGTCGGCGAGCGGCACGAAGAACTCGGCGGCCTCCACCACGTGGCGCTGACCGCCGGCGAGCTCGGCGAGCTGGGCCCGAAGCTCCGGGTCCTTGACGCGCAGGAGGGTGTAGAGCTGGGCGCTGGCGTCGGTGGGGGCCTGCTGGGCGGCGGCGAGCATCTGCTCTACGTCCTCCTCCAGGATCGGCTCGGGGGCGTATTTCCGCACGCTGGCGCGGTTTACGAGCGAGTCCGGCAGTCTCATCTAGGACAATGTACCCCCAAAACTCACCGGTATAATCCCCCTGTGCTTGTGCTTTAGGAGGGGATAGCAATGGCAATACGCGTAGCGGTGCCCAAGGAAACCGTGCCCGGCGAGCGCCGCGTGGCGCTCGTGCCGGACGTCGTGGCCCGCATGACCAAGCAGGGCTACGAGGTCATGGTGGAGAAGGGCGCGGGCGAGGGGGCGTTTTACCCCGACGCCGCCTATGAGGCGGCGGGGGCCAAGCTGGTCGAGGGGAAGGAGGCGCTCTACCCCGAGGCCGACCTGATTTTGAAGATTCAGCCCCCGAGCGAGGAGGAAGTGGACCTGATGAAGGAGGGGGCGGTGGTGGTGGGCTTCATGCAGCCCCACCGCTACCCCGAGCGGGTGAAGCGTTTGGCGGAGCGCCGGGTGAACGCCTTTGCCCTCGAGCTGATCCCCCGCATCACCCGCGCCCAGGCGATGGACGTCCTCAGTAGCCAGGCCTCGGTGGCGGGGTATAAGGCCGGCGTGCTCGCCGCCGATCTCGCGCCCAAGTTCTTCCCCATGCTCACCTACGCCGCCGGCACCATCCGGCCGGCGCTCGTCTTCGTGATCGGCGCCGGCGTCGCCGGTCTGCAGGCGATCGCCACCGCCAAGCGGCTGGGGGCGATCGTCGAGGCCTTCGACGTGCGCCGGGCCGCCGGCGAGCAGGTGCGCAGCCTGGGGGCGCGCTTTTTGGAACTGGATATCGACGCCGAGGCCGAGGGCGGCTACGCCCGCGAGCTCACCCCGGAGGAAAAGGAGAAGGAAAAGCAGATGGTGGCCGACGCCATCGCCCGCGCCGACGTGGTGATCACCACCGCCCAGGTGCCGGGCAAGCCCGCCCCCCGGATCGTCACCAAGGAGATGGTGGAGCGGATGAAGCCGGGG
Organism: Thermaceae bacterium; assembly: GCA_027061845.1. GTDB lineage: Bacteria > Deinococcota > Deinococci > Deinococcales > Marinithermaceae > WFXV01. Next base: position 4,199 of record JAMOVS010000151.1, read on the forward strand.
GCGGTGATCGTCGACCTGGCCGCCGAGTCCGGGGGCAACTGTGAGCTCACCCAGGCGGGCGAGAAGGTGGTGCACCAGGGGGTGACGATCTACGGCCCGGTCAACCTGCCCTCCGAGCTTCCGGTGCACGCCTCCGAGATGTACGCCCGCAACCTCTTCAACTTCGTCTCCCTCCTGGCCAAAGAGGGCAAGGAGCTTTCGCCGGACTGGGACGACGAGATCCTGGCCAAGAGCGTGCTCGTTTGGGACGGCGAGATCAAGCACGAACCCACCCGCGCGCTGATCGAAGGAGGCGAGGCATGATCGAGCTGGATTTCTGGACCACCCTCTACATCTTCATGCTGGCGGCGTTCACCGGCTACGAGGTGATCAGCCGGGTGCCGGTGATCCTGCACACGCCGCTGATGTCGGGCTCGAACTTCATCCACGGCGTGGTGGTGGTGGGGGCGATGTTCGCCCTGGGCCACGCGGAGACCGCGCTGGAGCAGGCGATCGGGTTCTTCGGCGTGCTCCTGGGGGCGGCCAACGCCGCCGGCGGCTACGCGGTGACCGAGCGCATGCTCGAGATGTTTGAGAAGAAGAAGGGAGGCTCGGCATGACCTGGGTCATCCAAGCGATCTACTTCGTCACCGCGATGGCGTTCATCTACGCCCTCAAGCAGATGAGCCACCCCAAGACCGCCCGCCAGGGCGTGGTCTACGCCGGCATCGCGATGGCGGCGGCGGTGCTCGCAACCTTCCTCTGGCCGGGGATGCAGAACCTGGGGCTGATGGTGGTGGCCCTGGTCCTGGGCAGCGCCGTGGCCTGGTGGGCGGCCAAGGTCGTCGCCATGACCGACATGCCCCAGATGGTGGCGATCTACAACGGCATGGGCGGCGGCGCCGCCGGCACCATCGCCGCGGTCGAGCTCTTGAAGGGCGAGCTCCCGCCGGCCTTCGCCGCGCTGGCGGTGCTCGGCGGGCTGATCGGCGCGGTCAGCTTCTCGGGCTCGCTGGTCGCCTTCGCCAAGCTCCAGCGGCTGATGAAGGAGCGCCCGATCACCTTCAAGGGCCAGCAGGCCTTCAACCTTGCCTGGCTCGCGGTCACCGTGCTGATCGGGATCGTGCTCGTCTTCAAGCCGACGATCTCGCTGATCGTGCTCTTCTTCCTCTTGGCGCTGGTCTTCGGCGTCTTGATGACGCTCCCCATCGGCGGCGCCGACATGCCGGTGGTGATCAGCCTCTACAACGCCTTCACCGGCCTGGCGGTGGGCTTTGAGGGTATCGCCCTTAGCCAGCCGGCCTTGATGGTGGCGGGCACGGTGGTGGGGGCCGCCGGTACCTTGCTCACCCAGCTGATGGCCAAGGCCATGAACCGCTCCCTGACCAACGTCCTCTTCGGCGCCTTCGGCGCCACCGAGGAGGAGGGCCAGGTCGAGGGCGAGATGAAGGAGATCGGCCTCGAGGACGCCGCCGCCCTGATGGCCTACGCCAGCAAGGTGATCATCGTGCCCGGCTACGGCATGGCGGTGGCCCAGGCCCAGCACAAGATCAAGGAGCTGATGGACGAGCTGGAAAAGCGCGGGGTCGAGGTCAAGTTCGCCATCCACCCGGTGGCCGGCCGCATGCCCGGGCACATGAACGTGCTGCTGGCCGAGGCCGGGGTGCCCTACGACAAGCTCTACGACCTCGACGACATCAACCCCGAGTTCGAGACCGCCGACGTCGCCTTGGTCATCGGCGCCAACGACGTGGTCAACCCGGCCGCCCGCCGCGAGGGGAGCCCGCTTTACGGCATGCCGATCCTCGACGTGGACAAGGCCAAGAACGTGATCGTGATCAAGCGCGGTCGCGGCAAGGGCTTCGCCGGCATCGAGAACGAGCTCTTCTACATGCCGAACACCCGCATGCTCTTCGGCGACGCCAAGGACGTGGTCACCAAGCTGGTGCAGGCGATCAAGCAGTACTAGGCGTCAAAAAGGGGGGCGGGGCCAAAGGCCCCGCCCCTTCGGTTTTTGGGGGTTAGAGCCCGGCCTTTTGCCGCAGCTCCTCGACCCTCGGGGTCTCCTCCCAGGGGAAGCCCGGGCGGCCGAAGTGGCCGTAGGCCGAGGTCGGGGTGTAGATGGGGCGGAGCAGGTCGAGCTCCTCGATGATCGCCGCCGGGCGGGGGTCGAAGACCTCGCGGGCGATCTCGGTGAGCTTCTCGTCCGGGAGCTTGCCGGTGCCGAAGGACTCGACCCGGATCGAGACCGGCCGGGCCTTGCCGATGGCGTAGGCGAGCTCGATCAAAACGCGCTCCGCGAGCCCGGCGGCGACCATGTTCTTGGCCATGTAGCGGGCGTAGTAGCTGGCCGAGCGGTCGACCTTGGTGGGGTCCTTGCCGGAGAAGGCGCCGCCGCCGTGGGGAACGACGCCGCCGTAGGTGTCGACGATGATCTTGCGGCCGGTGAGCCCGGTGTCGGCGTGGGGGCCGCCGAGGACGAACTTGCCCGAGGGGTTGATCAGGTACTCGGTCTCGGGGCGGAGGTACTCCTCGGGGATCGCCTTTTTCACCACCTTCTCGATCACGTCCTCGCGGATGGTATCGAGGTCGACCTCGGGGGAGTGCTGGGTGGAGACCACCACGGTCTTGACGTAGAGGGGCTTGTCCCCCTCGTAGACCACGGTGACCTGGGACTTGCCGTCGGGACGGAGGTAGGGGATCTCCTTGGTCTTGCGGGCCTCGGCGAGCCGCATGGTGAGCTTGTGGGCGAGGGTGATGGGGAGGGGCATCAGCACCTCGGTCTCGGTGGTGGCGTAGCCGAACATCAGCCCCTGGTCGCCGGCGCCGAGGCGGTCCTTGGGGTCGTTGGATTTGAGCACCCGGGCCTCGTAGGCCAGGTTCACCCCCCCGGCGATGTCCGGGCTCTGCTCGTCGATGGCGGTGAGCACCGCGCAGGTGTCGCCGTCGAAGCCGTACTTGGCGCGGGTGTAGCCGACGTCCTTGACCGTCTTGCGCACCAGGCCGGGGATGTCCACGTAGCCCTTGGTGGTGATCTCGCCGGCGACGAAGACCAGCCCGGTCGTCACCAGCGTCTCCGCCGCCACCCGGGCTTCCTTGTCCTGGGCCAGGATCGCGTCCAGGATCGCGTCGGAGACGCGGTCGGCGAGTTTGTCGGGGTGTCCTTCGGTGACCGATTCCGAGGTAACCAGCTTCACTCTCAACCTCCTTCAAAACGGGCCCCCGGGGGGCCCGATGGTTGCAACTTCGGAGTATACACCCGGGCGGCCTAGCCGGTGAACTTTTTGAGGAGGAGCACCGCGTTCTGGCCGCCGAAGGCGAAGGAGTTGGACAGGGCGTAGTTCACCTCGGCCTCGCGAGGCTGGTTGGGGACGAAGTCGAGGTCGAGCTCGGGGTCGGGGTCGTCGTAGTTGATCGTGGGCGGGAGCACCTGGTGGTGGATCGCCTGGGCGGTGGCGATCGCCTCCACCGCGCCGGCGGCGCCCAGGAGGTGGCCGGTCATCGACTTGGTGGAGGAGACCGCGAGCTTCTTGGCGTGGTCGCCGAAGACCTTCTTGAGCGCCAGCACCTCGACCCGGTCGTTGTAGGGGGTGCTGGTGCCGTGGGCGTTGACGTAGTCGACCGCCTCGGGCGCGACCCCGGCTTCTTGAAGCGCTGCCTGGATCGCCAGCACCGCCCCGAGCCCCTCGGGGTGGGGCTCGGTGATGTGGTGGGCGTCCGCGCTCTGGCCGAAGCCCACCACCTCGGCGTAGATCCTGGCCCCGCGCGCTTTCGCGTGCTCCAGGGTCTCGAGCACCAGAATGCCGGCGCCCTCGCCGAGGACGAAGCCGTCCCGGCTCTTGGTGAAGGGGCGGGAAGCCCGCTCGGGTTCGTCGTTCCGGGTGGAGAGCGCCCGCATCACCGCGAAGCCGCCGATCGCCATCGGGGTCACCGCCGCCTCGGTGCCGCCGGTGAGCATCACGTCGGCGAGGCCCATCTTCAGGATGCGGTAGGCGTTCCCCACCGCGTCGGTGCCGGTGGCGCAGGCGGTGACCACCGTGCTCGAGGGCCCCATCAGCCGGTACTTCATGGCCAGGTGGCCGCTCGCCATGTTGGCGATGACCATGGGGATGAAAAACGGCGAGAGGCGATGGGGGCCGCGCTCGAAGTAGACCTTGAACTGGTCCTCCCAGGTCTTGATGCCGCCGATCCCGCTCCCCACCAGGGTGCCGACCCGGGTCTTGTCCAGGGCGCCTAAGTCGAGCCCGGCGTCCTGGATCGCGAGCTCGGCACCGATCAGCGCGAGCTGCACGAAGCGGTCGAGCCGGCGGATCTCTTTCTTGTCGAGGTAGGCCTCCACCTCGACGTCGGTCTCGGCCGCGATCTTGACCGGGAGCTTGTAGGCTTCGGTGTCGTAGCGGGTGATGCGGCGGACCCCGCTCTTGCCCGCGAGCTGGGCCTCGTGGAACGCCTCGGCGCCCACCCCGATCGGGGTGACCGGACCGAGGCCGGTGACGACGACCCGCGGCATTCTCAGCCTAGACGGGCCTTGATGAACTCGACCGCGTCGCCGACGGTGCGGATCTTCTCGGCCTCTTCGTCGGAGATCTCCAGGCCGAACTCGTCCTCGAGCCCCATGATCAGCTCGACGATGTCCAGGCTGTCGGCGCCGAGGTCCTCGATGAAGCGGGCCTCGGGGGTGATCTTTTCCGGCTCGATATCGAGTTTTTCCGCGATCACCGCTTTAACCTTTTCGAATACGTCCATCGCTGCCTCCGAAGGGGGATTTTAACACGCGCCTTTAATGCGGCGTCAGGCCGCCGTCGATGCAGACCGTCTGGCCGGTGATGTAGGCGGCGTCGTCGCTGGCCAGGAAGGCGACCAGCTTGGCGACCTCCTCCGGCTTGCCAAAGCGGCCGGCGGGGATCTGGGCCAGGTACTCCTTCTGCACCGCCTCGGGCAGGGCGGCGGTCATGTCGGTCTCGATGAAGCCGGGGGCGACCGCGTTCACGGTGACCCCGCGCCTCGCGTACTCCTTGGCCACGCTCCGGGTGAAGCCGATCAGGCCGGCCTTGGCGGCGGCGTAGTTGGCCTGACCCGGGGGGCCGAGGATGCCGGAGACGCTGGCGACGTTGATCACCCGGCCGGCGCGGCGGCGGATCATACGCTTCACCGCCTCCCGGGTGAGCTTGAAGGCGGCGGTGAGGTTGGTCCTCAGGACCTCCTCCCACTCCTCGTCCTTCATCCGGATCAGGAGGTTGTCCCGGGTGATGCCGGCGTTGTTGACCAGCACCCCGAGGCCGCCAAGGCCTTCTTCGGCCTGGGCGACGAGCCCGGCGGGGGCCTCGGGGTCGGCCAGGTCGGCCCCGAGGACCAAAGCCCGCCGGCCCAAGGCCTCGATCTTGGCCGCGACCTCCTCGGCCTTTTCCCGGTTTTTGCCGTAGTGCACGGCGACGTCAAAGCCCCTCTTGGCGAGCTCCAGGGCGATCGCCCGGCCGATGCCGCGGCTCGCCCCGGTGACCAGGGCGGTCTTGGGAACGGTCACGCTGCCACCTCCCGTGCCTCTTCCGGCGTGGTCACCGGCCGGGCCGAGACCCCCTCCAGGGTGCGCCGGGCCATGCCGGTGAGCACGTTGCCCACGCCGAACTCCAAAAACTCCCGGGCGCCGGCGTTGTAGAGCGCCTGCATCACCTCCACCCAGCGTACCGGGGCGGTGATCTGCTCGATCAAAAGACGCCTCGCTTCCTCGCCCGAGGTCACCGGCCGGGCGGTGACGTTGGAATAGACCGGGAAGGCGGGGTCTTTGAAGGGGACCTCTTTGAGGGCGGCGGCGAGCCGCTCGGCCGCGGGCGCCATCAGCGGGGTGTGGAAGGGGGCGGAGACGTTCAAAAAGACCACCCGCGCCCGCTTTTCCTTGAGCCTCTGGGCGGCTTTTTCCACCGCCTCCTTCTTCCCGGAGATCACGGTCTGGGCGGGGGTGTTGAGGTTTGCGATCCAGACCCCTTCGAGGCCTTTTAGGGCGGATTCGATCTCGGAAAGCGGGAGCTTCAAGACCGCCGCCATCGCGCCCTCGCCCACCGGCACCGCCTCCTGCATGTAGCGGCCGCGAAGGCGCACCAGCCTAAGGGCGTCTTCCAGGGCGAGGGTGCCCGCCGCCACCTGGGCGGTCCACTCGCCGAGCGAGTGGCCGGCGGCCGCCGCCGGGCGGGCGCCGCCCGCCTCGCGGTAAGCGGCAAAGGCGGCGTAGCCTACGGCGAGCAGGGCGGGCTGGGCGTTTTCGGTGAGGGTGAGGGTCTCCTCGGGGCCTTCGAACATCAACTCGAGCAGGCCGGGCAGGGTGGCCTCGGCGCGCTCGAGGACCTCCCGGGCCGCCGGCGAGCCCTCGAAAAGGGCCCGGCCCATGCCCACCTCCTGGGAGCCCTGTCCGGGGAAGAGCGCCGCCCTCACGACGCCCCCCGGTACCAGGTGTGCACCGCCGCCGCCCAGGTGAGGCCGGCGCCGAAGGATACGAAGAGCAGGTGGTCGCCGTCCTTGACCAGGTCGCGGTCGAGGGCCTCGAGCAGGGCGATGGGGATCGAGGCGGTGGAGGTGTTGCCGTATTTGTGGAGGTTGACCACCACCTGTTCCCAGTCGAGCCCGAGCCGCTCGCGGGCGGCGTCGATGATGCGCAGGTTGGCCTGGTGGGGGACGAAGAGCCGGATGTCGCGCTTGTCGAGCCCCGCCTTCTCGATCGCTTCCACGGTGGCGGTGTCCATGACCCGGACCGCGAACTTGAAGACCTCGCGGCCGTTCATGTAGATCTTGTTGCTCATCCGGGTGCCGTCGGGGAGGGTGTTGGCCAGCGCCGCCATGTGCAGCGCCGGGCCCCCGGAGCCGTCGGCCCCGAGGACGAAGGAGCGAAAGCCGTAGCCCTCGGGCACCTTGCCCACGATGGCGGCGCCGGCGCCGTCGCCGAAGAGGACGGCGGTGGCCCGGTCGCGCCAGTCGGTGATCTTGGAGAGCGCCTCGGCGCCGATCACCAGCACCTTGCGGGCGATCCCCGCCTCCACCTGGCCGGCCGCCTGGGCCAGGGCGTAGAGCCAGCCGGGGCAGCCCGCCAGCAGGTCGTAGGCGGCGGCTTTCAGGCCGAAGCGGTCCTGGACCAGGGCGGCGGTGTTCGGAAAGAAGGCGTCCGGGGCGTTGGTGGCGACGACGACTTGGTCGACGTCCTCGAGGGCCTCCTCGCCGTGGCGGCGGAGGAGGTCCTCCACCGCCCGCACCGCGAGGTCGTAGGGGTACTCGTTCAGCTCGGCGATCCTACGTTCCTTGATGCCGGTCCGGGTGGTGATCCACTCGTCCGAGGTGTCCAAAAAAGAGGCCAGGTCCTCGTTTTTGAGGACCCTTCTGGGAACGTAGGCGCCGAGGGCCAAAAGCCCCGCGGGCACGTTAGGCCTCCGGGACTTCGACGATCTTTTCGCCCTTGTAGTAGCCGCACTCGGGGCAGACGGTGTGCGGCGGCTTCAGCGCTCCGCACTGGGGGCAGGGCACCAGCGCGGGTGCGGTGAGCGCGTGATGGCTGCGCCGCTTGTCGCGACGCGACTTCGAGGTTTTCTTCTTCGGTACCGGATGCTTGGCCATAGTTCCTCCCCAGGGCCCGGCGCGGGCCGAAGGGCCATTATAACAGAGCCCCGGCTTAGGAGAACTCCTTCAAGAGCCCCTCCAGCGCCACGAAGGGGGTCTTCTTCTTGAGTTCCTTGGTGTGCTCGCACTCGGTCTCGTTGAGGTCGGCGCCGCAGACCGGGCAGAGACCGGCGCAGTCCTCGTGGCAGACCGCGGTCAGGGGGAGCTCCAGGGCGAAGGCCTGGTAGAGGAAGTTGGAGAGGTCGAGGTCGGGCTCGCCGAAGTAGTAGATCTCCTCCGGCTCCTCGACCAGCTTCACCCCCTCGACCCCGGGCTGGTAGTTGAGCAGGTGCTGGAAGTAGGCGTGCACCGGCACCGGGGTGGGCTTGAGGCAGCGCCGGCATTCCATCAGCGCCTGGCCGTGGATCTCGCCGGAGAGCCAGAACTCGCCGCCCATGTGGGTGACGGTGGCCCGCCAGTCGGCGGGTTCGGCGAGCAGGATGCCCCCCTTCTCCGGCCCCACGCGCTGGGCGATGACCCCCTCGGCGCTCTTGCTGCCGGGCTCTTTCAGGATGGAGGCGAGGTTGATGCTTTGGACGTTCTTCAAGTCCATCGGAGTAAGTTTAGGCGACGGGAGGGCTTTTGTCAAGGGGTATGCGCTTTCTATGCATAAATAAAGAATCGCGCCGCTGAGCGAGAATCCCCCGGTTTTGATAGCATGGCATGCATGAAACGGATTGCCGTCTTGGGGGTGCCGATGGACCTGGGCGCCGGCCGCCGCGGCGTGGACATGGGCCCGAGCGCCATCCGCTACGCCCGTTTGCACGAGGAGCTTACCGCCCTGGGGTATCCGGTGGTGGAGCTCGGGGACCTGGAGGTCCCGGTGGCCGAGGCGCTCCCGCTGGAGCCGCCACCCCACCACGCCAGCGCCATCGCCGCCGTCTGCCAGAAGCTCTACCAGCGTCTGATCGCCCTCGACGAGGCGGTCTTTCCGCTGGTGCTGGGGGGCGACCACTCGCTGGCGCTGGGCTCGGTCCCGGGCGCCGCCCGGGGCGAGCGCGTCGGGCTGATCTGGGTGGACGCCCACGGCGACTTCAATACCCCGGAAACCAGCCCCAGCGGCAACGTCCACGGCATGCCGCTCGCCGCCCTCCTGGGCTACGGCGACCCGCGGCTGGTCGGCGTCGGCGGGCCCGGGCCCAAGGTGCGACCCGAGGACGTCGCGTTGGTGGGGGTGCGAAGCCTCGACCCCGGCGAGCGGGAGCTTTTGAAGGAGGCCGGCGTCCGGGTCTTCACCATGACCGAGGTCGACCGGCTGGGGATCGCCCGGGTGGCCGAGGCGGTCGTCGAGCAGATGCGGGGACTTCCGCGGGTGCACGTCTCGCTGGACGCCGACGTCCTCGACCCCGAGATCGCCCCCGGGGTAGGCACGCCGGTCCCGGGTGGCCTTTCCTACCGCGAGGCGCACCTCTTCATGGAGCTGCTCTCCCAGGCGGGCTTCGTCACCAGCCTGGACCTGGTCGAGGTGAACCCGATCCTGGACCGCAAGAACCGCACCGCCGAGATCCTGGTCGAGCTCGCCGCCAGCCTGCTGGGCAAGCGGATCCTCTAGCGTTCCCGCCGCCAGGCCCAGGCGGCGAGGGCGGCGAAGATCAGGGCGTAGGCCGAGAGCGCGGCCAGCGACGCCGGGGGCCAGGCCTCGCCCCGCGCCGAGGCCCAGAGCAGCTCCGCCCAGTGCCGGGTGGGGGTCCAGAGCGAGGCCTTCTGCGCCCAGGCGGGCAGGGCCTCCGGGGGCATCCAGAGCCCGCCCAGGTAGGAAAGCGGCAGGTAGAGCAGGTTGGCGACCGGCAGCGCCGCCCGGGGCGGGAAGAGGTAGGCGACCGCCAGGCCCAGGAGGCCGAGGGGCACCGCCCCCAGCGCCAGCGCGGCCAAAAGCCCGAGGGGCGAGGCCGCCTCCGGCTTGAGCGGGGTGGTGGCCCAGGCGGTGGCGGCGACCACCAGCGCCGCCGTCAGGGCGAGCAAGAGCCCGGCCAGCACCTGGGCCAGGGGGCGGACCAGGGGTGGCAGCGGCAGGGTGCGGAGGTAGGCGTACCAGGGGTTCTGACGCTCCTCGGCCGCCCCCACCGCGTACTGGAAGAAGATCACCCCGAAGACGGCGAAGGCCATGAAGCTGGCGGTGGTCTGGTTGGCCGCCGGCCAGGTCTTGAGGTAGGGCACGGCGAAGAGGAGGAAGAACATCGAGGGGAAGACCATGGTGGGGATCACGAAGCCGGGCACCCGGATCGCCCCCAGGACCTCGGCCTTGAAGTGGGCCCAGACGAGCCGGGTCACGACCCTTCCCCCGTGATCGCGAGGAAGGCCTCCTCCAGGCCCACCGGCTGGACCTCGAGCTGGGAAAAGGGGACCCCGGAGCGCACCAGGAGGGTCACCACCCGGTCGGCGTCGGCGGCGAGGAGGACGAACCGCCCGCCCTCCCGCTCCACCCGGGCCACGCCCGGGAGCTCGGGGAGCCGGGGGGCCCGGAAGCGGATTTTCTTAAGCCCAACGCGTTGGCGGATCGCCTCGGGGCGATCCACCGCCAGCAGCCGGCCCCGGTGGAGGATGGCGACGCGGTCGGCCAGGGCGTCGGCCTCGTTGAGGTCGTGGGTGGTGAGGAGGACGCCGCCGCCGCGGTCCCGGAAGCCTTTGATCTCCCGCCAGAGGGCCCGGCGGGCGGCGACGTCGAGGCCGGCGGTGGGCTCGTCCAGGACCACCAGCGCCGGGCGCCCGGCGAACGCCAGCGCCAGCGAAAGCCGGCGCCTCTCCCCGCCGGAAAGCCCGGAGGCGAGCCGGCGGGCGAGCGGGGCGAGGCCGAACCGCTGGAGGAGCTCCCGGGCGTCTTCCGGCTCCGGGTAGTGGGCCCGCACCAGCGCCAGTACCTCCCGCACCCGCAGGGTGGGCGGGAACCCGCTCTCCTGGGGGGTGGCCCCGAGGCCGCGCCGGGCGCCGGGACGGGTCGGGTCCTGGCCGAAGATCCGGGCTTCGCCCCGGTCCGGTTTGAGGAGCCCGAGCAGGACCTTGACCAGGGTGGTCTTGCCGGCGCCGTTCGGGCCCAAAAGGGCGAGCACCTGGCCCGGCGCCAGCTCCAGGCTCACCCTATCCAGGGCTTGGACGGGGCCGAAGGCCTTGCTCACCGCCCTGGTCTCGGCCAGCGGCATCCGCTTCCTCCCCCCTCACGATGGCCTCGAGCACCTCGAGGTGCGCGTAAAAGGCGTCCCGGCCCTTGCCGGTGAGGCGGACCCAGGTGCGGGGTCGGCGCCCCCGGTAGCCCTTCTTGAGCCGGACGTAGCCGGCGGCCTCGAGCTTGCTTAGGTGCCGGGAAAGGTTGCCCTCGGTGAGCCCGAGGCTTTTCTGCAGGCGGCCGAACTCGACCTCGGCGTCGGGGCCTAGCCGGGCCAGGAAGGCCATGATCCGGAGCCGGGTGGGTTGGTGGATGAGCTCGTCAAAGGCCACGGCTCACCTGCCGGAGTCCCAGGAGGAAGAGGGCGAGCCCGAGGAGGGCGAGTGCCGGGGCGTAGAGTGCCGGGAAGTAGGCGAAGAGGCCGGCGTTTAGCAAGGCAAAGGCCCCGGCCGCCAGCCGGAGCCCTCGGCAGGCGACCAGGGCCCCGCTTTGCCAGAGCGCCAGGGCGACCAGCTCGTTGATGGCCAGCGAGAAGACCTCGTCGGAGAGCCGGGGGCTGGCGAGGACCAGCGCCGCCGCGGTGATCCCGAAGCCGCCCCAAAGGAGCGCCAGGCTTTGCCCCGCGGGGGTGCGGAAGAAGCGGCCGGCGCGGGCACCGAGGGCGTAGCTCGAAAGGAAACCGAGCAGGCTCAGGCCGGCAAAGGCGGGGTCGGCGAGGGGGGAGTCCCAGGCTACCAGGGTGTAGCCGATGGCGTAGACCGCTCCCCAGATCAAAAGCCAGGCGCCGTAGTAGGGGGCCAGGGCCCGCTGGGCCCGCCTCGCCCCCTCGCGAGCCTCGGCCAGGAGGCGGCGGGCGGTTTCGCCGTCGGGGACCGGATCCATTTCGTTTGTAGACTAATGCAAAGTACTTTACGCCGTCAAGTTAAACCACCCCCGGGGACTTGCTTCCAGTAGACTTACGGCGTGCGGCTGATTCCCGCGGTGGACTTGCAAAAGGGCCGGGCGGTGCGGCTTTACGAGGGCGATCCCGAAAAGGAGACGGTCTACTTCGAGGACCCCGTCGAGGCCGCCCGCCACTGGGAAGAGGCGGGCGCCGGCTACCTCCACCTGGTCGATCTCGACGCCGCCCTCGGAAAAGGGAATAACCGCGAGGCAATCCGCCGGATCGCCGCCGCCATCCGGATCCCCTTCGAGGTCGGCGGCGGGGTGCGGAGCCTCGAGGCCGCCCAGGAGCTCCTCGCGCTCGGGGCCGACCGGGTGGTGGTGGGCACGGTGGCGGTGCGCGCCCCCGAGGTGCTTAAGGAGATGCTCGCCGCCTTTGGCCCCGAGCGGGTGGCGGTGAGCGTGGACGCCCGCGGCCTCGAGGTGGTGGTTTCCGGCTGGCAGGAGGCCACCCCCCTTTCCGCCCCCGAGCTCGCCCGTCGCCTTTGGCGGGAGGGGGTGCGCACCCTGATCTACACCGACGTGCGCCGGGACGGCACCCTGAAGGGCATGGACCCGGGGCCCCTAAAGGCCATGCGGGCGGCCTGGCCGGGCTACCTGATCGCCGGCGGCGGGGTGGGCTCGGAGGAGGACCTCCGGTTGATGGAGGCCCTCGGCCTCGACGCCGCCATCGTCGGGCGGGCGCTCTACGAGGGGCGGGTGCGGCTCTAGTGCCCGAGCTCCCCGAGGTCGAGGTCACCCGCCGGGCGATCGAGCCGCGGGCGGTGGGGCGGCGGATCGTCGCCCTTCGCTCCCGGGACCCGGAGCGCTACCCCCACCTGGAGCGGGCCCAGGACCGCTGGATCCTGGAGCTCCTCCGCCGCGGGAAGTTTTTGCTCTTCCGGCTCTCCGGCGGGCTCTGGCTGGTGGTCCACCTGGGCATGAGCGGCGGCTTCCGCCTGCAGCAAACGCCCCATACCCGGGTGGTCTTCGAGCTCGACGACGGCGCCCTCTACTTTCACGACCCCCGGCGCTTCGGCCGCATCTGGCTGGTGGCCGACCCCGCCGAGGTGCCGCTGCTCGCCCGCCTCGGCCCCGAGCCCACCGACGCGGCCTTTGACGCCGAGTACCTCTACCAAAGGCTCAGGGCGAGCCGGCGGCCGGTCAAGGCCCTCCTGATGGACCAGGAGGTGGTCGCCGGTCTCGGCAACATCTACGCCGACGAGGCGCTCTTCCGCGCCGGGGTGCGGCCCACCCGCCGCGGTCACCGGGTGACCCGGAAGGAGGCGGAGCGCGTCGTAGAGGCGGTGCGGCAGGTGCTCGCGGAGGCGCTTAAGGCCGGCGGTTCCACCCTAAAGGACGGAAGCTACCGCCGGCCCGACGAGAAGATCGGCTACTTCCAGCTCGCGCACGCGGTCTACGGCCGCCAGGGCGAGCCCTGCCCGGTTTGCGGCACCCCCGTCCGGCGCACCCGGATCCAGGGCCGGAGCGCCCACTACTGCCCGAGGTGCCAGCGCTAGCGGCAGAGCCCCCGGCCGAAGACGAAGACGCAGGCGGGGTCGTCGTGCATCTCCTTGGCGAGCCCGCGAACGGCGTCGATGCCCAGAACGCCCCCCTGGGCGATGGCCATCCTCAGCACCTTGGCCTGGGTCTGGTCGGCGGCCTCGAGGGTCCGGACCAGATCCCGGAGGTCGTCGTAGTCGGCGAAGACCCGGCCCAGCCGGCGTTCCAGGTAGACGCTCTTGACCTCCAGGGCGAGCGCCATCCGGGCCAGGCTCTCCGGTGGCTTCGGCAGGCTCACGGTGCCGAGGTAGGGGTTCTTCTCCGGGAAGCTGACCCCGTAGCGGCGGAGCAGCCCTTTCACCCGCTCCACCTTGGCCCGCTCGCCGTCCAGGAAGTGGCGGTAGGGCTCGGCCGGGCCCAGCAGGGCGAGCGCCTTGGCGTAGACGGCGTAGCTCTGGTAGGCGCCTCCGGGGGCGACCAAGAGGGAGAGCAGCCCTTCCCGGGCGGCGGTGGTGAGCGGGATGCCCTGGCCGAAGGCCGGCAGCAGGATCAGCAAGAAAACGGCCAACCGTCGCATGCTCCTACCATACCCCAGGGGCCTTGCGTTGACGCCCGGAGGTCGCTTCCCTAAAATAGGGTTTGCTGCGCGGTGAGCGTAGCTCAGGTGGTTAGAGCACCGGTCTGTGGAACCGGGGGTCATGGGTTCAAGTCCCATCGCTCACCCCAAAAAGGCCGCCTTCCCGGGCGGCGAGCAGCGAAGCGGGCGGCCCGGCCGCTTCTGGCGAGGATGGCGGAACTGGTAGACGCGCCAGACTTAGGATCTGGTGGGTTCATCCCGTGCGGGTTCAAGTCCCGCTCCTCGCACCAAAGGTCGGGCCGCCCCTTCCTTCGAGGTGAATCGAATGGCCGAGATCGTGGAACGTGAGGGTTGGCGCGTCCGCCTGCGGGACGTGGTTCCCGCCAGCGAGGTGGAGGCGGCCTACCGGTCGTTGCTTTCCGAGTACAAGAAGAAGGTGCGCGTCCCCGGGTTCCGCCCCGGGCGGGTGCCCGACCGGGTGCTCGAGGCCCGCCTGGGCCGGGACGCCCTCCTCGCCGAGGTGCGGGAGACGCTGATCGAGCGCCGCCTGCCCCAGGCGATCAAGGAGCTCGAGCTCGACCCGGTGGCGGTGCGCAAGGTCGAGGGCGAGCTCGAGCTGGGCAAGGACTTCGCCTTCGAGGCCGAGGTCGAGAACTACCCCGAGGTCGAGCTGCCGGACTGGAGGCGCTTTGAAATCGAGGTCCCCGAGCCCGAGGTCGGCGACGAGGAGGTGGCGGCGGTGCTCGCCGACCTGCAGCGCCGCTACGCCGAGGTCTCGGTGAAGGAGGGGCCGGCCGAGGAGGGCGACCTGGTGATCGTGGTCACCGAGGAGGGGAGCGAGATCCCGGTCGAGCTCGAGCGGGCCTTCGACGAGGTCCGGGCCGCCCTTTTGGGCAAGGCCGCCGGCGAGGAGGTCGAGCTTCCCCTCTTCTCCGAGGAAGGCGAGCCCACCGGCCGGAGGGCCAAGGTGACGGTCAAGGAGGTCAAGGCGATCCGGCTGCCCCAGCTCGACGACGAGTTCGCCAAGACCCTGGGCTACGAGACCCTGGCCGAGGCCCGGGAGAAGATCGGGGAGGAGCTCCTCCGCCGGGCCCGGGCCGAGGCCCGCGAGCGGAAGAAGGACCTGCTCTTGGAGCGGCTGGCGGCGGAGCTCAAGGCCGAGCTGCCGCCGGCGCTCGTCGAGGCCGAGGAGCGCGCCATCTGGGGCGAGATCGCCGAGGACCTGGCGAAAAAGGGCGTGCCCCTCGAGGACTACCTGAAGAGCCTCGAGCCCGAGAAGTTCGAGGAGCTCAAGTCCGACGTGAAAAAGAGCGCCGAACGCCGGGTGCGCCGGGGGCTGGCGCTGGAGAAGCTCACCGAGGAGCTCGGCACCGAGCTCGAGGAGGACGAGTGGAAGGCCCACCTCGAGGAGCTCGCCCGCGCCTACAACCTGAAACCCGCCGAGTTCGAGCGGGCGGTGGGCGAAGACGCCCTAAGGCGGCTCTACCTCCGCCGCCTGCACGCCAAGGCGCTGGACCAGGCGCTGGAGACCCTGGCGGCCTGATCCCGGCCTAGAATGGAGCTAGCGATGGTGGTTCCCTACGTGATCGAACAGACCAGCCGCGGCGAGCGGGTCTACGACATCTACTCGCGGCTCTTGAAGGACCGCATCATCTTCCTGGGCACCCCGATCGACGCCCAGGTGGCGAACACCGTCGTGGCTCAGATGCTCTTCCTCGAGGCCCAGAACCCGAAGTCCGAGATCAAGCTCTACATCAACTCCCCGGGCGGCGAGATCGACGCCGGGCTGGCCATCTACGACACCATGCAGTACGTCCAGGCGCCGGTCTCGACCATCGTGGTCGGGCTGGCCGCCAGCATGGCGGCGGTGATCCTGGCCGCCGGCGAGCCCGGACGGCGGTTCGCCCTGCCGCATTCCCGGGTGATGATCCACCAGCCCTGGGGCGGGGCCCAGGGCCAGGCCAGCGACATCGCCATCCGGGCGGAGCAGATCCTCAAGATGCGGGACACCCTGAACCGCATCCTGGCCGAGCACACCGGGCAACCCCTGGAGCGGGTGGCCCAGGACACCGACCGGGACTTCTGGCTCGACGCCGAGGAGGCCCGGGAGTACGGGCTGGTGGACCGGGTGGTGAAGCGTGGCCAGGAAGAATAGGGCGACCTGCAGCTTCTGCGGCCGGGGCTACCCCGAGGTCAGCCGCCTCTTCGAGGCCCCGATCGGGGAGGTCTACATCTGCTCCGACTGCGTCGAGCGGGCCCACGAGCTGCTCTCGGAGTCCCAGGCCCACTCCTCCTTCCAGGGGCCGGCGGAGCTGCCCGCCCCGGCCGAGATCAAGGCCTTCCTGGACCAGTACGTGGTGGGGCAGGAGGAGGCCAAGAAGGTGCTTTCGGTGGCCGTCTACAACCACTACAAGCGCCTCCGCCACCGGGCCAGCTCGGACCCGGTCGAGATCCAGAAGTCGAACATCCTCTTGATCGGCCCCACCGGCACCGGCAAGACCCTGCTCGCCGAGACCCTGGCCCGCTTCCTCGACGTGCCCTTCGCCATCGCCGACGCCACCACCCTGACCGAGGCCGGCTACGTCGGCGAGGACGTGGAGAACGTGGTGCTGCGCCTCTTGCAGGCGGCCAACATGGACGTCGAGGCCGCCGAGCGCGGCATCGTCTACATCGACGAGATCGACAAGATCGCCCGCAAGTCCGAGGGGCCCTCGATCACCCGCGACGTCTCCGGCGAGGGGGTGCAGCAGGCGCTCCTCAAGATCATCGAGGGCACGGTGGCCCACGTCCCGCCCCAGGGCGGGCGCAAGCACCCCCATCAGGAGCTGATCCCGGTCAACACCAAGAACATCCTCTTCATCCTGGGCGGCGCCTTCGAGGGGCTGGAAGCGATCGTCAAGGCCCGCACCGACCAGAACCCGATCGGTTTCTCGGCCCGGGAGGCCGAGGCCGAGCGGGCCGAGGTCATCCCCGAGGACCTGGTGAAGTACGGCCTGATCCCCGAGTTCGTCGGCCGGGTGCCGGTGATCGTCGAGCTCGAGCCGCTGGACGAGGAGGCCCTGGTGCGTATCCTCACCGAGCCCAAGAACGCCCTGGTCAAGCAGTACCAGGCCCTCTTCGCCATGGAGGGGGTGGAGCTCGAGTTCACCCCCGAGGCCCTCCGGGAAATCGCCCGGCGGGCCCGCGAGCGGGGCACCGGTGCCCGGGGGCTCCGGGCGGTGATCGAGCGGGCGATGTACGAGCTGATGTATGCCCTCCCCGGCCGGCCGGTGCCGCGGATCGTGGTGGACCGGGAACACCTCGACGATCCCCTGGCGGCGCTGCGGGAGGCCGAGCTGCGTCAGGCCAGCTAAGGTTCAAGATGCGTATCTTTCAACGGGAACCCAAACTGCCGCTCTTGCCGCTTCGGAACCTGGTGCTCTTTCCCGCCACCGAGGCCTGGATCGACGTCGGCCGCCCGGGCTCGAAACGGGCGGTGGAGGCGGCCACCGCCGCCGGCAAGCGGATCTTCCTGGCCACCCAGCGCGACCCCGAGGTCGACGAACCCGAGCCGTCCGACTTCTTCCCGGTGGGCACGGTGGCCGAGATCCGCCGGGTGGCCCGGCTGAACGACGGCACCCTGCGCATCCTGGTGCGGGGCCTCGAGCGGGGGCGGCTGCTCGACGTGGAGGAGGGGGCCCACGCCACCGCCCGCTACAAGCCGCTCTCCGAGCCGGCGGTGCGCGACCCCGAGGCGGTCCGGGTGCTGATGGAGCGGGTCAAGGAGGCCTTCGAGCGCTACCTCGCCGGCCACAAGGGACTCCGCCTCGACCGCCACCAGCAGGAGGAGGTGCTGGCCGAGGCCGACCCCGCCCGGCTGGCCGACCGGGTGGCCTCGCTGGCCACCTGGAGCCCGGAGGAAAAGGCGGGCGTCCTGGAGGAGCTCGACCTCGTCGCCCGCCTCGAGCGGGTGCTCGCGCTGCTCTTCCGCGACCTGGAGCGCTTCGACCTCGACCGCAAGATCGCCGCCCGGGTCAAGGACCAGATGGACAAGAACCAGCGCGAGTACTACCTCCGCGAGCAGATGCGGGCGATCCAGAAGGAGCTGGGCGGCGGCGAGGACCACCTGACCGAGGTCGAGGAGCTGAGGGAGCGGATTCAGAAGAAGGGCTTCCCCCCGGAGGTCGAGGAAAAGGCCCTGAAGGAGCTGGCCCGCTACGAGCGGCTGCAGCCCGGCAGCCCCGAGGCCGGGGTGGTGCGCACCTACCTCGACTGGCTTTTGGACCTGCCCTGGAGCGAGGAGAGCGAGGACGTCCTGGACCTCGCGCGCACCCGGGAGAAGCTCGACGCCGACCACTACGCGCTCGAGGACGTCAAGGAGCGGATCCTCGAGTTCCTGGCGGCGAAGAAGCTGGGCGGGGAGGAGGGGGCCAAGGGCCCGATCCTCTGCCTGGTGGGGCCGCCCGGGGTGGGGAAGACCTCGCTGGGCCGCTCGGTCGCCGAGAGCATGAACCGCCAGTTCGTCCGCATCTCCCTGGGCGGGGTCCGCGACGAGGCCGAGATCCGCGGCCACCGCCGCACCTACGTGGGGGCGCTCCCGGGCAAGATCGTCCAGGGGATGAAGAAGGCGGGGACGGTGAACCCGGTCTTCCTCCTCGACGAGGTGGACAAGATCGGCGCCGACTGGCGGGGCGACCCCTCGGCGGCGCTCCTCGAGGTCCTCGACCCGGAGCAGAACAAGGCCTTCCAGGACCACTACCTCGAGGTCCCCTACGACCTCTCCAAGGTCTTCTTCATCGCCACCGCCAACACCCTGGCCACCATCCCGCGGCCCCTTTTGGACCGCATGGAGGTGGTCGAGATCCCCGGCTACACGCCCCTCGAAAAGCTCGAGATCGCCAAAAGGCACCTCTGGCCCAAGGTCGCCCGACGCACCGGGGTGCTCGAGAAGGTGGCCCTGCCGGACGCCACCCTGCGCCGCGTCATCGCCGAGTACACCGAGGAGGCGGGGGTCCGGAACCTCGAGCGCGAGCTCGCCAAGCTCGCCCGCAAGCTGGCCAAGCACTACCTCGAGGCCCCCTGGGAGGGGGTGCGCGAGCTGGCCCCGGCGGAGCTCGAGGCCTTCCTCGGGGTGCCCAAGTACCGCCAGGAGCGGGCCGAGAAGGAGCCCCTCCAGGGCGCCGCCCAGGGCCTCGCCTGGACCCCGGTGGGGGGCGCGCTGCTGGTGGTCGAGGTGCTGGCGGTGCCGGGCAAGGGCAAGCTCAGCCTCACCGGCAGCCTGGGCGAGGTGATGAAGGAGTCGGCCCAGGCCGCCCTCACCTTCCTGCGGGCCCACGCCGAGCGCTTCGGCCTCGCCCCCGACTTCCACGAGAAGTGGGACCTGCACGTCCACGTCCCCGAGGGGGCGGTGAAAAAGGACGGCCCCTCCGCCGGGGTGACGATCGCCACCGCCATCGCCAGCGCCCTCTCCGGCCGGCCGGTGCGGGCGGACCTGGCGATGACCGGGGAGATCACCCTGAGGGGCCGGGTGCTCCCGGTAGGCGGCATCAAGGAAAAGCTCCTGGCCGCCTACAACGCCGGCGTCGCCGAGGTCCTGCTGCCGCGGGAGAACGAGAAGGACCTCGCCGAGGTCCCGGCCGAGGTCAAGGAGGGGCTCGGGATCCGGCTGGTCGAGCGGGTGGACGAGGTCCTCGAGGCCGCCCTGCTGCCGCTGCCGCCGGCCAGCGGCAGCGAGCGCGAGCGCCCCTCGGGCTGGGCCGGCGCCTAAAGGATCGCTTTTTTGAGCCGCTCGGCGTAAAGCGGCGCCAGCAGGAATCCGGTGGAGCCGAAGCCGGAGAAGATCACCCCTCCGGGGGCCTCCCGGAGGGGTTCTTGGTGCCGGTAGCGCACCCCGGCGAAGGCCCCGAGCGGGGTCGGGGTCCGGCCCAGGAGGCCCCGGCCCTTTTGCAAAAGCTCCTCGAGCTCGCCCGCGGTCGGGGTCCAGGCCTGGTAGCGGCGAAGGCTCCGGTAGCTGCCGCCGAGGACGCCGCCGGCGAAAAACGCCCCCCGGATCCCGCCGTCCCCGGGCTCGGCGGCGAGCAGCAGACTGCCGGCGGAGAGCAGGGGGGCCGGGTCCACGAGCGCTGCCCCCTCAGCGCCGGCGGCCCAGACCGCGGGGCCCTTGAGTGCCCGGCCCGAGGCGAGCTGGAGCCGGTCCTCTTCCCAGGCGACCACCCGGTCCTGGATCACCGGGATCCCGGCGAGCATCGCCGGCAGGAGCCGCCGGGGCCGGACCCAAAAGGCCTGGGGCAGGATCAGGCGGTCTTCTTCGAAGCGGTAGGAAAGCCCCGAGCCCTTTAGGTTTTTCCGCCACTTGGAAAGGGCGTCCTTGGGCACCCGGTGGTAGAGCCCGAAGAAGAGCCGCTCGAAGCGGCCGTAGAGCGCCCGCGCCGCTTTGAGGGCCCGGGCCGCCTCGGGGACGGGTTTGCCCCTTTTGGCCCGCACCGGGTTCAAAATCGCCACCGGGGCGTGGCTGGCGCCGGTGCCAAAGGCCACCACCGCCACCCGGACCCCGGCGTCGGCCAGCACCCGCGCCGCCACCGCGCCGGCGACGCCGGCCCCTACGACCCAAAAGTCAACCTTTGAAGGTGTAGCGTTCGCCCGATCGCTGGGCGAGCCCCCGGCGGCGGAGTCCATCCAAGACCTCCCTGGCCCTATCTTCCGGGATTCCCGCCGCCTGGGAAAGCTCCTTGGCGCTTACCGAGCCCCGGCGGGCGGCGAGCCGCATGGCGAGCCGCTCGAGCGCCCAGGGAGCGGGGCCCTCGCCGGCCAGCCGGCGCACCCAGAGGAAGACCCCCCCGCCGGCGAGGAGGCCAAAGAGGAGGGCCATGGGCAGGTTCAAAAAGCTAAACCAGGCGATGGCGAAGCCGAAGGTGAAGCCGGCCAGGGCCAAGATCCAAAGCAAAAGGGCGGCCACCCTAACCCCCCACCGGCGCCGGCTGGGGGCGGTGGAGGACCGCGGTGACCTCGCCGAAGAGCAGGTGGGGGCTGGCCTCGGTGACCCGCACCCGGTAGAGCCCGGGGGTCGGGGCCTCTTCGGCGGGGACGAGGACCGGGTGGTTGCCCCGGTCGTGGCCCTCGGCGAACCCGGTCTCCTTGGCGTCGCCGCGTACCAGCACCTCGACCTCCCGGCCCACCCAGGCGCGGTTTTTCTTGAGGCTCCATTCCTTTTGCTTTTCGATCAGGCGCTTTAGCCGCTCCACCTTGACCTCGCGGGGCAGGTCCTCGAAGTGGATCG
>JAMOVS010000152.1 GCA_027061845.1 Thermaceae bacterium
CAGGGGCTTCGGGGAACTGGGGCTGGCCGGTGAGCTGGCGGCGAGCTACCGGGAGGGCCTTTCCGCCGAGCTCACCCTGCGCCTGAACCTGGACCCGGCGGTAAAGACCCGAGCCGAACTCGAGGCCCTCACCGCCCGAGCCCGCCTCGGCGCGGTCCGCCGGAAGGCAATCCGGCAAGCCCTTCTGGCCCACGCCGAGCTCTGGCAGGCGGAGGCCAACCTGGAAGCCGCCCAGGCCCAGGTGAGACTCCGCCAGCTCGAGCTGAAAGCGGCCCGAGCCCGGCGCGCCGGCCCGCTCGAGCTCGAGGCCCGCTCCCTCGCCCTGGAAGAGGCCGGCCTGGCGCTCGAGGCCGCCGAATCCAGCCATCGAAGCGCCGAAGCCCGGGTGCGGATGCTGGGATTCTCCCCCCCGGCCGAGCCCCGGGTCCTGCGCTTCGCCCTCCCCCCGGCCACTCCCGACCGCACCGAAGCGCTCCGCCTAAAGCTGCAGGCGCTCGAGGCCCAGGCCGCCTACCGCCGCCTCGCCTGGCTGCAAGCGGGCCTCTTTTACCAGGGAGCCCTCTCCTACCGCCTCTCCGCCGAGACCGCGGGCCCCTCCCTCGCCCTCACCCTGGGGCCCGAGGATCCCCTCCGCCCCGCCGGCACCCTGGAATTCTCCCTCTCCGCCCGGATCCAGCTCGACCCCGCCGCCTGGATGCAGGCCCGCAAAAGGACGCTCGACCTCCGCGCCGAGGAAGCCGACCGGCGCCTCCAAGAACAGACAACCGCATTGCGGACCGGCGAACTCAGGGAAAACGCCGAGCGCGCCTGGCGGCGGCTGCAACTGGCAGAGAAAAAGGCCGCGCTAGCAGGGAAACAGGCCGCCCTGGCACAAAAGCGACTCCGGCGGGGGCTCCTATCCCCGCTCGAGGCCGAACGCGTCCGCCTCTCCTACCTCGACGCCAAAACCGCCAGGGCCGACGCCTGGCGGCGCTACCTGGAGGCGGTGGCAGCCTATCTGGAAGCGGTAAACGGAAGCTGGGAGGTGGCACGGTGAAACGGGCAATCGGACTGGTTCTTCTCCTGGGGCTGGCCCTGGGCCAGGGATTTCCCCGGTTCTTCCAGCAGTACCTGGAGCAAAGCCCCGACTGGACCCGGGTCCAGGTCGAGCTATCGCTGGCCGAACGGCGCTACCGGGCCCTGGCCGAGGACGCCTGGGCGGCGCCGCTGGAGCGGGAAGAGGCGGCGGAGGCCCTGGCCCGGGCGAAAATCGAACGCCGGCGCCTGCGCCTGGAGCTCTGGCAGGCAGCGCTCTCGCACTACCTCGCGCCCCTGCTCGCCGAGGCCCGGGTGCGGGCCGCCGAAGCCGGCCTGACGGTGGCCGAGATCCGGGCCGAGGCGGCGCGGATCCGCTACCGCCGGGGGGCGATCCTGGCCCTGGACCTGAAAAAGGCGGAGAAGGAGGTGGAGGAGGCCCGGCTGCGCGCGGCCTCGGCCCGGGCAGATCGGGAGAGCGCCCGCGCCTTCCTCGCCGCCTACGGGGCCGCGCCCCCGGAAACCTTCCCCGAGCTCTCCCCTCCCCGCCGGCTGGCGGTGAAATCCCACGTCCGCTACCGGCTCGCCGAGCTCACCCTCGCCGCCGCCCGGCGGGCCTACGACCTGGCCCAGGGGCCGGACACCGCCGAACTCGAGCGCAAGCGGCGGCAGGAAGAGCTGGAAGCCGCCCGGAAGGCGCTCGCCGAGACCCAGCGGGACCTGGAAAAGGCCCTCGCCGAGGCCGAACGGGACTACCGGGAGGCGGAGGCGGCGGTGGCGCTCCAAACCCTGGCCCAAAAGACCGCCGACGAGCAGCTTTCCGCCGCCCGGGCCCGCTACCAGAAGGGGTTGATCTCCCGGCTCGAGCTCGAGGCCGCCCGGGCCCGGCGCGAGGAAGCCCGCCTGGCGCTCCTGGAAGCCCGGCTCCGGCGGGCTAAGGCCCTGGCCGGACTCTACTCCTACGCCGAGGAGGAGCCATGAAACGGGCGCTCTTCGCCCTCTTCCTGCTGGCCCTCGGGGGGGCGATCCTCTACGGGCTTTGGAAGAACCCCGCGGAGAAAGCCCGCGCCCTCTACGCCGCCCGGGCCCAGGAGAAGACCTTCGTCCGCGAGCTCAGCGCCGACGGCAAGGTTGCCGGCAGGCGGCTGGGCCTGGCCTTCGTCCGGCCGGGGAAGGTGGCGGAGGTGGCCGTCTCCCCCGGCGATCGGGTGCAAAAGGGCCAGCTCATCGCCCGGCTGGAGGACCGGGAAGAGCGTCGAAAGCTCGAGCTGGCGCGCTCCCGGCTCCGCGCCTTCCTCGCCGAGTCCGAGGGCAAACGCAAGCGGCTCGAACTGGAACTCCGGGCACTCGAGCAAGAACGAAGACGGCGCCGGGAAGCACTGGAGCTGACCCGCGCCCTCTTCCAGGCCGGGGCGGCCAGCCAGACCGAGCTCCGGGAAAGGGAGCACGCCCTCCGCGAAACCGAGACGCGCCTCGCCCAACTCCTCGCCGAACGGCGCAGCGCCCTGGCCGCCGAAAAGGCCCGCCGGGCCGAGCTGGAAGCGGCGCTGGCCGAGGCCGAGCAAGCCCTCGCCGAAACCCGCCTCGTCGCCCCCGAGGCGGGGGTGGTGGAAACCGTCCCCTTCGTACCCGGCGCCCCCGCCCGGGGCGAGGCGGTGCTGGCGCTCACTGGCACCCTGGTCCCCGAGGCCCTCTTCCCCGAGGCCGAGGCGGCCGAGATCCGGCCGGACCAGCCGGCCCGGCTCGAGTTCACCGCCTGGCCCGAGGAGCCCAAGGAGACCCGCGTCCGCCGCCTCCTTCCCCCCCGGAGCCAGCAGGGCGCGGTCTGGGTGCCGGTCCGCTTCGACCCCCCCGAGAACGCGGCGCTCGCCCCCGACCTCACCTTTACCGCCTACGTCGAGGTGGAGAGGATCGAGCACGCGGTGGTGGTGCCGCTCGAGGCCCTGGTGGAAGAGGACGGCAAGACCTACGTCTGGACCGTCGAGGACGGCAAGGCCCATAAGCGGGCGGTGGAAAGGCGCGCGCAGAACCTCACCGAGGCCGCCGTCTCCGGCCTGAAGGCGGGCACGGTCGTCCTCCGCCTTCCCCCCGATGACCTGGCGGAGGGCGAGCGGGTCCAGCCGATCCTGGAGGACGAGGGTGCTGGCGGAGCTTAAAGGGGTGAGCAAGGTCTACCGCTCGGGCACCGGGCGTCGTGCGGTGGCGGTGGAGGCGCTCAAGGACATCGACCTCGCCATCGAGGAGGGGGAGTTCCTCGCGGTCATGGGCCCCTCGGGCTCGGGAAAGAGCACCCTGCTCCATATCCTCGGCCTTTTGGACCGGCCCAGCCAGGGCAAGTACCTCCTCCTGGGCCGGGACGTCACCGAGCTCGAGGAGGCCGAGGCCGCTCGCACCCGGAACCGTACCATCGGCTTCGTCTTCCAGGCCTTCTTCCTGCTTCCCCGGGCCACCGCGCTCAAGAACGTCGAGCTGCCGCTGGTCTACCGCGGCCTGGCCAAGAGCCGCCGGCGCCGGCGGGCAGAAGAAGCGCTGGCGGCGGTGGGCCTCGCCGACCGCGCCGACCACCTGCCGAGCGAGCTCTCCGGGGGACAGAAGCAGCGGGTGGCGATCGCCCGGGCGCTGGCCCAGGACCCCGCCGTCCTGCTCGCCGACGAGCCCACCGGAAACCTGGACACCGCCTCGAGCCACGAGATCATGCGGCTTTTTTCCGGCCTCAACCGGGAAGGCCGCACGGTGATCGTGGTTACCCACGAGCCCGAGGTGGCCGGCTACGCCCGCCGGATCGTGCGCATGCGGGACGGGAGGATCGTCGCCGATGAGACTCAGCGATAGCTTCGAGACCGCCCTCGAGGCCCTCATGGCCCACAAGCTCCGCACCTTCCTCTCGCTTTTGGGGGTGGTGATCGGGGTCTTCGCGGTGACCGCCCTGGTCTCGCTGGGCGAGATCGCCACCTACGGGATCAAGAAGGGGCTGGAGCAGGTGGCGGGGCGGAGCGTCTTCGTCCAGCCCCGCTTCCAGCCCGACCGGCCGCCGCTCAAGTTTCGCGAGGAAGATCGGAAGCTGCTCTCGGCCCTGCCGGCCAAGGTGATTCCCTACGTCTTCGCCAGCGCCACCGCCCGCGACGAGCGGGGGAAGCCGGTGGACCTCCGGGTGCTCGGCGTCCCCGGCGACTTTCCCAAGCTGGACCCCGGAATCGAGATGGCCGAGGGCCGCTTCTTCACCGCCGCCGAGCTCAAGCGGGCGGCGCCGGTGGCGGTTCTGAACCCGCTGGCGAAAAAGCGGCTCTTCCAGCGGAAAACCCCCCTCGGCCACTCCCTCACCCTCGACTTCGGCGGCGGCGCGGGGCGGGCCCGGGTGGTGATCGTGGGCACCACCAAGCCGCTCACCGGGCTCTTCGCGGGCCTCCAGAGCGTGCAGGTCTACGTCCCCTACACCTGGCTTTGGCAGCGGGTGCCCTGGATTCGCCCCGGCGAGTTCCACGCCTTCGAGCTCAAGGCGGGCCCCGGGGTGGACCTCAACGCCCTGGCCAAGCGGGTCGAGCGGCTCTTCGAACTCCGCTACGGCGAGGACCGGGTGGAGGTGCAAAACGTCGCCGTCTTCACCGAGACCCTGAAGGGCATCACGCTGGCGCTCCAGGCGCTGCTCGGGGGCATCGGGGCGCTCTCGCTCTTGGTCGGCGGCATCGGGATCATGAACATCATGCTGGTCTCGGTCACCGAGCGCACCCGCGAGATCGGCCTTAGGAAGGCGCTCGGGGCCACCGCCGGCGAGATCCGCACCCAGTTCCTCATCGAGGCCACCGTGCTCACCCTGGTGGGTGGAGTCCTCGGGGTGGTGCTCGCTGCCCTCGTCCTCTACCTGCTGGTGGCGGCGGTGCCCTTTTTCGAGGTCTTCATCCTCTCCCCCAAGACGGTGGCCTTGGCGCTCTTGGTGAGCGCTTTGGTAGGCCTTTTCTTCGGCGTCTGGCCGGCCGACCAGGCGGCCCGTCTCGACCCCATCGAGGCCCTGCGCCACGAATGACCAAAAGCCCTCGTCTCCCCGACGAAGGGCGGTAAGTTGTAGACATGAACGGAAGCATCGAGAGGGAACTCGCGCTCGAGCTCGTTCGCGTCACCGAGCAGGCGGCGCTCGCCGCCGGCCGCTGGACCGGCAAGGGCGACAAGCACAAGGTGGACGAGGTGGCCACCGAGGCCATGCGCAAGGTCCTGAACGAACTCCCGATCTCGGGCACGGTGGTGATCGGCGAGGGTGAGATGGACGAGGCGCCGATGCTCTACATCGGCGAGCGGCTGGGCAAGGGCGGCCCCGAGGTGGACATCGCGGTGGACCCGGTCGAGGGCACCAACATCACCGCCAAGGGCCTCCCCAACGCGGTCACGGTGATCGCCATCAGCGAAAAGGGCGGGCTCTTCCACGCCCCCGACATGTACATGGAGAAGCTGATCGTGCCCCCGCCGGCCTCCGGCCGGGTGGGGCTCGACTGGCCGGTGGAAGCCAACCTCAAGGCGATCGCCATGGCGTTGAACCGCAAGGTCGAGGACCTGGTGGTGGTGGTCCTCGACCGCCCCCGGCACGAGAAGCTGATTCACGAGATCCGCACCGCCGGCGCCCGGGTCAAGCTGATCGGCGACGGCGACGTGATCGCCGCCCTGGCCGCCGCCATGCGGGGGACCGGGGTGCACGCGGTGATGGGAATCGGTGGCGCCCCCGAGGGGGTGCTGGCGGCGGCCGCCCTCAAGATCCTGGGCGGCGAGATCCAGGCCCGCTTCTACCCCGAGGACGAGGAGGAAAAGGAGCGCCTGGAGTCGATGGGGGCCAGCGCCGAGAAGAT
>JAMOVS010000153.1 GCA_027061845.1 Thermaceae bacterium
GGGCCGGACTCGGTCTCCAGGGTGTCGCCGGGTTTCAGCTCGCCGCGGTAGAGGCGGATGTAGGCGACCTGGCCGACGAAGGGCTCGACCTGGACCTTGAAGACCTTGGCCAGCGGGGTGCCCTCGCCGAAGCGCTCGGCGGGGGAGGGGATGGCCTCGAGCACCAGGTCGAGGAGGGGCTCGACCCCGATCAGGGTCTTGCCCGAGGCGATCGCCACCGGGTAGAGCTCGCCCCGGCGCACCGCCTCGTGGAAGGCCTTGGCCAGCGCCCCCTCGGGCACCTCGCCGCCCTCCAGGTACTGCTCGAGCAGGCTCTCGTCGGTCTCGACGATGGACTCGAGCACCTCCTGCTGGAACTTCTCGACCCTTTCCCGTTCGCTTTCAGGGATGGGCACGGTCTCGTACTGGCCGCCCTCGCCGTAGCGGTAGGCGCGGTTATGGAGCACGTCCAGAAGGCCGACCCACTCCTTGCCCTCGTACCAGGGCAGGTGGACCGGCAGGATGGGCCCCAGGGTCTGGCGCAGGTCCTCCAAGAGGGCGTAGAAGTCGCCGCCCTTGTCGAGCTTGGTGATGACCACCATGCGGGGGATCTCCAGCCGCTCGGCCACCGTCCAGGCCCGCTCGGTGCCGATCTGGACCCCGTCGGGAGCGCTCACGGTGACCAGCGCCCCGTCGGCGGCGGTGAGCGCCCCGCGGATGGCGGTGACGAAGTCGGCGTACCCCGGGGTGTCGAGCACGAAGATCTTGTGGCCCTTGTAGTCGATCGGCAGGACCGCGGTGCGGATGGAGAAGTGGTGGGCCTTTTCCTCGGGGGTGTAGTCCGAGGTGGTGGTCCCTTCCTCCACCGTTCCCAGGCGGTCCTTGCCGCCGGTGAGGTAGAGCATCGCTTCGCCCAAGGTCGTTTTTCCACTTTGGCTGTGTCCGACGAGCGCGACCGTGCGAATCATGTTGTCGCCTCCTTTTGCGTAGAGTATAACCGGTGGCTCGCCCGGTCCTATGCCTGCAAAAACCCGCCTGGGAGGCGGCCTGGCGCCTCTTGCGCGCGGCCTACCCCGAGGAGGCGGTAGGGGCGTTCGTCGGCCGCGACTGCGCCGAGGAGGCGGTCTTTTTGCCCAACGTGGCGGAAGACCCCAAGGTGGCCTACCGCGCCGACCCGGGGGCGCTCTTGCGCCTGCTCCGGCGCCTGGAGGAGGAGGGGCGGGAACTTCTGGCCTTTTTCCACTCCCACCCCGAGGGCCTGGCCTTTCCCAGCGCCCGCGACCGCGAGGAGGCGCGCTGGCCGGTGCCCTACGTCATCTTCGGGCTCAAGGAGGGGCGGGCCCGGGCCTTTTTGCTACCTTCGGAGGAGGAGGTCGGAATCGAGGTGGTCGAGCCGTGAGCCTGACCCGCGAGGAGATCGCCCGCTATGCCCGGCACCTGGTGCTCCCCGGGGTGGGGCAGGAAGGGCAGGAAAAGCTCAAGGCCAGCCGGGTCCTGGTGGTCGGGGCCGGCGGGCTGGGTTCGCCGGTGCTCTATTACCTGGCCGCTGCCGGCGTCGGGCGTCTGGGCGTCGTCGAGGACGACCGGGTCGACCTTTCCAACCTGAACCGGCAGATCCTCTACACCGAGGCCGACGTCGGCCGGCCCAAGGCGGAGGTGGCCCGGGAACGGCTCCTCGCCCTCAATCCCCACATCGAGGTGGTCGCCTACCCCGAGCGCTTTACCGCTTCGCTCGCCAAGCGGCTCGTGCCCGAGTACGATCTTTTGATCGACGCCTCGGACAACTTCCCTACCCGCTACCTGGCCAACGACGCCGCCGTGCTCTTTGACCGACCGCTGGTGCACGGCTCGATCTACCGTTTCGAGGGGCAGGTTTCGGTCTTCCACTACCAAGGGGGCCCCTGCTACCGCTGCCTCTTCAAGAAGCCGCCGCCGCGGCAGCCCGCCTGCAGCGAGGCCGGGGTCCTGGGCGTCCTCCCCGGGGTGGTGGGGGCGTTGATGGCGGCGGAGGCGATCAAGGTCCTGCTGGAGCTGGGCGAGGTGCTTTCCGGAACGCTCCTTTTTTACGACGCGCTCGAGGCCCGCTTCCGCCGTTTCTCCTTCCCCCGCGACCCCGACTGCCCGGTGTGCGGCCGCAACCCCCGCATCACCGACCTTCGTGAAGAGCTCTACAAGGACGAATGCCAGGGGGACGGGGCGTAAAATCTTGAACGGGGTAAAGAAAGGAGGTATGGCATGAGCGATGTCGAGATCAAACGCGGCCTAGAGGGCGTGGTCTTCACCGAGAGCGAGCTCTCGTACATCAACGGGCAGGAAGGCAAGCTCTACTACCTGGGGATTCCCATCGAGGAGCTGGCGGAAAAGTCCACCTACGAGGAGGTGGCCTTCCTGCTCCTCTACCGCCGGCTGCCCACCAAGAAGGAGCTCGAGGAGTTCGACCAAAAACTCAAGGAGAACCGCGCGGTCCGGGTGGAGAAGATCGCCTCCTTCGCCAACTACCCGAAGGACGCGCACCCGATGGCGGCGCTCCGCACCGCCATCAGCGAGCTGGGCCTCTTCGATCCCAAGGAGGAGGACACCAGCTACGAGAACCTCCTCGAGACCGGGATTTCCCTGATCGCCAAGTTCCCCACCGTGGTGGCGGCCCTGAAGCGCCTGCGGGAGGGCCGGCTGCCGCTGGAGCCCCGGAACGACCTCTCCCACGCCGGCAACTTCTACTACATGCTGAACGGCAAGGAGCCCTCGAAGGAGCAGGAAAAGCTCCTCGACGTCGCCCTCATCCTGCACGCCGACCACGGCATGAACGCCTCGACCTTTACCGCGCTGGTGATCCACTCCACCGCCAGCGACCTCTACTCCTCGATCGTGGGCGCGATCGGGGCGCTCAAAGGGCCGCGGCACGGCGGCGCCAACGAGCAGGTCCTGAAGATGATTCAGGGCATCGGCGACGCCTCCCAGGTGCCCGAGTGGTTCAAGGAGAAGCTGGAGAAGAAAGAGCGGATCATGGGCATGGGCCACCGGGTTTACAAGGCCTACGACCCCCGCGCCCGCATCCTGAAGCGCTACGCCGAGGAGGTGGCCAAGGCCCACGGCCGCACCCGGGAGTACGAGATCCTGGTGGCGATCGAGAAGGAGGCCGAGAAGTACCTGGCCCCCAAGGGGATCTACCCCAACGTCGACTTCTACTCCGGCGTGGTCTACTCCGACCTGGGGATCCCGGTCGAGTTCTTCACCCCGGTCTTCGCGGTCGCCCGGATCGCCGGCTGGGTGGGGCACATCCTCGAGTACACCGAGAAGGACAACCGCCTGATCCGGCCGCGGGCCAAGTACTCGGGCGAGCTCGACAAGCCCTACATCCCCATCGAGCAGCGCGGCTAAGCCCCGTTCTCCAAACGCCTGCCCCCGGGAAGATCGCCTGCCGGGGGCAGGTCCTTTAGGGCAGCGATCGCGTCGGGATAGCGGTCTCCGGGGTCCTTGGCCAGGAGGCGCTCGAGGTAGCGCCAGAGCGCCGGGGAAACCGCCTGCCCCTCGGGCGGACGCGGGGGGAGGTTTCGGTGCGCCAGGACCACCTCCCTGGGCGAGCCCACGAAGGGGAGCTCGCCGAAGAGCCCCCAGTAGAGCACCACGCCGGCGGAGTAGACGTCCGAGGCCGGGGAGGGGGCGGCCCCCCGGGTCTCCTCCGGCGAGAGGTAGGCGAGCGTGCCCAACCGGACGCGCGCCAGCGGCTCCTGCTGGGGACCGCTCAGGTCGAAGTCGATCAGCCGGGCGGTGCCGCTTTCGCTGACCACCAGGTTCTCCGGCTTGACGTCGCGGTGGACCAGGCCTTGGCGGTGCATGTGCCCGAGGGCCTCGAGCAGCTGGCGGAAGACCGGGAGGAACGGCCGGCCGGGACGGGCCAGGCGCCAGTCGGAGAGCCGCTCGCCGGGAGCGTAGGCCAGCAGCACCGCCGGGTGGTCGGCGACCACGAAGCGCTCGAGGACCGGGTTGACGTTCTCGTGCTCGAGGGCCCTCCCCACCCGCCACTCGCGCTCGGCCCGGGCCTCCATCCCCTTGGGAAAGACCTTCAGCGCGTAGGGGGTGCCGAAGCGGTCGAAGGCCAGGTAGACGGTGGCGACGGCGCCGCGGGCGATGGGGCGGACCACCCGGTAGCCGCCTGCAAGCAGGGTCCCGACGATCGCCACGGCCCAACTATACGCCGCCGATGGCGTAGACTGGCGGCGTGACGCGCGAGTTCCTCCGTTATCTCTGGTACGAGTGGTTCCGACAGGTCGGCGAGGCGCTGCTGATCGCCCTGATCGTAACCACCTACGTCTTCACCACCGTGCAAGTGGTCGGCAACAGCATGTACCCGACGCTGAAAAACGGCGAGCGGGTCTTCGTGCCCAAGTACCGGATGTGGATGGTGCGGCTGGGTCTGGACGAGTGGCGGCGCGGCGAGATCGCGATCATCAAGCCGCCCCCGGGGGCGCCGAACTCGGTGGCCCCCTTCCCGGTGCTCGGCTTCAAGTTTCGCCCCTACTTCATCAAGCGGATCGTGGCCCTCCCCGGGGACCGGGTGCGGATCGAGCGGGGCCAGCTCTTCGTCAACGACTACCCGGTCCCCGAGGAGCACATCACCCGCTACCTGACCCCCTATCCGGATTCCTTTCCGGTGGTCCGCCTTTACCAGGGCAAGCCGGTCTCCCTGCAGATCGGGGGGGTCTTCGTGCCGGTGGAGCGCCTGCCCGGATACCTGAAGCCCCTGCTCGGGATGCTCGAGCCGCCGCCGCCCGATCTCAAGGAAAAGAGCTACCGGCTTCCGGTGACCTACGTGCCCAACCTCCGCCTGCCCCCGGGGTACTACTTCGTGCTGGGCGACAACCGCTCGCTGGGGGGATCGGAGGACTCGCGGATCTTCGGCCCGCTGCCCAGCACCCAGATCGCCGGCACCGCCAGCTTCGTCTGGTGGCCGCCGCTGGTGCGAACGGAGGAGGGCTGGAAGCTCAACTGGCGTCGGCTTGGGATCCCGGAGGGGTTTTTGAAGGTACCGCCGCCCAACTAACGCCGGCCAGGCGCCGGGCCAGCTCGACCAGGTTTTTCCCCGCCCGGCGGGCGTCGGAGAGGGCGTCCTCGTCCTGCTCGAGGTCGGGATGCTGCCGGCTGTGGTGGTAGGCGAGGCCAAGCGGGGCCAGCACCATTCCCATGAAACCGAAGGTCACCAAAAGCTGGGCCATCGCCTGGGAGGCGCCGTCCTCCTCGGCGGCGGCCAGCAGGGCGTAGGGCTTTCCGGCCAGCAAGAGCCCCTTGTTCTCCAGCGAGGTCATGCGCTCGACCAGGGTCTTCATGCGGGCCGAGGGGGCGAACCAGTAGACCGGGGTGGCGAAGACCAGGGCGTCGGCCTCGAGCATGCGCTGCGACAGGCGTCCCCAGTCGTCGAACTCGCCGCGGACGCAGGTCTCCGGACCGCAGGCGTCGGGGTCCTCGGAGTAGTTGGCGGCGCAGTAAGGGATATTGAGCCGCACCAGGTCTACCCGTTCGCTGCGGGCGCCGGCGGCGCGGGCCGCCGCCAGAGTCTCCTCGAGCAGGCGGGCGGTGCGGCCGTGGGTGCGGGTGGAGGCGTTGATGCCCAGGACCCGGACCATACCTCCCTCAGCTTAGCCGAGGGCGCGGATCGCCTCCGCCAACCGGCCCGCCCCCTCCTCCGCCTCCTCCTGGGAGAGGATCAGGGGCGGCGCGATCCGGAGCGCGTCCGGACCCGCGGGCAGGGTGAGCAGCCCGCGCTCGAAGGCGGCGTTCACCGCCCGGTCGCGGAGCTCGCCGCTGGCGAACGCCACCGCCAGCATCAGCCCCCGGCCTCGGACCTCCACCACGCCGGGGACGCCCTTGAGCAGCTCCTCCAGCTTCGCCTTCAGGAAGGCCCCGACCTCGCGGGCGTTCTCCATCAGCCCTTCCTCCAGAAGGTCGAGGGTGGCCATGGCGGCGGCGGCCGCCACCGGGTTGCCGCCGAAGGTGGTGCCGTGGGCGCCGGGCGGCCAGGAGGAGAGCTCTTCCCGGAACAGGAGCGCGCTCAGGGGGAATCCGGAGGCCAGCCCCTTGGCCAGGGTCACCACCTCGGGCTGGACCCCTTCCTGCTCCATCGCCAGGAAGGTGCCGGTCCGTCCGGCGCCGGTCTGAATCTCGTCGGCCACCAGCAGAATGCCGTGGTGCTCCAAAAGGGCCTTGAGGTCCTTGAAGAAGCCCGGGGCCGGCAGCAGATAGCCGCCTTCGCCCTGGATCGGTTCGACGAAGAAGGCCGCCACCTCGGCCGGGGGCAGCTTGGTCTTGAAGAGGTGCTCCAGGTAGTCGAGCACCGCCTGGCCGGCACGCTCGGGCGGGACCCCGAAGGGCGGCCGGGAGGGGCTGGGGTAGGGGACGTGAACCACCCCGGGTAGGAGGGGCGCGAACCCCTGCCGGTACTTGACGTTGGAGCTGGTCAGGGAGAGGCTCCCGAAGGTCCGGCCGTGAAAGGCCCCGGTGAAGGCCAGCAGGTAGGGGCGCCGGGTATGGTAGCGCACCAGTTTGATCGCCGCTTCCACCGCCTCGGTGCCGGAGTTGCCGAAGTAAACCCGGTAGCCTCCGCCGAGTTTTTCCACCAGCCGCTCCGCCAGCGAGACGTTGGGCTCGTGGGAGAAGTCGGAGAAGCAGACGTGCACGAATCGCTGCATCTGGGCCTGGGCGGCCTCGAGCACCTTGGGATGGCCGTACCCGGTGGTGTTGACCGCGATGCCTCCCATGAAGTCGAGGTAGCGGTTTCCGTCGACGTCGTAGAGCCACACCCCCTCCCCGCGCTCGGGGACGAAGGGGTAGGGACGCACGTAGCTGGTCGAGAGCACCTTGCGTTCGCGTTTTAGGAGGGCTTGGGCCTTGCTGCTCATGCCCCCAGTCTATTCCGGTGACGGTTCGCTTTTGTCCCCCGAGAACGGCGGTGTATCTTAGGCGCTAAGGAGGTGCCCCGGGTGAAGGCGAGAGCAATCGTGGTGACATCAGGAAAGGGCGGGGTGGGGAAGACGACCACCACCGCCAACGTGGGAACAGCCCTTGCGCACCTTGGTGAGAAGGTGGCGGTCATCGACGTGGACGTGGGCCTCCGGAACCTCGACGTGGTCATGGGCCTGGAGTCGCGGGTGGTCTTCGACCTGATCGACGTGATCGAAGGCAAGACCGAACTCAAGAAGGCCCTGGTGCGGGACAAGCGGGTGGAAGGGCTCTACCTCCTGCCCGCTGCCCAGACCCGCGACAAGGAGGCGCTGGATCCCGAGCGCTTTACCGAGATCGTTCGCCGGCTCTTGGAGGAGGAGGGCTTCGACCGCGTCCTGATCGACTCGCCGGCGGGGATCGAAAAGGGTTTTCAGACCGCCTCGGCCCCCGCCGAGGGCGCCCTGGTGGTGGTCAACCCCGAGGTCTCCAGCGTCCGCGACGCCGACCGCATCATCGGCATGCTCGAGGCCAAGGGCATCAAGGAAAACTACCTGGTGATCAACCGTCTTCGCCCGGAGATGGTCAAGCGCGGGGACATGCTGGCGGTCGAGGACGTCATCGAGATCCTGGGGCTCAAGCCGATCGGCATCATCCCCGAGGACGAGGAGGTCCTGGTCTCCACCAACGTGGGCGAGCCGCTGGTGCTGCGCAAGGGCTCGCTGGCGGGCAAGGCACTCTTGGACACCGCCCGCCGGATCCGCGGGGAAGAGGTTCCCTTCGCCGACCTGGAGACCAAGAAGGGTTTCTGGGCGGCAGTCCGTAAGCTCTTCGGAGGGTCCTGAGATGTGGTGGCCTTGGCGTCGTAAGAAAAGCAAGGACCAGGCCCGCGACCGGCTCAAGCTGGTGCTCGCCTACGACCGCGCCAAGCTCCCCCCGGGGAAACTCGAGGACCTCAAGTCGGAGCTCTTGGAGGTCCTGAAGCGCTACTTCCCCGCCGACGAGCACGGGGTGGAGGTCCGGCTCGAGGAGCGCGGCGACCATATGGTATTGATCGCGGAGGTCCCGGTCCAGACGTGAATTTTCGCTGGGACTACGACTGGGGCCTCTGGGCGATCGCCCTCACCCTCGGTTTCTTCGGCCTCTTCGTTCTGGGCAGCGCCGCCCCCAGCAGCGGTTACGTGCTGCGGCAGGGGGTCTGGCTGGCGCTGGCGCTGTTCTTGGCGCTGGCGGCGCAGCTTTTGAGCAAGCCCCGGCTCTTCCGCCTGGCGCCCTGGCTTTACCTGCTTTCGGTGGTGCTCTTGCTGGCCGTGCTGCTGGTGGGCAGGGAGATCAACGGGGCCCGGGCCTGGTTCGTCTTCGGGCCGCTGCGCTTTCAGCCCTCCGAGTTCGCCAAGCTGGCGCTGGCGTTGATGCTGGCGCGGGTCCTGGCCGCGCGCCCGCTGGAGCGACTCTGGGACTACGCGTTGCCGCTGGCGGTAGCCGGGCTGCCGATCCTGCTGACCGCCGCCGAGCCCGATCTCGGCGGCGCCATGGTGATGGCGGCGATGGTGGCCGGGATGTTCTTCGCCCGGGGGATGCCCTGGCGGCACCTGATCGCGGGAGCGGCGACCCTGGTGGTGCTCTTTCCCACCGTGCTCTGGCCCCGGCTCCTGCCCCACCAAAAGGAGCGCATCCTGACCGCACTCAACCCCACCCGGGATCCGCTGGGGAGCGGCTTTCAGGTCATCCAGTCGATGATCGCGGTGGGCTCGGGGGGCATGACCGGGAAGGGCTACGGGCAGGGGACCCAGTCGCAGCTGGGGTTCGTCCCCTTTCGCCACACCGATTTCATCTTCGCGGTGGTGGCCGAGGAGATGGGCTTCGTGGGGGCGTTCGGCCTGCTCCTGGCCTACGGGGTTCTTTTCTGGCGCCTGATCGCGCTGGCGCTTTCCCTGCCCTACCTGGAGGACCGGCTCTTGGTGGCGGGGATCTTTTCCATGCTGGCCTTTCAGGTCCTGGTCAACGTGGGGGTCACCCTGGGGGTGGCCCCGGTCACCGGGATCACCCTTCCCTTCGTGAGCTACGGCGGCACCAGCCTGGTCACCGTCATGCTGGCCGTCGGCCTGGTCGAGCTGGTCTACCGGGACCGGCTTTTGCGCGTGCTATAGTTCCTTCACGTGTGGCCCTTCGTTATCGGACTTCTTGCCGGCGCCTTCGGGGCCCTGCTGGGGCTAGGCGGGGGCGTCTTGATCGTCCCCATGCTGGTGGCGATCCTCAAGCTCTCGCAGCACGAGGCCCACGGAACCAGCCTGGTGGCGGTGAGCCTGACCGCGATCGTGGGGGCGATCGCCTACGCCCTGGGGGGGTCGGTGGACTGGACCGCGGCCTTTTTGCTGGCGGTCACCGCGGTCTTGTTCGCCCGCCTGGGGGCCCGCTTCACCCGGCGGCTGAAGGGGCGGTCGCTGCGCAAGATCTTCGGGGTCTTCCTGCTGATCACCGCCCTCCTGCTGCCCTTCAAGCAGCACCTGCCGCACGTGAGGGCGGGCGGGGCGGGGGCGCTCTCCTGGGTGATCCTCCTCCTCGCCGGCGGGCTGGCCGGGTTCCTCTCCGGGCTCCTCGGCGTCGGCGGGGGAACCGTCATGGTGCCGGCCCTGGTGCTGGGCGGCGGGCTGGACCAGCACCTGGCCCAGGGGACCAGCCTGGCGGCGATGGTGCTGCCCAGCCTGATCGGGGCCTACACCCACTGGTCGCTGGGGCACGTGCGCCGCGACGTGGTCCCCGGGCTCTTGCTGGGGGTTCTGATCGGCGCCTTCCTGGGCGGGCGCGTCGCCCTGGGAATTCCGGAGGAAACCCTGCGGACACTCTTCGCGGTAATCTTAGTGTGGACCGGATTGCGCTACCTGCGCGGTTAGGAGGAGGGAATGAACCTAGGAATCTGGGAAATCCTGATCATCTTGGCGATCGTGCTCCTGCTCTTCGGGGGCCGGAAGCTCCCCGAGCTCGCCCGCGGCCTGGGCCAGTCGGCCAAGGAGTTTAAGAAGGGCTTGGAAGAGGGTCATTCGGAGGAGAAGGAGTCCTCCTCTTCCGAGAAGAGCTGAAGGTAGCGGGGCTTGAGCACGACCCGGCGGATTTCGCCGGTCGCCAGTCCCAGCCGGTCCTCGACGTGCCGGGGTAGTCGCAGCAAAAGCTCGATCCTCCCCTGAAACTCGGCCTCGACCACCGGCCCCATGCGGCGCACGCAGCGGAGACGCCCGACCAGGGTGTTCTGGGCGTCGACCGGCGAGAGCGGCCGGCCTTCGCGTACGATCAGGACTTCCTCGGGACGCAGGAAGATCCCGACGCGGGTCCCTACCGGAAGCTCGGTTTTGGCGTACAGCCGTCCGGCCTCGGTCGCCAAAAGCGCCAGCTCCCCTTCCCGCTGCACGACGCGCCCGGAAAAGCGGTTTTCGTAGCCCAGCAGCTGGGCCACCCGGGGAGAGGCAGGGTGGTTGAAAACCCGATCGCTCGGCCCCTCCTGCAAAACCTTTCCCCGCTCCAGAACCACCACCCGGTCGGCGGCCTGGGCGAGCTCGGGGTCGTGGGTGGCGACCAGGGCCCGGACGTTTCCCGAGCTCAAGGCGGCCAGGATCGCCCGCAGCACCTGGCTGCGGTTGGGGCGGTCGAGCCCGGCGGTGGGTTCGTCCAGCAGGATCAGTTCGGGCTCCCGCGCGAGCGCCCGGGCCAGCGCGACCCGGCGGGCCTCGCCGCCGGAGAGCTCGGCGGGACGGCGGTCGGCCTTCTCGCTCAGGCCAAAACGACCAAGGAGCGCCAGTGCCCGTTCTTTTCGCTCCCCGGGAGGGAGGTGAGCGAGGGGAAAGGCGACGTTCTGCCAGGCGTTGAGGTGGGGGAAGAGGG
Organism: Thermaceae bacterium; assembly: GCA_027061845.1. GTDB lineage: Bacteria > Deinococcota > Deinococci > Deinococcales > Marinithermaceae > WFXV01. The sequence goes on from JAMOVS010000153.1 coordinate 10,789, forward strand.
CCAGGTTCTGGGGCAGGTAGCCGACCGGGCGCCGCTCCGCCGGCAGTCCGCCGTAGGGAGTTCCACGGCCGGGAACGAGGCCGGCGAGGGCCCGGATCAGGGTGGTCTTTCCCGCTCCCGAGGGGCCCAAGAGGGCGGTGAAGCGTCCCAGCTCGAAGGCGGCCTCTAGCGGGTAGGGCCGGGTGATCCGGTAGCGGACCTCCATCGTTCCTCCAGGCTGCGGGTCAGGTAGACCAGGGCCAGGGCGAGGACCAGCACGGTGAGCGAGGCTTGGTGGGCCTTTTCAAGCTCCAGGCGCGCCACCAGCTCGTAGATGTAGGTGGAGGCCACCTGGGTCCGGCCGGGGATGTTGCCCCCGACCATCAGGACCACCCCGAACTCGCCGAGGGCGTGGGCGAAGGCGAGCAGGGTGCCGGAAAGGAGTCCCGGCCAGACCAGGGGAAGCACGACCTCCCGCAGCCGACGCCCGGGCCCCGCCCCGAGGGTGCGGGCGGTTTCCAAGAGCGCCGGGTCCAGCGCCCGGAAGGCCTCGCGGTAGGCGGTGTAGGCGAAGGGGAAGCTGAAGAGCGCGGCCCCCAGCACCATCCCGGGGAAGCTGAAGGCGAGCTCGAAGCCCAGCAGCCGGGCCACCGGACCTTCGGGGGCCAAGAGGAGCAGCAGGTAAAACCCGAGGACGGTGGGCGGGAGCGCGAGGGGCAGGAGCAGCAGGGTTTCCACCAGGGTGCGGCCGGGGTAGGGGCGCCGGCTCAGGTAGGCGAGCGGCGCCGCCACCAGAAGCAGGACCGCCGAGCTGGCGGCGGCGAGGGCCAGGCTGCGAAGCAAGACCTCGGTCATGGCGGCGGGTACCCGTACCGGGCGAGGAGGCTTTGGGCCCGGCGGGTTTGCAAGTAGTCGAAAAAGGCCTCGGCCTCGCGCCGGGGGACGAGCAGGGCGGCGACGTAGACCAGGGGCGAATGGCTCTCCGGCGCGGGCCGCCAGTAGGGGCCGGCGAGCCTCTGGGCGCTTTGCAGGTCGATCCAGCCGGCGTCGGCGGCGAAGGCGGCGTAGCCGGCGGCCTGGGCGACGCTTTCGGCGTAGATTAGCTTTTCCTGTACCGCTTGCCAGACGCCGAAGCGCCGCATCACCTGGACCGCCGCCCGGCCGTAGGGAGCAAGCTCGGGGTGGGCCAGGGCGACCCGGCGGATCTCGGGCCGGAGCAGGACCTCCGGCCCCTGGGGGGCGAGCCGGGTGCGGGGATGGAGGTAGAGCACCAGGGTTCCCCGGGCGAAGGGACGGGCCTTCAAGGGCCGGGGCAGGGCCTCCAGATAGGCGGGGTCGGCGGGGAGGTAGAGGTCGTAGGGAGCGCCCTTTCTGAGCTGCAGGGCCAGCTTGCCGGAGGCGGCGAAGACCAGCCGGACCGGGATGCCCCGCTCCTCCTGGAAGCGGGCGGCGAGGGCCCGCAGGGGAGCGTTCAGGCTGGAGGCCGCCGCCACCGTCACCGGCTCCCTCGCCCAGGCCGCCGAAAGCAGCCCGACCAGGAGGAGAAGCTTTCGCACCGCTGCCATCCTATACCCAAAACGGGGGCGCCTTAGGCGCCCCCGTTCGGGTCGATCCGGGGCTACTTGACGAGCTTCTTCCACTCCTCGTAGACCTGCACCGGGGTCAGCTTCTTGCCGCGCTCGGCCTTGACCTCTTCCGGGGTGAAGTCCTTGAAGTCCTTGGGCAGGAGCTTGTCGTTGCCCCAGGCCTTGGCGATGTAGTTCAGGACCGCCGCCACCTCTTCGTCGGAGAGCTGGTTGCCGTAGGGGGGCATCATGCTGTTGTAGGTGCCGCCGCCGGCGGTGATCTCGCCCTGGATCCCGTAGAGCACCACGTGGATCAAAAACTTCCGGCCCAGGTCACCCTTTTCCAGATACTCGGGCACCACTTCCACCAGCGGGGGGAAGGCCCCGGCGATGCCCTTACCGGTGGGCTGGTGGCAGCTCGAGCAGTGCTTTTGATAGACTTGTTCCCCGTTCGTGGAGGCGAACGCCAAAGCCCCCAACGCGATTGCCAAGAGCACCAGAAGCGACTTTTTCAAGTCCATCACCTCCTTGAAAATTATACGCGATGCCCGAGCGTCCGGGCTGAGACTTCTGAGAAAAACGTGAAGACGGTTCAGCGGAGCAGCTCTCCCAGCGGCGGCGTGGTCAGCCTCAGCTCCAGATGCTCGATCGCGTACTCGAAGGCCCGGGCCGAGCCGGAGAGCTTAAGGCCCAAACGGAACTCGCCGCCGGCGATGCGGTCGTAGCCGGGGTCCCCCTCTTGCAGGGAAATCTCCAGATCGAGCGTCCCCGATTCGCCGGCCGCGAGCCGCAGGGAGGCCTCCCCGAGCTTCACCCCGTCGCCGTGGTAGAGGTCGGCGGCGTCGATCCCACCGACGTAGATCGCGGCCGAGAGCGCCAGCGGCTGGCCCCCGGTTTCCTCGATGGTGGCTCGAAGCTGGATGCGAATCCGCTCCAGCTTGCCGGCCAGCGCCGGGATCTGGACCGGGGCCCCGTCGGGGTCGGGGGTGGTGAGGTCGCCGTCCTGGTCGTCCGGGAGGTAGACCTCAAAGCTCTGGTAGGCCGGCAGCTCCACCGATCCGCGGGCCAGCTCGCCGAGGAAGCCAGCCAGCTTCAGATCCAGGGTGTAGCGCGTGTGCATGCTGCAGCCCGAAAGCAGCAGGAGCGCGGCCAGAATGATCGGCAGCTTCTTCATCGCCTTCCCCCTCCCTCAAAACCCCACCCCGGCGGTGAGCCCGAAGACCAGGTGGCCGTCCCAGTCGGAGCGCCAACCGGTGAGCGCCAGGTCGAGCTTGAGCGATCCCAGCCCCAATCCCACGCCGGCCCCTAGCTGGAGGCCGTTCTGGTAGCCGAGACCGGCGCGAAGGCGGGCCGGCCCCAGGGAAAGCTCGGCGCCGGCGTGGCCGTAGATCGCGCCGTCGTAGCCCAGGTCGGCGGCGAGCAGCACCCGGCCGAGCTCCTCGGACTCGGCGTAGCCGGCGCCGCTCAGGTAGAAGGCGGGGCGGAAACCGGCGTAGCTTAGGGTCTTGGGCCTTTCGCTGGTGCCCTCCGGGGTGTCCACCCGCTCGGTTCCCTGCCAGCGGGCGAAGCCCACCAGGTTCTGGACCCCGACGCCGAAGGTACCGGCTTCGTTGACCAGGGCCAGGCCCAGGTCGATCCGGGCCCCGTAGCCGTAGCCGTCGCCCAGCCGGCTGTAAAAGACCCGGGACCGGCGCTCGCTGCGCTCGGGCTTGGCGTCGGCGTCGGTGAACACGCGGTAGCTGAGCTCGCCCTCCAGCCTGGCGAGCCCCAGGAAGGCCGATCCCCTCGCTCCCAGGTAGACCCGCGCTTCCGGCGGCGACGGGACCGGCAGGGCGAAGGCGAAGTCCAGCGTGAGGCCGGTCTGGGTCGTGCCCCGGGCGGTGAGCTCGTAGGTTTCGTTGGCCTCCAGGGCGCCGCCGGCGAGTAGCCCGGCCAGGGCCGGGTTGGGGCGCAGCGAGAGGTTCTCGGCGCCGACGAAGAGCCCGATCGAGCTGGCAAAGGCGGAACCGATTCGGAAGGGGATCTTGATCACGGGTGGGGGGGTGAGGCTGGGCACGCGCGGGGAAGGGGCCGCGAGCGAGGCAGGGATCCGCAGGGGATTCCCCCGGCCGTCGGTGACCCGGACCCGGTCGGCGGCGATCTCGATGACCACTTCCTCGGGGCTACGGGCGGGGTTGAAGAGGAAGGTGGCCGGGTGACGGAGCTGGTCGTAGAAGCTCAGCAGGTCGAAGTGGGAATAGAAGGCCTCGGGGTCGGTGAAGTAGTAGAGCGGGCTGCGGTCGGGGAGGAAAAGCCCCAGCGCGCCCAGGGGCAGGGTCCAGGTGGTGTAGCGGTAGGGGTCGCCGATGGCGGCGAAGGCCGGGTTTTGGTCGGCGCTGGCAAGGCCGGGGAGGTAGACGCCCCCCATGCCCAGTTCCCGGACCCCCTGGGCCCGGGCACCGCCGGCGATCAGCCCCACCAGGAGCAGCAACCCGAGCAGCCGGCGAAACGCGCTCCCTTTCGGCATAGCCCCATGATGCCACAGGACCGGTTAGATGCGGAATCGCGGGCGCTGGTGGGCGGGCTGGGCCAGGTGGGTGAGGGCAACGGCGGCGGCGTCGGCGGCGTGGCTGGGGGAGAGCGGTGCCGAGAGGCCCAGGAGCGCCCGCACCATGAAGGCCACCTGGGCCTTGTCCGCCCGGCCCTGGCCCACCAGCGCCTTCTTGATCTGCATCGGCCCGTAGGCGTAGACCGGCAGGTCGGCGAGGTGGGCGGCGGCGAGCACCGCGCCCACGCCCCAGCCCACCTGGAAGGCGCGTTCGTTCTGGCGGTAGAAGTACTGGGCCTCGAGCGCGAGCGCCTCGGGCTCGGCCTCGAGGATCGCCGAGCGGACCCCCTCGAAGAGCCGCCCCACCCGCAGGGTGGCGGGCTCCTGGGGACGGGTGATGAGCACCCGGGAAAGCAGCAGCCTGGCCTTCTTGGCGTCCCCTTCGACGGCGGCCAGGCCCAGGTTGCTGATGCCGGGGTCGACCCCGAGGACCCTCATCCGGGGACGGCGATCGACTCCGGGTCGAGGTTGGTGTAGACCGCCTGCACGTCGTCCAGGTCTTCCAGGGCCTCCACCAGCCGCATCACCTTGGCCGCCTCCTCGGGGGCCAGGCGGACGGTGTTCTGGGGCACCATGGTGACCTCGGCGGCCTGCGGCTTGTAGCCCTTTTCCTCGAAGCTCCGGGCCAGCGAGTAGACCTCGCCGGGGGCGACGTAGACCTCGAGGACCCCGTCCGACTCCACCAGGTCCTCGGCGCCGAGCTCGATGGCCAGCTCCTGGGCTTCCTCGCCGGTATCCGGGAGCACGATCAGCCCCCGCTTCTCGAACTGCCAGGCCACCGAACCCGACCCCCCGAGGCTGCCGCCGTGCTTGGAGAAGACGTGGCGGACCTCGCCGGCGGTGCGGTTGCGGTTGTCGGTGAGGCCGAAGACCAGCACCGCCACCCCCCCGGGGGCGTAGCCCTCGTAGACCACCTCCTCGAAGCGGGTGGCCCCTTCCCCCTCGCCGCGCAGGCGGGCCAGCAACCGCTCGATGTTCTCCATGGGAACGTCGTCCCGGCGGGCGGCCTCGATGGCGTTCCGCAGGGCGACGTTGGCCGCCGGGTCGGGACTGCCGCCGGAGCGGGCGGCGGCCTGGATGGCGCGCAGGTGCTTGGTGATCAGCTTCCCGCGCTTGGCGTCGTTGGCCGCCTTCTTGCGCTTAATCTGGGCCCACTTGCTGTGTCCGGCCATATCAAAGCCATTATATTCGGGGCAAATGCCCTGGGTGGAGGGCTTTTTCGGGCTCCGCTGCCCGGTCTGCGGGGGACCGCTGGACGCTCCCGGCGTCTGCCGCGCCTGCCGGGAAAAGCTGATCCCTGCCCGGAAAGGGCAGGCGGTCTACCTGGGGCGCTACGCCGAGCTTCGGGGGCTGGTGCGGGCGGTCAAGTACCGGAAAAACCGGGAGGCCCTCGACTGGGCGGCGGAGCGGCTCGCGCTCCAGGTCCAAGCGGCCGGCTTCGCCGCCGGGGCGGTGACCTTCGTTCCCACCTTCCCGTGGCGGGCGCTCCTTCGCGGGCAGTACCCGCCGGCCCTGCTCGCCCGCGGCTTGGCCCGGGAGCTCGGGCTTCCCTTCCAAGCGCTGCTCTCGCGCCGCCGCTACACCCCAAGCCAAACCCGAAGGAAGCCCCGGCACCGGCTGCCCCAGGTCTTCGCCCCCCGGGCCCCGGCGCCCGCCCGGGTGCTCCTGGTCGACGACGTGCTCACCTCCGGAGCCACCTTCCGCCGGGCCGCCGAGGCGCTCTTTTCCGCCGGCGCCGAGCGGGTCTGCGGCGTCTTCCTGGCGGTGGCCGACCCGGAGCGCCTGCTCCGGCTCCCGTATAATCGCCCCGAGGCGCGGCGATGAAACTTCGTAGGCTTTCCGAACTCGTGCCCTACGTGCGCGAGGGACGCTACCGCATCGGGCCCCACGCGGCCCGCCACATGCGCGTCGAGGGGTTTACCGAGCTCGACGTGGTGCGGGCCATCGAGTACGGCCGGGAGCTGGCGGTCTACCCCGAGGACGCCCGCATGCTGGTCCTGGGGTACATCGTGGTCAGCCCCCGGCTCAAGCTGCCGCTTCACGTGGTGCTGGAGTACCGAAAGCCCCGCTTCGTCGACGTGGTCACCGCCTTCATCCCCAAGGAGCCCCACCGGGTCTACTCCCGGGCCCGGCTGGCCCTGCTGGTGCGCTTCGACGGGACGCGCCAGGAGGAAGAATGGGTGGCCCCCCGCGGGGTGCGGGGGGCGCGGGAGTGAGGCCCGTTTACTTTTCTACCGGCAGGCCGGCGTTGAGCCAGGCGGTGAGCCCGCCCTTGATGTTCTTGACGTTTTTGTAGCCGAGCGTCTTCAGGTACATCAGGGCCAGCTCGCCGCGCAGGCCGGCCTTGCAGTAGACCAGGACCGGTCGGGTCTTCGGCGGCAACTGGTTCAGGTGCTGATCCAGCTCGGTCAGGGTGATCTTGACCGCTCCCGGGATCACCCCGGTCTCGGCCCACTCCTCGGGGGTGCGCACGTCGAGGATGAAGGGGTTCAGGCTCTCGATGAAGTCGACCGCCTTCTCCGGGGTGAGCAGGCCCCAGTGCTCCTGGCTGATCTCCTGGATGACCTGCATGACCGCCTTTGCGGCCTCGGTCTCGGTGACCGTCGCCTGGGCCCAGGCAGGAACCGCGAAGAGCCCTGCCACCAACAAGACCTTTACCAACCTCCGCATAGCAATCCCCTCCTTCTTTGCCAGGGGCAGGCGCCCCTACTGGCCGAACACCACGATCAAGGAGCGCAGGAGCGTGCTCCCAAGGAGCGCGAGCCCTCCCGCGAGCTCGGGCCGGCGGCGGAAGAAGCCGGCCAGAAGAAGCAGCAACGCCGCCGCCAGGTAGAAGAGCCCGGCGTCCTGCCAGAGGCCCGCCCAGGCGGCGCGTTCTCCGGCGTCGCCGTGGAGCAGCCCCCAGGGGTAGAGCAGGGCGGCGACGCCGGCGGTGAGGAAGACCGGGGGGGCCAGGCGGGGCAGGCTCCCCCGCAGGAAGACGAGCCAGAAGGCCACCGCCAGGGCCAGACCGGTCAGCGGCATCAGCCCGGTGACGAAGCCGTCCCAGAGCGGCCGTCCGGGGTTTTCGCTGAGCAGCATCCCGGGGTAGGCGAGCACCACCAGGCTGCTCGCGAAGAGCAGCGGGACCAGGATCCGCTCCGGGCCCTTGCGAAAGGCCAGCGCCAGCGAAAGAAGCAGCGTCAGGAGCAGCCCCCAGGCCCCCCAGGAGATCGCCGAGGCGGGCCGGAAGGTGGCGAAGAGCCAGACGTGGGTGAAGCGGAAGCGGGCGGGGCTCTCGAGCCAGAGCACGGCCAGGTCGAGGGCCACGAAGAGGGCGGCGAAGAGCAGGAGGTTCCGGGAGGCGCCTTCACCCCGGAGCCGCGAGAGCGCGGCCAGGAAGGCGCTGCCGCCGGCGAGCCCGACCAGGAAGAAGTGCAGCAGGGTGAGCCCGTGCCAGACCTCGGCGCTGGGGTGAATTCCGTAGAAGCTGGTCATTCCTCACCTCCAAGCCCGGTCGCCCGGGGGGCGTTCAGGTAGAAGAGCCGGGGCTCGGTGCCCAGGTGGGGCTTGCGCACGTCGACCCGCCGGGCCGAGGCGAGCGCCGCCCGGAGCCGGCCTTCCTCGTCCTCGAGGTCGCCGAAGACGCGGGCCCCGGTGGGACAGGTCTCGACGCAGGCGGGGTCCCGCCCCGCCTCCAGGCGGTGGGCGCAGAAGGTGCACTTGTCGACGTGGCCGTCGGGGTGGAGGAAGCGGGAGTCGTAGGGGCAGGCGACCACGCAGGCGCCGCAGGCGATGCACTTCGTCGGGTTGAGCAGCACCAGGCCGTCCTGGCGCTGGTAGGTGGCCCCGGTGGGGCAGACCGGGACGCAGGGAGGGTTCTCGCAGTGGTAGCACTGCTCCGGGCGGAACTCGACCTGGGGGCGGGAGGGGCCTTCCTCCTCGATCTCCCGGATCCAAAGCCGGGTCACGCCCGGGGGGACCTGGTTCTCGGTGACGCAGGCGACGGCGCAGGCGGCGCAACCCACGCAGGCCTCGAGGTCGATTGCCATCGCGTACCGGGCCATCTAGAGCCTCCTCTCCCGGGCCAGGCGGCCGATCGGCGGGTGCTGGGGCCGGGGCGCCCCGGGGACCAGACGGACGAAGTTGTTGCGCAGGCCGGCCCCGCCGGAGATGGGATCGAGGTCGTAGCGGGTCTGCAGCGCGGTGTCGCTGGCCCCCCGCCCGCGGGCCAGGCGGAGCCCGGGGGCGCGGTGGCCGAAGCCGTGGACCAGGTAGACGCAGTCGCGCCGGATCCTCCGGGTCACCCAGACCCGCACCGGCCCCTCGCGGACGCCGTCCGGGTTCTCCAGCCAGACGTACTGGCCGGTTTCGACCCCGAGCCTTTCCGCCTCGTCGGGGTGGATCCAGACCTCGTTCTCGGGGTCCATCTCCAGGAGGATCCAGTTGTTCTGGGTCTTGGAGAAGCTGTGCACCGGGCTGCGGCCGTAGAGCAGGCGGTAGTGACCGGGGGGCGGCTCGGGGTGGGGGGTGTAGCGGGGCAGGGGGTCGAGCCCGGCTTCGGCGAAGGTCTCGGAGTAGAGCTCGATCTTGCCGGAGGGGGTCTTGAAGGGGTTTTGCCGCCAGCGCTCCCAGGAGGAAAGCCAGGGCCGCCCCCGCTGCTGGATGAAGCCCTTTTCCTTAAGGGCCTCGAGGCTCTGACCGATGGCGGAGAGACGGGCCTCGAGGTATTCCTCGACGTCCTTCCAGGGGAAGAAGCGGGAGAGCCCCAGCCGGATTCCCAGCTCGCGGGCGATCCACCAGGCCGGCCGGGCCTCCCAGAGCGGCTCCACCGCCGGCTGGCGCAGCTGGATCAGGGGGTCCTTGTAGGCGATGGCGATCAGGTCGTCGTAGCGCTCCAGGTAGGTGGCGTCGGGGAGGACGACGTCGGCCCAGAGGGTGTACTCCTGGGGCAGGACGTCGACGGCGACGAAGAGCTCGAGCGCCTCTAGGGCCTTCTTGGTGCGCGGCACGTTGGGGATGGCGGCGAAGAGGTTGGTGCCGTAGGCGAAGAGCCCCTTGATGGGGTAGGGTTCGCCGGTGAGCATGGGCTCGATCAGCTCCTGGATGGCGGTGGACTTGGCGAAGAACTTGCCCTTGTCGGCCCGGGGGCGGAAGCCCTCGGGGACCTCTTCCTTCCCCGCCGAGGCGCCGCCGCAGCCGCCGGCCGCCGGCTCCAGCGGGAAGGGCGGGTGGGGGTACTTCTCCAGGTAGGGCGCCTTGGCCAGGTAGAAGCCGCCCTCGCGGCCGTAGTTCCCGAGCAGCGCGTTCAGGATGAAGAGCGCCCGCATCCGCTGGGTGTCGTCGCCGTACCAGACCGTGTGCCGCGAGGGCGGCAGCACCGCCCGCGGCCGGTGGGCGCCGAGTTCGCGGGCCACCTGACGGATGGTGTCGGCGGGGATCTCGGTGATCTCGGCGGCCCACTCGGGGGTGAAGGGCTCGACGTGGGCGCGGAGCGCCTCGAAGCCGGTGGTGTAGCGGGCGACGTAGTCGGCGTCGTAGAGGTCTTCTTTAATCAGGACGTGGATCCAGGCGAGCAGGAGGGCCAGGTCGGTGCCCGGCTTGATGGCGAGCCAGCGGTGGGCCTTGGCGGCGGCGGTGGAGAGGCGGGGGTCGACCACCACCAGCTTGGCCCCCCGGCGGAGGGCCTGGGCGAAGTCCTGGAGCTGGGTGTTGTGGGTGTCCTCGCCGATGTGGTGGCCGATCAGCACGATGTAGCGGGCGTTCGTCCAGTCCACCGGGGCGTGCCCTCCGACCGGCCGGCCGAAGGTCCACTGGCTGGCGGTCTCCCGGGGGGCGACGCAGACCGAGACCGCCGGCTTGGCCACGTTGGGACTGCCCCAGGCGGCGGCCAGGTACTCGGAGAACCAGGACTCGCCGCCGCCGTGGGTGAAGAAGGCGATCGTCTCGGGGCCGTAGCGTTCCTTGAGGGCGAGCATGCGCTCGGCGATGAAGTCGAGCGCCTCCTCCCAGCTGGCCTTTTTGAACTTCCCTTCGCCCCGCTCGCCGGTGCGGAGGAGCGGGTACTTGAGCCGGTCGGGGTCGTAGAGCTGGCCCAGGCCGCCCTGCCCCCGGGGGCAGAGACGTCCGCGGGTGCGGGGGTTTTCCGGGTGGCCCTCGAGCTTGCGCACCCGCCCCCCCTCGACCCGGACCAGGATGCTGCACTTCCAGAAGCACTGGTCGCAGGTCGAGGGAAGGGTGGTCACCTCGCCCCGGTACCAGGGGCGGCGGCGCTCGAGGAAGAAGGGCTTGGCCTCGGCCCTGAGGCCGAAGGCGCCCAGGGTGGCGGCGGCCAGTTGAATGAAGGTCCTCCGTTTAAGCTTCACCGTCTACCTCCCGAATCAGGGCGGCGCGCACGAACCCCGCCAGCGCGGCGTAGAAGCCCGTGGGGTCGCTCGCCTGCAGGCGGTCGGCGTAACGCCGGAACCAGGGGAGCAGGTGCTCCCGGGCCAGCCGCTGGGCGGCTTCCGGGTCTCGCTCGGCCAGCAGGGCGAGGGCCTCGCCGACGGCGGCGACGTGGTCGGGCAGGTCGCTAAAGGTGGGCTTGGGCACCACCCCGCGGGCCTCGAGGAAGCCCAGCAAGCGGTCGAAGGCGGGGCCGAAGAGGCGCCCGTCCTCGGCGTAGCCGACGTAGGGGGGCACCGGCACCCCCCCGGGGTGGTTGACGAAGAGTCCCACGTAGGCGGTCTCGAGCTGGGGGAAGGGGGGCAGGGCGAGTTCGGGGGCGGAGAGCCCCTCTTCCTCGGCCACCTCCGCCATCAGCGCGGCGATCCGCCCCTGGGCCAGGTCCTCGGCCAGGGCCGGCCCCGGCGGGGCGAAGCCGGCGGCGATCAGCGAGCCCAGGGCGGCGAGCGCGTTCATCAACCCCTACCCTGGCGGGGGCGGGCGGCCTCCGCGACCGCCGGCTTCCGACGCGGTTGTCAGGAAAGTTCTTACAGCTCGAGGTTTTGCCGCGCCCACTCGACCAGCTCGGGGAGGCTTTCGAGCCCCAGCTTGTCGAGGGCGCGGGTCTTGTAGGTGGAGGCGGTCTTCTCGCTGATCCCGAGCCGCTCGGCGATGGCCCGGAGGCTGTAGCCCTGGGAGAGCAACCGCACCACCTCGCGCTCCCGGGGCGAGAGCCGTCCGGGGCCGGGTTCGGCCTCGGCCAGCGCCCCGGCGAGCCGGGGCTCGACGTAACGCTGGTTCCGCGCGAGCGCCGCCAGGGCGTCGAGCAGGGCGGTGTCGGCCGCCTCCTTGCTGAGGTAGCCCCGGGCCCCGAGACGCAGCGCCTCCCGCACGTGGACGGGGTCGGCGTGGAGGCTGAGGACCAGCACCTTGGCCCGCTCGGCGAGCGCCGGGATCAGGGTGAGGCCGGGGCGGTCGGGGAGGGCGAGGTCGAGGATCACCACCTCGGCGAGCCCCGCGGGGAGGGTCTCGGCTTCGGCAGCGCTGCCGTACTCGGCGACCACCCGGTGGCCGCTCGCCTCCAGGAGCAGCCGGAGCCCCGCGCGCACCACCGCGTGGTCCTCCACCAGGGCGATCTTCACGGCGCCTCCCGCGGCAGGGAGAAGCGCACCCGGGTGCCCGCTCCCGGCCGGCTCTCGATCGAAAGCTCGCCGCCCAGCTGTTCCACCCGTTCCCGCATGCCCACCAGACCCACGCCGGGCGGGGTGGTGGCGGGGTCGAAACCCCGTCCGTCGTCCCGCAGCTCGCCCAGGAGCCTTTCCCCCTGGCAGACGAGCCGGAGCTCGAGCCGCGTGGGGTGGCCGTGGCGGATGGCGTTGGTCACCGCTTCCTGCAGCACCCGGAAGGCGACCATCTCGACCAGCGGGTCGAGGGGGCAGAGTCGCGCCTCCAGGCGGTAGGGGAGGCCGCTGGCCGCGAGCAGCGCCCGCAGCGCCCCCTCCAGGCCGAGCTCCTCCAGGGCCTGGGGCCGGAGCGCCCGGGACACCCGCCGCACCGTGGCCATCGCGGTCCGGATCTGCTCCCGGGCGTCCTCCTCCCGGCCGGTCTTGAGCGCCAGCAGGGCGGCGGTGAGGTGGGCGCCCAGATCGTCGTGGAGCTCGCGGCCGATCCGGCGGCGCTCTTCCTCCTGCACCAGCAGCAGCCGCCGGAGAAGCCGGCCGCGCTCGGCCTCGCGGGTCTCGAGCCGCTGGTAGAGCTCGGCGTGGTCGATCCAGAGCCCCACCACGCTGGCCAGGGCCTCGAGGAAGGCGTCGTCCAGGGGTTCGGCCAGGTCCCGGCGGGCGAAGGCGTAGACCGCCCGGGGACCCCGCTCCCCGGGGATCGGCACCGCCACCAGCGCCGGCGTCCGCAAGACCCGCCCCTCGTTGAGGGCCCGGGCGGCCAGGGCCCGGATGGGGTCGTGGAGCGGGCAGTTGCCCTCGCAGCCCTCGAGCGCCCGCAGGGCGAGTCCGGGTCCCTGGGGGACGAAGACCTCGCCGCAGGGGAGTCGGTAGCAGTCGAGCAGGGCCCGCAGTCCCCGCACCAGGGCGGCCTGGGGGTTGGGGCTGGAGGCCGCCGCCCGCGCCACCTCGCGAAGCGCCCGGAACCGGGGGTCCACGTTTTCAGTTTAGTCGCCGTAGAGCCGTCGGCGGGCGGCGGCGACGTCGGCCTGGATCTGCCGCCGCAGGGCCTCGCCGCTGGGAAAGGCCTTCTCCGGACGCAACCGGGAGACGAACTCGACGTCGAGCTCTTCGCCGTAGAGCTCGGGGGCGGGCTCCAGCAGGTGGACCTCCAGGCGCTTGTCGGCGCGGTCGCCGAAGGTGGGGCGGGTGCCGACGTTGGCCACCCCGCCGATCGAGCGCCCCCGGTGCCGCGCCCAGACCGCGAAGACGCCGGGGGGGAGGGCCTTTTGCCGGGGCACCGCCAGGTTGGCGGTGGGGAAGCCCAGGGTGCGCCCCCGCCGGTCGCCGGGGACGACCACCCCGCTGACGCGGTAGGGGTAGCCGAGCAGGTGGCGGGCGGCCTCGACCTCGCCGGCCTCGAGCAGGGCGCGGATGCGGCTCGACTTGACCGGGGCCCCGCCGAGCGCGAGCAGGGGAACGGTCTCGGTGGGGGCGACGGTCTTCAAGTCCTCCGGGCCACCCTGGCGGCCGCGGCCGAAGCGGAAGTCCTCCCCGACCACCAGGAAGCGGGGCTCCAGCTCGGCGAGCTCGCTTAAAAAAGCCTCCTTGCTACGCCGGGCGAACTCGGCGTCGAAGGGAACCGCCAACACCACCTCGGCCCCGGCTCCCGCCAGCAGCTCGGCCTTCTCCGAGAGGGTCGAGAGCACCGGAGCGCCCTGGGTGAAGACCTTGGTGGGGGGGTCGAAGGTGTAGACGAGCAGGGGTAGGCGGTGCTCGCGGGCCAGGGCGAGCGCCCGGGCCAAGAGGGCCCGGTGGCCCAGGTGGACGCCGTCGAAGCTCCCGACGGCGATGACCTTGGGACCGGTGGGAACGTCCTTGGGGTCGTTGACCAGGATCATCGCTGGCCCCTGAGCCAAAGCAGCCCGGCGACGGTGGGGCTGCTGGTGATCAGCTCGCCGGAAAAGAGCTTGGAGAGGGCTTCGTCGAGCGGAAGCCAGCGGACCTTGAGCGCCTCCCCGGGGTCAGGGGGACGCCGCCGGGGAACTAGCCCCCTGGCCTGGAAGAGGGTGATCTTCTCGTCGGTAAAGCCGGGGCTCGAATAGAAGCTAAAGAGTTCTTGCATCTCGGCGTCGAAGCCGGCTTCCTCCATAAGTTCGCGGCGGGCGGCCTCCCGGGGATCCTCCCCCGGCTCGACCAACCCGGCGGGGAGCTCCAGGGTGACGGCCCGGATCGCTGGCCGGTACTGCTCGACGAAGAGCAGCTTCCCCTCGCGCATCGCGAGCACCGCCACCGCGTCCTTGTGCTCGACGATCTCCCAGCGCCCGTCCTCGATGGCGAGGGCGAGGATCTTGCCGCGGTAGAGATAGCGTCGCTCGGCCAAACCGGTCCTCAGTATAGGCTGGGAGCGTGCTGCTCTTGGGGGAGGTCTCGGGCTACGGAAAGGGGTTTGGGGTGCGGGTCGCTGGGCCTAGGATCCTCGAGGTCGCCCCGGCCGAGGATCTCCTCGCCCGCTACCCCGGGGAGAAGCGGATCCGGGTCGGGCGCGTCACCCCAGGGATCGCCGACGCCCACGCCCACCCGCTTTACTACGGCGCGGAAGCGCGAAAGCTCAGGCTCGCGGGGCTCCGCGACCCCCGCCAGGTGGCGGCGCGGGTGGCGGAGGACGGTCGCCAGGGGTGG